>DAOTWV010000237.1:0-9090 GCA_034435695.1 Anaerolineales bacterium | reverse complement strand
CTTTCATCTGTGGTTCCCTTTCATCTGTGGTCTAACGTTCTAAGGAGGTCTAAAGTGAAACCGCTTCCCAAAATTTTGATTGTCTTGCTTGTGGCATTGGCGCTGGTTCTGAGCGCCTGCCAATCGGCGACTCCTTCACCGGAGCCGACCAATCCCCCGAAGGCCGAACCCACCGAGGCCATGGCGGAACCCACCGCCGAACCTACTCAGGAACCGATGGGTGAGCCGCTCAAGATTGGTGTGCTCTCCGACCTGACCGGCCCCCTGGCGCTCTTCGGTAACGAAATGTGGCAGGGGCTGCAAATTGGCTTCGACTACGCCACCGGCGGCACGATGACCATTGCTGGCCGCCCTGTCGAACTGGTCATTCGCGACGACACCAGCGACGTGGAGGCCGGCACCGCCGCGGCGCGGGAATTAATCGAGGCCGAAGGCGTGGAAATTCTGATTGGCAACACCAGTTCGGGCGTCGCACTGCAGGTGCAGCAGATTGCCGACGAGAACGGCGTGGTGTACTTTGCCGCGCCGGCTGCCTCGCACGACATCACCGGCAAGAACTGGAACGAACACACCTTCCGCGTGTGCCGTGATTCGGCGCAGGACGCCCTCACCGTGGCCGGATGGGCGCTGGAGAACGTCGGCAAGAACTACATGATTCTGGCCGAAGACTATGCTTTCGGGCAGGCCACCGCCGCCGGTTTCCAGATGTCCTTTACGGCACTGGGCGCGACCGTCGCCGACCCCATCTTCGCCCCCAGCGATACCACCGATTTCACCCCCTACATCCAGCAAATCCTGCAGGCCAAACCCGACGGCTTGATTCTGGTGTGGGCTTCCAACACTTCGGCGCAAATCCTGTTCGACCAACTGACCACCCAGGGCGTGACCGGCAACATCCCCTTCATCACCGGCTTCTCGTCCAACGACCTGACTCGCCTGCTTGACCCCGGCACGGTGGGTTCCGTTGGGCTGATTGTGTACCACTACTCCCTGCCGAACACCCCAGCCAACGATTACCTGACCGCGCAGTACAAGGAACGCTTCGATGGTCCGCCCGACCTGTTCAGCGAGTGCGGCTTTGCCACTGCCCAGGCGGTGGTTGCCGCCCTGGAAGCCACCGGCGGGGATACCACCGATAGCGCCCTCATCCCTGCGTTGGAAGGCCTGACCTTCGACGGCCCGAAGGGTTCCTACACCATCCGCGCCGCTGACCATCAGGCGCTGGCTCCCATGTACGTAGTCAAACTGGTCAACGTGGATGACCCGGAGGACAAATTCTTCGAACTGGTGCAGGAAGTGCCCGCCGACCAGGCTGCCCCGCCGTGTACCGCGCCCAATTGCGAGCAGTAACTTCCTTCCTCGCGTCTCCCCTGTCAGCGTTGGCAGGGGAGACGACTCCTTGCCTATGACCTCTCCCATTCTCGAAACGCAAGACCTGGCGCGCTACTTCGGGGGGCTGCGCGCTGTGGACGGCGTGGATTTCGCCCTGCAAGAGGGGGAATTTCACGCCGTCATTGGCCCTAACGGAGCGGGCAAGACTACTTTCCTGAACTTGTTGAGTGGTGTGCTCAAGCCAACGCGCGGACGCATCCTGCTGCGCGGCCGCGATATCACCGCGCTGCCGCCGCACCGCATGGCGCACCTGGGCATCGGACGCTCGTTCCAGATTACCAACATCTTCCCGACACTTTCCGTCTTCGAGAACGTGCGTCTGGCCGCTCAGGCTTTGGGGGACGACAACTTCCGCCTGTTCACCCCCTGGCAGCGTCTCGAACCCTACCTGCGCCGCGCTTCCGCTGTGCTGGAGCAGGTGGGATTGCAGGCGAAGGCCGCCTTGCCTGCCGCCGCCCTGCCGCACGGCGACAAGCGCCGCCTGGAACTTGCCATGCTGTTGGCGCAAGACCCGGATATCCTGCTGCTGGATGAGCCGACCGCCGGTCTGGCAACCGAGCAGGTGCCGGCGTTCATGCAACTGGTGCAGCAGGTCGCCGCCGATGGAAACAAGACCGTCATCCTGGTGGAGCACAACATGAGCGTGGTGATGCGCCTTTCCGACCGGGTGACAGTGATGCACCAGGGACGTATCCTGGCGCAGGGCACCCCGCAGGAGATTGCCGCCAACGAAAGCGTGCAGCAGGCCTACCTGGGGACGCTGTACGCCGACGAGGAGGGGGTGTCATGAGTGCCATTCTGCAAATGGAAGGAGTGCATACCTTCATCGGGCAATTTCACATCCTGCAGGGCGTTTCGCTGGAGGTACCCGCCGGGGAGGTGACCGTACTCCTGGGGCGCAACGGGGCCGGGAAAACCACAACGCTGCGCACCATCCTGGGGTTGTGGCAGCCCGCCCAGGGGGAGATTCGTTTCCTGGGGCAATCCATCGGGGGACGCAAGCCCTTTGAGATTGCGCAACTGGGCATCGGGTACGTGCCCGAACATCGGGCGGTCTTCCGCCAACTGACGGTAGAAGAAAACCTGCGGGTGGCGGAACGCGCTCGCGGGCAACTCGAATCCCGCAAGGCGTTCCTGTTCGACCTGTTTCCCGACCTGGAGCGTCTGTACCGCTGGCCGGGCGGTCAACTTTCGGGCGGTCAGCAGCAGATGCTGGCGATTGCGCGTGCGCTGGTGCCCGAAAACCGCCTGCTGTTGATTGACGAACCCAGCGAGGGGCTGGCGCCGGTGATTATCGAGCAGTTGATGGCCGCCATTCGCCGCCTGAGCGGCGAGGTGACCGTGCTGCTGGTGGAGCAGAATTTCCGCGTCGCCAGCCGCCTGGCCGCGCATTACGTCATCATCGAAGATGGGCGCTCGGTGCACCGCGGGGAGATGGCCGACCTGAAGGCCTCTCCGCAGACCATTCAACGCTATCTGGGCGCGGCGTGAGGAGAGCATGACACAACTGCAACTCACTTCGGGACACTTCCGCCGCTCGGCGCTGGTTTCAGGCGCTTTTTTGCTGGGGCTGGCCGGGCTGAATTTCGCGCTTTTCCCGCCCTCGCAGGCCGGAGTGGTGCTGTTTTCCGGGCTGTACCAGGGAATGTTGTTCTTTCTGGTGGCCGCCGGGCTTTCCATCGTGTTTGGGCTGCTGGATGTGCTCAACCTGGCGCAGGGGTCGTTTTTCATGCTGGGGGCGTATGCCGGCTTTGCGGTCTACGGCGCGCTGCCGCAGGCCATGAGCGGGGGGCTGCGCTTTGGGCTGGCGCTGCTGGGTGGGACGCTGTGCGGCGCGTTGCTGGGGGCAGTGGTGGAACGCGGCCTGATTCGCCCGCTGTACGCCCGGCCGGTTTTCCAAATCGTGCTCACGCTGGGGCTGGGGACGGTCTTCACCGAAGTGGTGCGCTCCATCTACGGCCCGGCGGGGCTGATTCCCATCCCGCCGCCGGCCGCGCTGGATGGGGCGGTGCCGATTTTCGGCGCGCCTTTCGAGGTTTACCGCCTGTTCATCATCGCCGTGGGGGCGCTCATCATGGCCGCCGTCATCCTGCTGCTGCGCCGCACCCGCCTGGGTATCGTCATCCGCGCCGGCGTGCAAGACCGCGAGATGGTGCAGGCGCTGGGGATTGACATCGAGCGCATCTTCACGCTGGTCTTTGCGCTGGGCTGCGGGGTGGCCGCGCTGGGGGGCATCACGGCCGCGCCCTACCTGGGGGCGTACCCGGCGATGGGCGACCAGTTCCTGCTCAACGCCGTCATCGTGGTGGTGCTGGGCGGCATGAGCAGTTTCGAGGGCACCGCGGTTGCCAGCATTCTGGTGGGGCTGGCGCGTGCCACCGCCGAGCAGGTTTCCCTGCAATACCTGGACACCCCCATTCTGGCGAGCGTTTCGATTTTGCTGATTATGATTCTGGTGCTGCTGGTGCGCCCGGAAGGGCTGTTTGGAGAGCGCGCATGAAACGAGAGACCTCCCGCCCCTGGCTGCTGCCGTCCCTGTATGCTCTCTTCGTGCTGATTGCCTGGGGATTCGCCGCCCTGCGGGGCGTTCCTGCCCCCCAGACGGCGGGCTTCGCCCGCCTGTGGAGCGCCGCGCTGGATGGCGTGTGCGGGCGCGGCTGGACTCCCTTTCTGGGGGGCGCGCTGACCCTGTGGGTGCTCCTGGCTTTACTGGTTGCCCTTTCCCCGCGCCTCCCCTGGAGAGATGATTCCCTGCGCCGGGATGGCCTCTACCTCCTGGTGCTGGCCTTCCTCACCATCCTGCCCTTCGTGATTGCCTGGCAAACGGGTTCTTCGGCCTGCAGCCGGGGCAAATCCTTCTTCTGGCAGTCGGTGTACATCGAAGTGTTCATCCTGGCGGCGCTGGCAATCAGTTATAACCTGATGTTTGGCTTCACTGGCGTGGTTTCGTTTGGGCATGCGGCCTTTTTCGGGGTGGGAGCCTATGGCATCGGCCTGCTGATGAAGCACCTGGGTTGGCCGCCGCTCGCGGCGCTGCTGGTGACGCTGCTGGGAAGCGCCCTGCTCGGCGCGCTGGTGAGCGTGATTGCGCTGCGCATCCGCGGCCTGTACTTTTCCATTTTCACACTGGCCTTTGCCGAGTTGTTCTACATCCTGGCGCAAAACCGCATCCTGGTGGACATCACCGGTGCAGAGGACGGCTTCACCTTTGCCGTGCCGGACTGGTTGAATGCCGTGAAGCATCGCCTGCTGTTTTACTACCTGGGGCTGGGGCTGCTGGTGCTGGCGTTCTGGTTCGTGCGGCGTCTGGTCAATTCCCCGACCGGGCGGGTGATGGCGGCGGTACGTGAGAACGAGGCGCGTGCCGTGATGCTGGGGTACAACACCTTCGTGTTCAAGACCCTTTCCATCGTCTCCGCTGGTGTGCTGGCGACTCTGGCCGGGGTGCTGCGGGCATTGCTCAACAAGGGTGCCAGCCCCAACGTGCTGGGCATAAACTTTACGATGGACCCGCTGTTGATGACGCTTATCGGTGGTACGGGCACCTTCAGCGGGCCGGTGGTGGGCGCTTTTTTGCTGCGCCTGACCGAACAACTGTTACGCGATACCGTGATACAGGTCGGCGCGTGGCAGGTCAACATCGGTGAACGCTGGGCGCTCATCCTGGGTGGCTTGTTCATCCTGAGCGTGATTGCCTTCCCGCAGGGCATTGTGGGTACGCTGAAGCGCCGCAGCAGACGGTAATCCGTGTTCATTTGTGCTTGCGCCCATCTGTGTCCATCCGTGTTCATCCGTGTTCATCCGTGTTCATTCGTGTTCATCTGTGGTTATCTGCGTTCATCTGTGGTCATCTGTGTTCATCCGTGTTCATCCGTGGTTAAATTTTCTTGACATTCGTCCGCGGGCTGTGGTACACTGGACGCGTCTATTAGACAAAAATCTATGAAAGGAGTGCGCTACACGATGGTTGTGAAAGTTTATTTTCGTAAAGTTGCTGGCCGTGTTGTTCCTTCGCGTAGCGCGCCTGGAGGCGGATAACCTCTGATACTCCTACCCTGTGTCTCTTCAGCCACGGTTGCGCTACGCACCGTGGCTTTTTTTGTGTCCACGAATGTCCAGCCACGGAAAAACACGGAGTTGCACGGACTACCCGGCCACCAGCCATGGAAAAGCACGGAATTGCACGGACTACCCGGCCACCAGCCACGGAAAAGCACGGAATTGCACGGACCACCAGACCAAGCGACTAAAAGACTAACAGACCAACCGACCAACAGACTAAAAGACTAACAGACCAAACGACCAACCGACCAACAGACTAAAAGACCACCAGACCAAGCGACTAAAAGACTAACAAACCAAAATGACCCAACACCCCGTTGACTTACGGCAAACCCTGAGCAAATACCGCCTGCTGGGACTGTGGCGCATGATGCGCGGCTTCCAGTGGGCCTACGTCGGCGCGACGGTTGCGCTGGCGATTTCGGCCACTTCCAAAACGGCCACCTACCTGTTGCTGCGCTACTTTGCGGACATGGTGGCTGGCGAAGCAAAGCCCATCCTCGGAGACTCGCTGGCGCAGGCCTTTGCCTGGGTAGCGCTGGGCTTCGTGCTTCTGGCGCTTTTCGAGGGCGGATTTGCCTTCCTTTCCGGGCGGCTGGCCGCCTACACCGCAGAAGGCATCGCCCGCCGGCTGCGCGACTACCTCTTCGACCACATCCAGCGCCTGAGCGTGGCCTACCACAGCCACACCTCCACCGGAGACCTGGTAGAGCGTTCCACCTCGGATGTGGATGCCGTGCGTCGCTTCTTCGCCGACCAGGCCATCGGCGCGGGACGCATCGTGCTGCTCTTCGTCATCAACTTCATCGCCATCTACCGCCTCAACGCCCGCCTGGCCTGGGCATCGGTGGTTGTCATCCCCTTCATCCTGGCCGTCTCGGTGTGGTTCTTCAAAAAAGTCTCTGAGGCCTACGAAGCCTACCAGAAACAGGAATCACGCCTGACCACCACGCTGCAGGAAAATCTGAGCGGCGTGCGTGTAGTCAAAGCCTTTGCCCGGCAGGATTACGAAAAACGCAAGTTCGAAACCGAAAACTGGGAAAAGTTCCTGCGCGGCAAGAAATTGCTGATGATGCACAGTTTGTTCTGGCCGGTCTCGGATATCGTCCTCGGCTTGCAAATGCTGGGCGGCTTCATCTACGCGGCCATCCTTGCCATTCAGGGCGACATCACCGTGGGCACCTACCTGGCCTATGTCGGCCTGGTGGCCTGGCTCATCTGGCCGATTCGTAACCTGGGACGCATGATTGTGCAGGCCTCCACCGGGCTGGTCTCGTATGGACGCCTGGTGGACATCCTGAAAGTGGAGCCGGAACCCCTCGATGAGGGCACGGTCAACCCTCAGGGGCCGGCGCGCGGCGACATCCTCTTCGAGGCGGTTTCCTTCACTTACGAGGACGATACCGTCCCCGCGCTGGAGGGCATCACCTTCGAGTGCCGCGCCGGTCAGGTCGTTGCCCTGCTCGGCTCCACTGGCTCCGGCAAGACCACTCTGGTCAACCTGCTGCCGCGCTTCCACGAGTACACCGGCGGGCGCATCTTGCTGGATGGCGTGGAACTGAACCGTTATCCGCGTGCCTGGCTGCGTCAGCAAATCGGCATCGTGGAGCAGGAACCTTTCCTGTTTAGCCGCTCCATCCGGGAGAACATCGCCTACGGCGCGGGGCGCGAGGTCACCCAGGAGGAAATCGAGGCCGCCGCGCGGGCCGCGGCCATCCACGAGGTGATTCTCACCTTCCCGGATGGGTACGACACCCTGGTAGGGGAGCGCGGCGTCACCCTTTCCGGCGGGCAGAAACAGCGTGTTGCGATTGCCCGTGCCCTGTTGAAGGACCCCCGCATCCTCGTTCTGGACGATTCGACTTCCAGCGTGGATACCGAAACCGAAGCCGCCATCCGCGCCGCACTGGAACGTCTGATGCAGGGGCGCACCACCTTTATCATTGCGCACCGCATCCAGTCGGTCATGAACGCCGACCTGATTGTGGTGCTGGACAAAGGGCGCATCGTCCAGATGGGCACGCACGAAACCCTGCTTGCCGAGGATGGCATGTACCGCGAAATCTATGACATCCAGACGCGCATTGACGCCGAACTGGAGGCCGCAGTGGCGGTGTGAGGGTGGACGACGGACGACGGACAACGGACAACGGACGACGGACAACGGACAACGGACTAACAGACCAGCAGACCAAAAGACCACGGACCACGACTAAAAGACCATCCGACTAAAAGACTACCAGACTACCAGACTAAAAGACTAACAGACTAAAAGACTAACAGACCAAACGACCAACCTCATGCCTGAAATCGAACTGGAAGAAGAAGAATACACATCTCAAATCACATTCCCGGTCTTCAAGCGCATCATGGGATTGCTCAAGCCCCACTGGCGCTGGCTCATCGGGTTTTTATTGGCCGTAGCCCTCACCTCGCTGCTGGATTCCTGGTTCACCTACATCAACAAAGGCATCATTGACCAGGGCATCATGCAGCGGAACACGCAGGCGCTTTACCGTCTGGCGCTGCGATACGGTGTACTGCAAATCATCCAGGCCGGACTGGTGTTCGGCTTCATCTACCTGGCCGGCATCCTGGGTGAGCGCATCCAATACGACCTGCGCAAAGCGACCTTCGAGCACCTGCAAGACCTTTCGCTTTCGTACTACGCCAAAAACGCGGTTGGCCGTCTGATGACGCGCGTCACCTCCGATTCCGAGCGTGTCGCCGACCTGATGACCTGGGGCCTGCTGGATGTAGTGTGGGCGTTCATGAACATCGCCACTGCCACGGTTTTCATGCTCGTCATCAACTGGAAACTGGCATTGATTGTCTTTGCCATGATGCCGCTGCTGGTCTACGTGGCGATTCAGTTCCGCAAGAAAATCTTGCTGGAGTTCCGCGAAACGCGGCGCATGAATTCCAAAATCACCGGCGCGTACAATGAGACGATTACCGGCGTGCGCGTCATCAAGGCGCTCAATCGGGAAGAGGAAAACCTGAGTGAGTTCAAGGAACTGACGCGCGGTATGTTCCGCGCCTCCTACCGGGCGGCCTGGCTTTCGGCGCTTTTCCTGCCGACGGTGCAATTCGTGGCCGCGGTGGTGCTGGCGATTATCGTATGGTACGGCGGCCTGCAATCCCTCAGCGGCGCGCTGACCGTTGGCGGCATCCATGCCTTTGTTTCCTATGTCACCTTCATGCTGTGGCCGGTGCAGGATTTGGCGCGCGTCTTTTCCGAGTTGCAGCGTGCCATCGCCAGCGCCGAGCGCATCTTCACCCTGGTGGATACCGAGCCAGAGGTCAGAGACCTGCCGGGTGCTGTCCCCGCCGAAACCCTGCACGGCGTGATTGAATTCGACCACGTGGACTTCTACTACGAGGCGCGTAAACCCGTCATCCAGGATTTGTGCCTCACAGTGCAGCCCGGAGAGACCATCGCACTGGTTGGGCCGACCGGCGGCGGCAAGTCCACCATCGTCAACCTGTTGTGCCGCTTCTACGAGCCGCGCCGCGGACAGATTCGCATCAACGGGCGCGACTACCGTGAGTACACCCTGGAAAGCATCCATAGCCGCCTGGGTGTGGTATTGCAAACCCCGCACCTGTTTAGCGGCACCATCCGCGACAACATCC
>DAOTWV010000236.1:0-1886 GCA_034435695.1 Anaerolineales bacterium | reverse complement strand
CCCCTCTCCCTTTGGGAGAGGGGCCGGGGGTGAGGGCGAAACTACCGCTTCCACTCCCCTCTCCCCTCGGGAGAGGGGCCGGGGGTGAGGGCGAAACTACCGCTTCCACTCCCCTCTCCCCTCGGGAGAGGGGACGGGGGTGAGGGCGAAACTACCGCTTACTCCCCCCTCTGCCCTCGGGAGAGGGGCCAGGGGTGAGGGCAAAACTACCGCTTACTCCCCCCTCTCCCCTCGGGAGGGGGGCCGGGGGTGAGGGCGACTTCCCCCCTCCCAACCCTCCCCCCGATGGGGGGAGGGCCAGGGTAGGGGGTGGGGTGAGGGCGACTTCCGCATTGCTTTTCCTCTTATTTTTTGCTATCCTGTTTGTGACAATTCGCACTTGGTCTTGATGGAAACTTAACGGTAGCGGGGTTGTGTATCTCTGAATTCCCCAAATTCCAACAGGAGGCTACAATGCAAAAATTCACTCGTGCCTTGAGCAGCCTGATTGCCGGTGCGCTGTTGCTGGCAGGTGTGCTCGCCTTTGCTTCGTTCAGCCGTCACGAAGTGCGGGCGGCCGGCGGGATGTTTTTCGTCACCCCAGCAGGTGGCGGCGATTGTTCACAGGCCGCTCCCTGTGCCCTGCCCACTGCGTTGGCCCAGGCTGCAGATGGCAGTACGCTTTACCTGGCGGCTGGAACATACACTGGCACAGGCGGGGCGGTGCTTACCCTCACCCAAAGCCTGAACGTATACGGCGGCTGGGATGGCTCAGCCTCGGGCGCGGTACAGCGCAACCCCGCGGTATACGTCTCTGTGCTGGATGGCGAAAATGCCCGGCGAGGGGTCTTCGTTTCCGGCGGTGTGACCGTTACGCTGGATGGCCTGCACATCACGCGTGGAAATGCCACAGGGCTGGGCGGTGGGTTTGCAGGAGCGGAGGCCGACGCTGGCGGCGGGGTCTATGTGTACACCTCTACGCTTACCATTGACAACTGCCGCATTTACAGCAATACTGCCACAACCCTCAGTGAGGGGTATGGCGGCGGAGTTTATGCCCGTAGCAGCCACCTGACCCTGACAGCCAGCACGGTGCAGAGCAATACCGCCGGCACGGGAGGAACGTATTCCCGTAATTACGGCGGCGGTATTGCCCTGGAGTACAGCCCTTATGCCTGGATTCAGGAAAACACCATTGCGGGTAACCGCGCCAGTCTCAATGGCGGAAGTCGGAATTACGGGGGAGGGGTTGCATTCCTGCACAGCGAACACGCCGTCTTGTTGACCAATACCCTTCAGGGGAACGCCGGTACGCTCCAGGGACCTGGCAGCGCCTATGGGGGCGGCGCCGGGTTCTGGCACAGCGGGTACGCGCGCATTCAGGGCAACACCTTTCTGGAAAATCTGGGTAGCGCGCAGGCGGATGGTTCTGGCGGGGGTGTGACTTTGGATTACAGCCCCCACGTCACGGTAACGCAGAACACCTTTGATGGCAATGTGGCCGCTCAGGGTGCACGGACTGGTGGCTATGGCGGCGGATTATCCGCGTATAGCCAGTTTCTCCTGGTGCAGGGCAACACGTTTGCGCACAACGTGGCCTGCACAGGCACGCGCTGTGATGGGGAAGGCGGCGGCGCTAATGTAAGCGGAGACGATGCTATCATCCGGGATAACCGGTTCGTGGAGAACACCGCCAGCCAGCAGGCTTATGGCTATGGCGGCGGGTTGGAATTGCAGGGCAGTCGCAATGTGCTCGATGGGAATTTGTTTCAGGGTAACGTTGCCACTTTGCAGGGAGAAGGTTACGGAGGCGGACTGGCATTGTGGTGGGTAGGCCATACCGTGCTCGATGGCAACATTCTGCTCAGCAACACAGCCACCCTCAGCCCCACGGCTGCTGGCGCTGG
>DAOTWV010000235.1:0-3181 GCA_034435695.1 Anaerolineales bacterium | reverse complement strand
GGCACAATACGCCCTTCTCGAAAAACGTGTATAATCATACACATGAACACAAAACAAAAACTCGACCAGGCCTTCAAAGAGGCCATGAAAGCCCGTGACGATGTTGCAAAGCGCACCTTGCGCATGGTGCGCGCGGCAATCAAAAACGCGGAAATTGAACGCCGCACCGCACTGGATGACAGCGCCGTACTGTCCATCTTGCAAAAGGAGGTCAAAAGCCGCCAGGAGACCATTACCGAGGCGCGCAAAGCCGGGCGTGACGACATGATTGCCGATACGGAAGCCGAAATCGCTATCCTGCAACAATTTCTGCCGCAGCCGCTCAGCGCGGAAGAACTGGAATCCCTGGCGCGCGCGGTAATCGCCGAAGTTGGAGCAACCAGCCCCGCACACATGGGACAGGTAATGAAGGCGCTCATGCCGCGCCTCCAGGGTCGCGCAGATGGCAAACAAGCCAGTCAAGTGGTGCGCACACTGCTACAGAACCCGCAATGAAATTTGCTTCCTCCCGTTGGCGCTACCCGGTGCGAAACATGGCCTGGCTGACAATCGCGCTGGTAACAGTGGCCAGTTTCGCGATTGTCGTTGCTCCGTTACTGCTTAGCGAAGGCCCCACCTACCGGGTGGGGCAGGTTGTTTCTGAAGACATCCTGGCTCCCCGCGCATTGCAGTTCGAGAGCGAAATCTTAACGCGCCAACAGCAAGATGCCAACGCCCGCGCCGTCAATCCCATTTATTCCCCGCCAGATTCCAGCATTGCCCGGCAACAGGTCAACCATCTGCGCGATACCCTGGCATACATCGAAAGCGTACGCGCCGATGCTTTTGCCACCCAGCAGCAAAAAGTGGCCGATTTACGCGGTATGCAATACGCACAATTGAGCACCGACGATATGCAGCACATCCTGGCGCTCAATGATGCCGGCTGGCAGGTGCTGCAACAGGAAGCCATACGCGTGCTGGAACAGGTGATGCGCACGTCCATCCGGGAAAGCCAACTGGACAGCGCCCGCAGCAGCATTCCCGCGCTGGTCAGCCTCTCGCTCTCTGAAGACCAGGCCGAACTGGTGGCACACCTGGTAGCCCCTTTTGTCATCCCCAACAGTTTGTACAGCCCCGAATTGACAGACGCAGCCCGCGAAGAGGCACGCGCAGCGGTCACTCCTGTGCAACGCACCTTCGTCCCTGGGGAAACCATCGTCTCCCGCGGTCATGTGCTCAACGAGTTGGATATCGAAGCCCTGGAAGCCTTTGGGTTGACCCACCAGACAGGCAGTAACGCCCAACTGTGGGGCAGTTTTGCGTTGGTCATCACGCTGATGACTTTCTCTGCGGGCTACATCTACAAAGCCCACGCGGCGACATTGCTCAAAAAGCCGCGCAGCCTGCTCGTGTTGGCCTTGCTCTACCTCGCATTTTTGTTCACCACACGTTGGGCAGCCATGAGTGGGCCGGTGTGGGCTTATATTTTCCCCGTCAGTGCATTTGGGTTGACCGTTTCCGCGCTTTTCGGCATCCACATGGCGCTGTTCGCCATGCTGCCCCTCACCATACTGGCAACCTATGGGGCTGGCAACAGCCTTTTGTTGCTCCTCTTCTACCTGAGCAGCGCCATCGCCGGTATTCTCGTCTTGCATCCCGCACGACGACTTTCGGCTTTCGTACGTGCCGGCCTGGCCAGCAGCCTGGGCGGAATGGTGATTTTGCTCGTCATTCCACTCACACTAACCCAGACCACCCCCAGCCCCCAACCGACTTTACTCGCCGCCGCAACATTTCAGGGCATCATCAGCGCGATGTTGACCCTCATTTTGCAGTTTGGGCTGGCGCAATTTTTGGGCGAAACTACCGAAATTCAGTTGATGGAACTGGCGCGCCCCGACCACCCTTTGCTGCAATATTTGCTGAGACAGGCCCCAGGCACATACCAGCACAGCCTGCAGGTTGCCAACCTGGCAGAACAGGCCGCAGAAGTCATCGGCGCAGATACCTTTCTGACCAGAGTGGGCGCACTGTACCACGATGTCGGCAAGGCGCGCAACCCCATTTTCTTCATCGAAAACCAGGTACCTGGCAGTACCAACCCCCATGATTCTTTCCCGCCCGCGGAAAGCGCGGCCATCATCATTCGCCACGTCACCGATGGGCTGGAACTGGCGCGTAAATACCGCCTGCCGCGTCGCCTGCAGGATTTCATCTCCGAGCATCATGGCAACTCGCTTACCGCCTACCAGTACACCCAGGCGCTCAACGCCGCAGGCGACGATGCCCACCAGATAGACATTCGCCAGTTTCGCTACCCTGGCCCGCGTCCCCAAAGCCGCGAGACGGCTATCCTCATGCTTGCCGATGGTTGCGAAGCCATCACACGCGCCCGTCCTCCTGGAGACAAAGAAGAATTACGGCAACTGATTCGCGCCATCATTACCAAACGTCGGGAAGAAGGGCAACTGGATGATGCTGACCTGACTCTGCGCGACCTGGCGCGCATCGAAGATTGCTTTGTTTCCACCTTACAGGCGATGTACCACCCCCGCATCAAATACCCAAAACTCCAGGAGCAAGAAGAACACGCATCCCGGACAGAAGTTCCCACAACTCCCCCGGCCACACAGCAAACGGAAACCCCGCATGGTAAACCTGCAACTTGACACCGCCATTCCACAAGAAATACAACAGGCCATACACCAGGCCGTCCGCGTTGCCCTGCGTCATCAGGCGCAGGATGATACCCTTGACCTGAGCATCCGGGTTACCGATGACGCCGCCCTACAGGTGCTCAACCGCACCTACCTGGGCATAGACGCCCCCACCGACGTGCTCTCCTTCCCCTCCGGGGAAGTGGACCCCGAAAGCGGACGGCCATACCTGGGAGATATCGCCATCTCTTACCCCCGCGCCTGCCAGCAGGCAAATGCGGGAGGCCACGCTCCCCTGCATGAGATGCAATTACTCACCGTCCACGGCGTATTGCACCTGTTGGGATACGACCACGCCACCCCAGAAGAAAAAGAAAGCATGTGGCAGGCACAGGCCCAAATCCTGGAAGCGCTTGATTGCCCCCTCAGCCCTCCCTAGCCTATGAACCTATCCGAAAATTTCTCCCAGGCGTGTCACCGCGAGCAAAGCGAAGCGGTCTCCTTCGTTGGCGGTACAACTGCTCGCCAGTTGCTTTGGTTTG
>DAOTWV010000234.1:0-8037 GCA_034435695.1 Anaerolineales bacterium | reverse complement strand
GGGTGCATCTGGGTTTCCCGCGGCGGATTGCCGAAAAACTGGTGGCGCATACCCTGCGCGGTTCGGTGGATTACTACTTGCAGCACATGGATAACGGCAGCAGTTTACACCTGGCGCATTTGCGCAATCAGGTCACCTCACCAGCAGGTACTTCGGCGGCTGCGCTCTACTACCTGGAAAAAGCCGGTTTTCGCACCGCCATTTCCCGCGCTATTTGGGCGGCTTATGAACGTTCCCGTGACCTCGGCCGCGGGCAGAAAACCCACGACCCGGAATCAGGGGCTGCGGAGGCGTAGTGCGCGCAGGTTCCTCCAACGGATAGCGCAATATGGGCCAATTCATCCGCGGATTACGCCGATGGAACAGAAAAAATCCGTGCAATCTGCGTAATCTGCGGATACCATGCGGACAAATTTGAAATTGCTGCCTGCTTTGTGAATAACTGGACAATTAGGCCTCTTTCAGGTATCATTTGGCTGCTTTGTGACGTTGCACTCGAAGGCATAACATGAATACCGAAACCTTACTGAAGACCCTCACCGAGGCTCACGGAATCTCCGGCAGTGAGGCGCCCATTCGGGCGCTTGTGCGCGCTTACCTGCAAGACCTGGGCGCGCTTTCGCAAGATAAACTGGGGAGCGTGATTTGCGAGAAGCGCGGTGCGCGTGAAGCCCCCAGGGTGATGCTTGCTGCCCACATGGATGAAATTGGCTTCATGGTCAAGCACATCACCAAAGAAGGCTTCTTGCGCTTCGTTCCCATTGGCGGGTGGTTCGACCAGGTGCTCTTGGGGCAGCGGGTGGTTATCAAAACCCGCCAGGGGGATGTGGTTGGCGTGATTGGGGCCAAACCCCCGCACATGCTGCCAGCCAGTGAACGGAACAAAGTGGTCAAAAAAGATGCCATGTACATCGACGTGGGGGCGACCAGCCGGGAGGAAGTAGAATCCATGGGGGTACGCGTTGGCGATGCCGTGGTGCCGCGTGCCGACTTCGTCTCCCTGAACAACGGCAAAACCTTCCTTTCCAAGGCTTTCGATGACCGTGTCGGTGTGGCTTTGATGATTTCTGTCTTGCAGGCATTGCAAGAACAAAGCCACCCCAACAGCGTGTACGCTGTGGCAACGGTCATGGAAGAAGTCGGAGTGCGTGGTGCAACCACCAGTGTGCGCGCGGTGGACCCGGACGTCGCTATCGTCCTGGAAGCGGATATTGCTGGTGACGTCCCCGGTATCAAACCCGAAGAATCAACCGTCAAATTGGGGGGCGGCCCCTCGCTGTTGTTCTTTGACCCGCGCATGCTTCCCAACCCTGCTTTGCGCCAACTGGTACTGGATGTGGCTGCCGAGCAGGGCATTCCGGTGCAACACTCACACATTCCAGCAGGGACTACGGATGGTTCCATCATCCACCTGCACAGCGTGGGCGTACCCACCATCGTGCTGGCCGTTCCGGCGCGGCACATTCATTCGCATAGCAGTATCGTGCATCGTGAAGATTTTGAGCAAGCCCGGCAATTGCTGGTGGCCCTGCTCACCCGGTTGGATGCGGACACTGTGGCCGCCCTGACCGCTTGACAAGGCTGGCACAGTGCGCCAGTTCCAGAAACCGTTTTCAGATTTACGCTAGAAACCAACGTACATGCGGAGGAACGATGTCTGATTTGATTAAACAAATTACCGCCGATTTGCAGAAGCAAATTGAATCCTTCGAACCCAAAGTGGGTGTTCGGGATGTGGGTACCGTTATCGAGGCCGGTGACGGTATTGCGCGGGCGCGTGGCCTGGCCGATGTACGCGCCCAGGAACTGGTTGAGTTCGCCAATGGGGTGCAGGGCATTGCCTTCAACCTGGAAGCAGATACCGTCGGTATCATCGTGCTGGGTGACTACGCCGGCATCGAAGAGGGCATGGAGGTACGCTCCACCGGGCGTATTGCCTCCGTCCCCGTTGGCGATGGCCTGATTGGACGCGTGGTCAACGCCCTTGGGCAGCCCATCGACGGGAAAGGGCCTATCCCCTTTGAGAATTACCGCCCGATTGAACGCATCGCCCCTGGTGTGGTTGCCCGCCAGGACGTGGATACCCCCGTCCAGACCGGTATCAAGGCTATCGACGCCATGATACCGATTGGCCGCGGCCAGCGTGAGTTGATTATTGGCGACCGCCAGACGGGGAAGACGGCTCTGGCGATTGACACCATCATCAACCAGAAGGGCAAAGACCTGCTGTGCATTTACGTCGCCATCGGGCAGAAGAAAGCCGCCATTGCCCGCACCGTGGCCACCCTGGAAAAATTCGGGGCTATGGATTACACCGTCGTGGTTGTGGCCTCTGCGGACGACCCCGCCGCCATGCAGTACATCGCCCCCTACGCCGGCTGCGCCATCGGCGAAGAATTCATGGAAACCGGCCGTGACGCCCTCGTGGTGTACGACGACCTTTCCAAGCACGCCTGGGCTTACCGCCAGGTCTCCCTCTTGCTGCGCCGCCCGCCTGGACGTGAAGCCTACCCCGGCGACCTGTTCTACCTGCACTCCCGTCTGCTGGAACGCGCTGCCCGCCTGGCGGACAAATACGTCATCGTCCCTGCTGAATACGAAGGCGATTTGGCCGAAGCCGGCGATGGCGTGGATGGCAAAGTGTACGATGGCCCGCTTTCCCGCCATGATGCTGAGCAGGCGCTCAAGAGCATGGAAAATGCCGAAAATTACAAAATTCTCAAGGTGCGTGGCTCTGGCGGTTCCCTGACAGCCTTGCCGATTATCGAAACCCTGCTGGGCGACGTTTCCGCCTACGTGCCCACCAACGTGATTTCCATTACCGACGGTCAGATTTACCTGGAAACCAACCTGTTCTACGCCGGTATCCGCCCGGCCATCAACGCCGGTCTCTCCGTCTCCCGCGTGGGCGGTGACGCTCAGACCAAAGCCATGAAGCAGGTGGCCGGCCGTCTGCGCCTGGAAATGGCCGCCTTCCGTGAACTGGCCGCCTTCGCTCAGTTTGGCTCCGACCTGGACAAGGCTACCCAGGCGCAATTGAACCGTGGTTTGCGCCTGCGCGAAATCCTCAAGCAGCCGCAGTATTCGCCTGTCTCGCTGGAACATCAGGTGATTGCCATCTTCGCAGCCACCAACGGCTTTGCCGATGAGGTGCCTGTGGAGCGCATCTCCGAGTGGGAAGTAGCCCTGCGGCGTTACATGGACACTGCACACCCTGAGATTGGCCGCGAAATCGTGGAAAAGAAACGCCTTTCCGATGAACTGCAAGAGGCCATGCGCAAGGCCATTGCCGAGTTCAATGCTGCCTGGCAGTAGGCGATAGGATAGACAGGAACGATGCCTAACGCAAGAGAAGTCAAACTCCGCATACGCAGCGTGAAGAACATCGCGCAGGTGACGCGTGCTTTGCAGGCCGTCAGCGCCAGCAAAGTACGCAAGGCTCAGCAGGCCGTGTTGCGCACGCGCCCTTATGCCAGCAAAGCCTGGCAGGTGCTCCAACACATTGCCTTGCAGCCTGGGCGCGAGAGTTTGCACCCCCTGTTGATGGAGCGTCCCCAAATCCGCAACACAATGGTCATCATGATTAGCGGTGACCGCGGGCTGGCAGGCGCCTACAACACCAACATCGTGCGCTTCACGCAGCAGACATTTGGCACATACCCCCACCCCGTGCAATACGTCGCGGTGGGGCGCAAAGGACGTGACCTGCTCATCCGTCAGGGCAAAAACGTGGTGGCCGAGTTCAGCAACCTGCCGGCTGCCCCCGCCTTTGCAGATGTATCCGCCATTGGTCGCCTGGCTGTGGACGCCTTCTTGAAAGGCGAAGTAGACGAAGTCTACCTGGTGTATACCGATTTCATCAACATGATTCGCCAGGTACCCACCCGAAAGCGGCTGCTCCCCCTGGGTGTGGGCGAAGAAGAAGAACGGGTGCAGACCTTCGAGGGCGCCCGTAAAATGGCCGCGGCTTACATCTACGAACCCAGCCAGGATGAAATCCTGGACGAAATCATCCCCCGCTTTACGGCGTTACAGGTCTATCAGGCCATTCTTGAATCGCTGGCCAGTGAACATGCTGCCCGCATGGTGGCCATGCGCAACGCGACCGAAAACGCCACCGAACTGGCGGGATTGCTACAACTGGAATACAACAAAGTACGTCAGCAAACGATTACGAA
Organism: Anaerolineales bacterium; assembly: GCA_034435695.1. Taxonomy (GTDB): domain Bacteria; phylum Chloroflexota; class Anaerolineae; order Anaerolineales; family DRKV01; genus DRKV01. The sequence continues at coordinate 3,859 of DAOTWV010000234.1, read as the reverse complement.
CGAAATGCTTGATATTGCCGGCGGCGCGGAAGCGCTGGCGCAGGCAACCGCGCAAGCAAACAGTAATGGAGGCAAGCATGGCTAACGCAAGCGGTAAAGTGGTACAAATCCTGGGCGGTGTGGTGGATGTGGCCTTCCCGCCCGGTAATCTCCCCGAAATTTACGAAGCGGTCGAAGTCCCTGTCGCCGGAGAAGAACCTCTGGTGCTGGAGGTGCAGAAGCACCTGGGGAACAATTGGGTACGTTGTGTGGCGATGGGTTCCACCGACGGTTTGCAACGCGGCGTAGAAGCCGTCCGCACTGGCGCGCCCATCACCGTTCCCGTCGGCGAAGCCTCCCTGGGACGCATCTTCAACGTCCTTGGGCGTCCCGTGGACAGCCGCGGCCCCGTGGAAGCCAGCGAAATGTACCCCATTCATCGCCCCGCTCCCGATTTCTCGGAGCAATCCACCAGCGTGGAAGTCTTCCAGACCGGCATCAAAGTCATCGACCTGATTGCCCCCTTCACCAAAGGTGGTAAGACCGGTATTTTCGGCGGCGCGGGTGTAGGCAAGACGGTTATCATCATGGAACTCATCCGCTCTGTGGCTACGGAATACAAAGGCAATTCCGTCTTCGCTGGTGTGGGTGAGCGTACCCGTGAAGGTACCCAGTTGTACCGCGAAATGCTCGAATCGGGCGTGATGAAAGACACCGTCATGGTGTACGGCCAGATGAACGAGCCTTCCGGTACCCGCTTGCGCGTTGCCCTGACCGCCCTGGCTATGGCGGAATACTTCCGTGACCACGGACGCGACGTGCTGCTGTTCATCGACAACATCTTCCGCTTCAGTCTGGCGGGTGCTGAAGTCTCCGCTCTGTTGGGACGTATGCCCTCCGCCGTGGGCTACCAGCCTACCCTGGCTGCTGAAATGGGCGAACTGCAGGAACGCATCACCACCACCCGCACCGGTTCGATTACCTCCATGCAGGCGGTGTACGTGCCCGCAGACGACTACTCCGACCCTGCTCCGGTGGCTACCTTCACCCACCTGGATGCCACCATCGCCCTGGAGCGCTCCATTGCCGAAAAGGGTATCTACCCCGCAGTGGACCCGCTGGCCTCCACCTCCCGTATTCTCGACCCCTCCGTGGTGGGCGAAGAGCACTATCGCACCGCGCGTGAAGTCCAGCAGGTGTTGCAGCGCTACAAAGACCTGCAAGACATCATCGCCATTCTGGGTATCGACGAATTGAGCGAAGACGACAAACTGATTGTGGCCCGCGCTCGCAAGATTGAACGTTTCTTCTCCCAGCCCTTCTTCGTCGCTGAGCAGTTCACCGGTATCCCCGGTCGCTTCGTGCCCTTGAAGGAAACCGTGCGCGGCTTCCGCGAAATCCTGGACGGCAAGCACGATGACCTGCCGGAACAGGCTTTCATGATGGTTGGTACCATCGATGAGGCTGTGGAGAAAGCAGAACGCCTGGCGAAAGTCGGCTAAACGAAAGGGAACGGCATGACCATTCGAGTAGAAATCGTCTCCCAAGACCGTATGGTGTACGAGGGAGAGGCCGATATCGTGGTAGTGCCGGGTGCTGGCGGGGAGATGGGCATTCTGCCCAACCACTCCCCGCTCATCTCCACCCTCCAGTATGGCGTGCTCAAGGTGCGCCGCGGTGTGGAAGAGGAACTCTTCACCGTTGCTGGCGGGGTGGTAGAGGTGCAACCGGATGTCGTTACGGTGCTGGCTGATGCCGCGGAAAACGTCGCTGAAATCGATGTGGCGCGTGCTGAGGCGGCGCGTGAACGTGCCGAAAAACTTCTGGCAGAAGGGCCTCCCCCGGATACCGACACGTACCTGCGTATCGAGGCTGCCTTGCGTCGCTCTAACCTGCGGCTGGAAGCGGTGCGCCGCTATGGCCGCCAACGCCGCCGCCAGCACCAGCAGGACGAAGAGGCATAATCATGGCGTTGTTCTCGCGGGACCTGGGAATTGACCTGGGCACCAAGTTCACGCGCATAGCCGCCGGAGAAGCCGTCATCAGCGAAGCCCCCACGGTTGTGGCCATTACCGTGGAAGAGGTTCGCTCCACTGAGGTGTTGAAAGCCATCGAAGTGGGACAGGCCGCGGATGACATGGACGGGCGTGTGCCTGAATCCATCGAAGTGGTGCGCCCCTTGCAAAATGGCGTTATCGCGGATTATGCGGTCACCGTGGCCTTGTTGCAGACCATGCTCAAACAGGTGCGCAGCGGCTTTTCCTTTACTGGCCCGCGTGTGGCTATCTCCGTCCCGGAATCGGTTACCAGTGTCGAGCGTCGTGCTGTCCACGAAGCCACGCTGGATGCCGGGGCGCGTGAAGCCATCCTCATCCAGCAACCGCTTGCTGCAGCCCTGGGCGCAGACTTGCCGATTGGCACCCCCTCCGGGAACATGCTGCTGTGCCTGGGCGCAGGCGCGACGCAGGCCGCCGTACTCGCCATGTATGGCGTGGTTACCGCGGAAACCATGCGCGCTGGTGGTCAGGCCCTGGACGAGGCTATCGCGGCCTATGCCCGCCGTAAGTACGGCGTCATCATCGGCCCGCGTACCGCAGAGCAAATCAAAATCCAGATTGGTGCTGCCGTCCCCCAGCCGGAGAGTGAGAGCATCGAAGTGCAGGGGCAGGACCAGGTCTCCGGGTTGCCGCGCGCACTTACCCTGACAACGGATGAAGTCGTCGAAGCCTTGCAGGAACCACTGGGACGGGTAGTGGAAACGGCGCGTCGTGTCCTGGAGAAAACGCCCCCGGAACTGGTCTCGGACATCATTGACCGCGGCCTGGCCTTGTGTGGCGGTGGCGCGTTGTTGCGTGGCATTGACAAACTGCTTACCAAAGAACTGGGTATTCCCGCTTACCTGGTGGAGCAGCCCCGACACGCTGTGGCCCTGGGGGCTGCACGTGCGCTTACGCCCAGTGTCCTGGTAGCCGTGCGGCGTAACCTGCCCACTGCCTGAGCACAGCATGCCTGAAGAAGAAAAACAGCCCCGAACAGGGGCTGTTTTTTGCTTTGTATCTGAGTGGCGTAATCCGCCGGCGTGTCAGTCGGTGTCCAGGTAGTATGTCATACGTTGCAGGTGAATGACGGGGTCGATGTATTGCACATGTACACCATCCGGAACCGTGATGGTTACGGGAGCATAATTCAAAATGGCGCGTACCCCCGCCTTCACAAGCGTATCGGTGACTTGTTGCGCAACGCGTGCAGGCACGGCGAGCATGGCTATCTGGATACCTGCGGAGCGGATGCTTTCCTCCATCGTGCGGATATCTTGTACCACCACCCCGCCAATTTCCTGACCGATTTTTTCCGGAGCGTTATCGAATAGCATGGCTACCCGAAAACCGCGATGCTCGAACCCCTGGTAACGGGCTACCGCGCTGCCGATATCCCCTGCCCCTATCACGGCGATATCCCAGGTGCGGTTGACTTTCAGGATTTTGCTGAGTTGCTTTTGCAAAAAGGCAATGTTGTATCCTGTGCCTTGTTTTCCAAACTCCCCGAACAAGGACAGGTCTTTGCGAATCTGAGCGGCAGAAATGCCCAAACTGTCGCCCAGTTCCTTGGATGAAGTTACCTCCATGCCTTGTTCCTGCATGTGACGCAGGGTGCGCAGGTAGAGGGGCAGGCGGCCAATGACAATGTCAGGAACTGTTTTCTGAGCCATGACTCTCCTCGCTTGTTTTGTGCCGTTGGTGTATGAGAAATTTACCACAAATTGTCGTATTGTGCAAACATTATCTCCCGTGGGGGTGCATGCAAAATATGCAGGTCGTTTTCTCATCTGGCGACTGGAAGTCGCAGCAACATTTGCGAAACCTGCCTGCGCAGGTTAGTA
>DAOTWV010000233.1:0-10882 GCA_034435695.1 Anaerolineales bacterium | reverse complement strand
CCCCCCATGAAACTCGCCGTACTCGCAGACATCCACGCCAACTACCGCGGGCTGCTGGCCGTGGCTGAAGACATCGCCCGCTGGCAGCCCGACCTGACCATCGTGGCCGGGGACATCGTCAACCGCGGCCCGCGTCCGCTGGATTGCTGGCAGTTCGTGCGCGCACGTCAGCAGGCCGACAACTGGCTGGTGATGCGCGGCAACCACGAGGATTACGTCCTTAGCCACGCCTGGGAGCCGCGCCGCGGCCTGGAGGCCGAATTCCACCGCGTCTCTCAGTGGACCTACGAACGCCTGAGGCCGGTCATCCACGAGATTGCCGGCCTGCCTGACCGCCTGCAACTGTGCGCCCCGGATGGCAGCGAAGTACGCGTCCTGCACGCTTCCATGCGCCACAACCGCGATGGCATCTACCCCGAAAACAGCGATGCCGAAATCCGGGAGCGCATCGCCCCCGCGCCGCAGGACGGCCTGTTCCTGACCGGGCACACGCACCGCCCGCTCATCCGGCAGGTGGACGAGACCCTGGTGGTCAACGTGGGGTCTGCTGGCGTGCCCTTCGACCGCGACCCCCGTCCTGGCTATGCGCAACTCACCTGGGGCGCTGACGGCTGGCAGGCGCGCATCGTACGCGTGGACTACGACCTGCCTGCCGCCCAGCGCGATTTCTTCGAGAGCGGCTTCTGCGAACAGGCCGGCCCGCTCACCCGATTGATGCTCTCTGAAATGACCTTTGCCCATTCGCAACTCTACGGATGGGTGATAAAATACAGGGACAGCATCCTCAACGGAACCCATACCATGGCATCCGCCATGCAGGAACACATCCAGACGCATCCGCATCTCTACCAGGCTCTGCCGCAACCTTCATGACCGTCGCACTTCTCGTCCCAATCGCACAAGCCATCATCGCCCTGGTCGCCATTCCCTTGACTCTGCGCCGCGGCCCGGCGCAAACTGCCATGCGGCGCGCTTTTGTCATTTTTTCGGCGGCATTTGGTCTGTGGGGCATCGGGGGCATACTTGCCGCACGCCTTCCGGAGGCTTTACCTTCGGCCGCGTTGGTTGGCCTGGGCGGCCTGTACGTCTATCTGACGGATTCCTTCCTGCAGCGCGAGCAGGTTGCCTGGTGGGCTGTGGCGGGAGGCATCGCCGGAGGTGCGGCAGCATATCTGGCACCCACATTGTTCTGGCTGCCTCCAGTTTTGTGGGGCCTGCTGATGGTAATTGCCCTCTGGCATGCCATGGTTGCACGCCGGCACAGCCGCCAACCGTTGCGCCGCAACCGCGCGGAATTGTGGCTGATTACCTCCTTGCTCACCCTCGTGGGCGGTCTGTTCTACCTGCTGGATGGTCGTCTTCTGGGAAACATCCTTCTGCTGGGGGTCATCGCCCTGAGCACGTATGCTGCCATCAGTTACCGCGTCCCGGATATGCGACGCGTCCTGCGGCAGATTGTACGCACAGGCATCGTCATTCTGCTTAGCGCGTTGCTCTACCTGGTCAGTTTGTTCGCCATCCGCATCCTGTACGATGCCTGGCCACAAAGCAACCCATGGATACTCTACAGTGCGCTGGCGCTGGTCATGGCTGCGGTGTTCAAACCCGCCGTGGATGGATTGAGCATGTGGGCGCACAAACTCATCCCGGAAAGCGGCTACGACCCGACGCATACCGTACGCGAATACAGTCTGAGCATCAGCAACATCCTGGAAGTCAACGTGCTGGCCACCGTAGCCATTGGCCTTATCAACGAAGCGCTTGAAATTGAAAGCGGGATGCTCTTCCTGGTAGACCGCAAACCGGGGCAAGATGGGAAACCCGTCTTCGAACTCACCGGGGTGCGCGGCATGGGGCAGACAGCCCCTCTCCCACTGGAATTGCCGGTGGACAACCCTCTGGCGCGCCGCCTGCAAGAAAACCCCGTCCCCCTCACACAGTACGAGATAGACCTGCATCCCCAGTTCCGCGAAATCACCCAGCCGGTGCGCGAGTGGCTGGCGCGTCACAATCTGGACGTATACGTGCCTATCTACACCAAGGACGAGTGGATTGGCATGCTCGCCCTGGGGCCGCGCCGCTCTGGCGACCCCTACCAGGAAGGCGACCTCAACCTGTTGCGCACGCTGGCCGACCAGACCGCGGTGGCGCTCTCCAACGCCCGCCTGGTGGAAGGGCTGACACGCCTCAACAACGACTTCCGCCGGGCTTACAACGCCATGCAGAAGGCCAACCTGCAACTGGAAAAAGCCAACCAGCAACTGGAACGCCTCGACCGTACCAAGTCCGATTTCATCAGCGTCACCTCGCATGAATTGCGCACTCCGTTGACCCTCATCAGCGGGTACGCCCAATTGCTCCTCGAAGACGCCCAAAAACAAAACAACGAATTCCATCAGCAACTGCTGAAAGGCATGATTGATGGCACCAACCGTATGCACGCCATCATCAGCAGTATGCTGGATATGGCCAGCATCGACGCACAATCCATCAAACTGCGCCTGGAACCCCTCATGCTCTCCCCCCTGGTACGCATGGTCGCCAAGAGTTACACTGAAGCCCTCAAGGAACGAGACATCACCCTGGAAATCGGCGACATGCAGGGCATCCCCACGGTGGAAGCCGACCCCGAAGCCATCGAAAAAATCATAGACCACCTGCTGAGCAACGCCATCAAGTACACACCGGATGGCGGCAAAGTAAGCATCACTGCCCGGCTATTGCCCCCTGAAAAAAGCCCTGTGCGCGAAGAGAGTGTGGAAATCGTGGTGCAGGACACGGGCATTGGCATCGACCCCAAGAACCTGGACTTGATTTTCACCAAGTTTTACCAGACGGGAGAAATCTCCCTGCATTCCAGCGGCAAGACCAAATTCAAGGGGGGCGGGCCTGGCCTGGGACTGGCCATTGTGCGCGGCCTGGTGCAGGCACTCAATGGCAAAGTCTGGGCGTACAGCGAGGGTCACGACGAAGAAACCTGCCCCGGAAGTCGATTCCACGTAGTCTTGCCGCGCAAACAACCGCAACGATGAGCCTGCCGCTCGACCGTATGCTGGCGCGCTGGCGTGCAGAGCCGAACATTGGGGGCAACATCTGCACATGGCACACCACACCGCCCCAGGTGGCGCGTACGACGCCGCTTCCCCCTGTGTTGCATCCCGAACTGCAAGAGACCCTGCACCGGCAGGGCATCGATGCGCTCTACACCCATCAGGCGCAGGCCTGGGAAGCCGTCCAGCGCGGGGAGAACGTGGCGCTCATCACCCCCACCGCCAGCGGAAAGAGCCTGGCATACAACCTGCCGGTGCTGGATGCGCTGCTGCGCGACCCGCAGGCCAGTGCGCTGTACATCTTCCCCACCAAAGCCCTCACTCAGGACCAATACCACACTCTGCAGGACACAACGCAATTGCTCGCAGGCGCGGGGATAGCCATCTACGACGGTGACACCCCATCCCATCTGCGCCCCGGCATCCGCAAAGAAGCCCGCCTGCTGCTCACCAACCCCGACATGCTGCACTACGGCATCCTGCCGTACCACACCCGCTGGGAAAGCCTGCTGCACGGCCTGCGCTTCATCGTACTCGACGAAATCCACGTCTACCGGGGTGTTTTCGGCTCGCACGTCGCCAACATCCTGCGGCGACTGCAGCGCGTGGCGCGCTTCTACGGGGCATCGCCGCAATTCCTGCTCACCAGCGCCACGATAGGCAACCCCCAGGCACACGCCGAAGCACTGGTCGGCGCGCCGGTGCATCTCATCCGCGAGAGCGGCGCGCCGCGCGGCAAGCGCCACTTCCTGCTCTACAACCCGCCCATCGTGGACGAAGCCCTGGGACTGCGCCGCAGCGCGTTGAGCGAAAGCGCCCGTCTGGCGCAGGAACTGCTGGCCGCCGGCCTGCAAACCCTGGCCTTCACCCGCTCGCGCCGCAGCGCCGAACTGCTGATACGCGAGATTCGTTCCTCCTCCCCCGCCCCCTTAGGGGAAGGGGTTAGGGGCGTGGACAACGTATCCCCCTCCCCCTTAGGGGGAGGGGTTAGGGGTGGGGGAAAAATCTCCCCCTACCACAGCAACTACCTGCCCGCCCAGCGCCGCGCCATCGAACGCGGCTTGCGGGAAGGGCACCTGCGCCTGGTGGCCGCCACCAACGCGCTGGAACTGGGCATCGACATCGGCGGAATGCAGGCCGTGCTGATGGCCGGGTATCCCGGCTCGCTGGCCTCCACCCATCAGCAGGCCGGGCGCGCCGGGCGCGGCACGGATACGTCTCTGGCCGTGCTGGTGGCCTCCGCCAGCCCGCTCGACCAGTACCTGATTCGCCACCCGGAATACCTGTTCGAGAATTCACCCGAACACGCCCTCATCAATCCCGACCATCCCGTCATCCTGCTGGAACATCTGCAATGCGCGGCCTACGAGTTGCCGCTGGAGGCCGAGGAAGGTTTTGGCAGCCTCCCGGCAAGTGCAACGCGCCCCTATTTGGAGTACCTGGCAGAATCCGGGGTACTGCACCACTCCAACGGACGCTTTTTCTGGGCGGCGGAGGGGTATCCCGCCTCGCAGGTGGCGCTGCGCAACGCCTCGCCGCAGCGCGTCTCCCTGTACGCCGAAGGCAAACTGCTGGCACGCGTGGATTCCGCCAGCGCGCCGGCCTTCGTCCACCCCGGTGCGGTGTACCTGCACGCGGCGCGCCCCTACCTGGTGCGTGCCCTCGACCTGGAAAACGCCCGCGCCGACCTGCTGCCGGCGGACGACATCCCTTATTTCACGCGCCCGCTGCGCCAGACGCGCGTGGACCTGGTGGAACTTCAGGAAACGGTGCCCCTCCCAGGGGGAGTCCGTTCGCGCGGCGACCTGCGGGTCACGGAACAGGTGACGGGGTTCCGGCAAATTTCCTGGGAAACGGGGCAGCCCCTCGGTGATTTCCCCCTGGAGATGCCGCCGCAGGAGATGCTCACACAGGGGTTCTGGATTACCCTGTCGGAGGAGACGGTCACGCAACTTTCACAGGCCGGCGTGTGGAACAGCGCCCCCAACGAGTACGGCGCCTCGTGGCCGCGTCAGCGGGAGCGGGCGCGCGCCCGCGATGGCTACCGCTGTCAGGTGTGCGGCGCGCCCGAAGGAGAACGCGCCCATCACGTGCATCACAAACGCCCTTTCCGGTTGTTCGCCAGCCCGGAGGAAGCCAACCGCCTGGAGAATCTGGTCACGCTGTGCCCGGCCTGTCACCGGCGGGTGGAACAGGCGGTGCGTGTGCGCAGCGGGCTGGCCGGGCTGGGATACCTGCTGCACAACCTGGCACCCCTGCTCTTGATGTGCGACCCGTCCGACCTGGGGCGGCACACTGACCCGAAATCGCCGCTGGGGGATGGGCAGCCGGTGGTGCTGCTATACGAGAACATCCCCGGCGGGCTGGGGTTCAGTGCGCAGTTGTTCGCGCGGCAGGCGGAACTGCTTGCGATGGCGCGTCAGCGCCTCGCGGAGTGCACCTGCAGCGACGGCTGCCCCTCGTGTACCGGCCCCGGCGGCGAGGAAGGCAGCGGCAGGCGGCAGGAGACGGCCGCGCTGGTGGAGGCGCTGCTGTCCCTTCCGCATGACGCGGCCAGATAAAACCACTTTCCTCGCCTGTGCGGACGTTCGTACCCATTCGTGTCCATTCGTGGACATTCGTGCCCATTCGTGGACATTCGTGAACATTCGTGGAGGAGCCCATGTCACAACCCAAAATCTTCGTCACCCGCCTGATACCCGAAGAAGGACTTGCCCTGCTGCGCGCCGCCTGCCAGGTGGACGTGTGGGAGGGCGAACTGCCGCCCCCGCGTGAAATCTTGCTCCAGCGCCTGCGCGGCGTGGACGGCGTGCTCTCGCTGCTCACCGACCGCATGGATGCCGAAGCCATGGATGCCGCCGGCGCGCAGTTGCGCGTCATCAGCAATTACGCCGTCGGCTACGATAACGTGGACGTGCCCGCTGCCACAGCGCGCGGCATTCCAGTCGGTAACACCCCCGGCATCCTGACCGAGACCACCGCCGATTTCGCCTTTGCGCTCTTGATGGCTGCTGCCCGCCGCGTGGTCGAGGCCGATGCCTACGTGCGCGCCGGGCGCTGGCAAACCTGGGGGCCAAAACTGCTCCTGGGGGTGGACATCCACGGCGCGACCCTGGGGCTGGTGGGCTTTGGGCGCATCGGGCAGGCCGTCGCCCGAAGGGCGCGCGGTTTTGGGATGCGCATTTTGTACTTTGACCCTCACGTCCCGCCCCAATCCGCGCCCGAAGACTGCACATCCGTAGCTCTGGATACCCTGCTGCGCGAATCCGATTTCATCTCCCTGCACACCCCGCTGACGGAGCAAACCCGCCACCTGATTGACGCGGCGGCCTTCGCCAAGATGAAACCCAGTGCAGTGCTGGTCAACACGGCCCGCGGCCCGGTGGTTGACCCACAGGCGCTGTACGAGGCGCTTGCCAGCCGGCGTATCTTCGCCGCCGGCCTGGACGTGACCGAGCCGGAGCCACTCCCGGCGGATTCACCCCTGCTGCAACTGGACAACCTGGTGATTGCGCCGCACATCGCCAGCGGCAGCCGCGCCACACGCGGTAAAATGGCGCAAATCGCAGCCCAAAACCTGCTGGCCGGTCTGCGCGGCGAGCGCCTGCCCCACTGCGTCAATCCGCAGGTGTACCAGACCTGACAGGGGTAGCCGTTGGTACCCCGCATCCCCGGCAAATTAGCGAACACTGCGTGCCGCTCCACGCTCCCTGGTCGGGAGTTTGCTTCGGGTGCGGAGTTTATGCCAGGCATAACAAGGCACCCTCCTTGCGATGACACGAAAGGGGGGTGTTTTTAGCGTGCATTCACTGAACAAAACGCTTGACGTATCCCTATTTCACGGGTACACTTTGGCATATTTTGGCGACCTCCTGCCAAAATCCCGTGAGCATCATTATGACCACTCCCGTTATGCGTAACCGCTGGTACTTTTTGTACGTGTTTTATTACGGCTTCCACTCCAGGTTAGCCGTTGGCGGCGCTTAACGGGATGTCCTCATTTTTTGTTTTTTCTACCCCAGGCGAGACCAACGGTCTCGCCTTTTTCTTTTTTCGGAGGAGACACATGAGCATACGAGGTATTCGCGGCGCAATTACCGCCCCGGAAAACAGCACATCCGCCATACTGCAGGCCACGCGCAACCTGTTGACCGCCATTCAGCAGGCCAACCCCTCGCTGGAGCCGGAGGACATCACCAGCATCTTCTTCACCATGACCACCGACCTGGATGCCACCTACCCGGCGCTGGCTGCCCGTCAGATGGGCTGGGTGCAGGTGCCGTTGTTGTGCGCTCAGGAAATTCCCGTACCGGACAGTATGCCGCGCTGCATCCGCGTCCTGGTGCACTGGAACACCGAGTTGCCCCAGCGGGACATCCAGCACGTGTATCTGGGCGAAGCCGCCCGCCTGCGCCCCGATTTGGCCGCTGTCCCTCTCAACGCCTGATTCGATTTCGCCCCCCCACCATTCGGGTCATTCGTGTAAATTCGTGTTATTCGTGTAAATTCGTGGATATTCGTGGATATTCGTGAATATTCGTGGACATTCGTGGACATTCGTGGACAGGAGGTTTTTCATGATGATAATCACCCAACACACCGCCACCCAGGAAGAAATCAGCGCCATTGTGACCCACATCGAAGCCAAAGGCCTGCACGCGCACCTCTCGCGCGGCGAGGAGCGTACCGTCATTGGCATCGTCGGTGATGTGCGCCGTCTGATTCCCGACCAACTGGTACGCCTCCCCGGCGTGGAGCGCGTCATGCCTATCTCGCGCCCCTACAAACTGGCCTCGCGGGAATTCATCCCGCACAATTCCGTCTTCCCGGTGGACGGAGTCACCATCGGCGGCGACGAATTGCTCATCATCGCCGGGCCGTGCTCGGTGGAAAGCCGCACCCAGTTGCTCGAAACCGCGCACGCCGTCAAGGAAGCCGGGGCGCACGCGCTGCGAGGCGGGGCATACAAACCGCGTACTTCGCCGTACTCCTTCCAGGGGCTGGGCGAAAAGGGGCTGGAACTGCTGGCCGAGGCACGCGAAATCACCGGTTTGCCGGTCGTCACTGAAGTCATGTCACCCGACCTGGTGCCGCTGGTGGCCTCCTACGCCGACGTGCTGCAAATCGGGGCGCGCAACATGCAAAATTTCGCCCTGCTGAACGCGGCCGGCGAGAGTCAGCACCCCGTGCTGCTCAAGCGCGGCCCAAGCGCCACCGTAGACGAGTTGCTCATGGCCGCCGAGTACATCCTCTCGCACGGCAACCGCCGCGTGATGCTGTGTGAGCGCGGCATCCGCACCTTCGAGACCGCCACACGCAACACCACCGACATCAACGCCATCCCCGTGCTCAAGAGCCGCACCCATCTGCCCGTCATCCTCGACCCCAGTCACAGCACCGGCCACTGGGAGTACGTGGCCGCCATTGCGCGCGCCGGTATCGCAGCCGGGGCGGACGGCCTGATTGTGGAGGTGCATCCGCACCCCGAAGAAGCCCTTTCCGATGGCGGGCAATCCCTCAAGCCGGAACGTTTCGCCGAAATGGTGCGCCAGGTGCGCATCATCGCCGAGGCCGTCGGGCGGCGGCTGGAACCCCGCCCGGAAATGCGGGAAAAAGCATTGGCTGTGCAGGCCGCCGGGTGAGGTGCCGCATGGACGAGCCTGACTTTCGCACCCTGCGCATCGGATTCTTTGGCCTGGGGTTGATGGGCGGTTCGCTGGCATTGGCGCTGCGCCCGCATTGCGCCGAAATCCACGCCTGCGACGCCGACGCACACACCCGCGCCCTGGCCGAAGGCGTGGTAAACTCGGTGTGCGCCCATCCCGCCGACCTGCTGCCTCGTATTGACCTGCTCATCCTGGCCGCGCCGGTGCGCACCAACCTGCGTCTGCTGGCCGACCTGCCCCGCCTGTGGGACGCGCCGCTCATGGTGCTGGATATCGGCTCCACCAAGCGCCTGGTTGTGGAAGCCATGCAATCCATGCCGGCGCGCTTCGACCCGCTGGGCGGACATCCAATGTGCGGCAAGGAGGTCTCCGGCCTGGCACATGCCGACCCGGCCATGTTCCGCGATGCGCCGTTTGCGTTTACGCCGTTGGAACGCACCTCGCCGCGTCTGCGCAGCCTGGCGCAAAGCCTGGCGGAGCGCATCGGGGCGCGTCCCTTGTGGCTGGATGCCGCCACGCACGACCGCTGGGTGGCCGCGACCAGCCATCTGCCGTACCTGGTCGCCACGGCGCTCAAGGAAGCCACCCCGGCTGAAGCCGCGCCGCTCATCGGGCCGGGATTCCGCAGCACCACCCGCCTGGCGGCCAGCAATCCGGTCATGATGGGCGACATCCTGCACACCAACCGCGAACCTATCCTGCAGGCGCTGGCCCGCTTTCGGGCGCAACTGGATGACATCGAGGCGGCGTTGGTGAATGAGGAATGGTGAATGAAGAATGCAGACGACAGACGACGGACAACGGACAACGGACAACGCCCCCGCACACCGCACCCCACACTTCGCACGTGACACGTGACACATGATACGTGACACGTGACACATGATACGTGATACCTGAAACCTGACACATGACCCACCCTCCCCCCCTCCCCGGCTCGAAAAGCATTACCAACCGCGCCCTGTTGCTGGCCGCACTGGCCGATGGCGTGACCACGCTCGAAGGGGCGCTTTTCTCGGACGATACCCGCTACATGGCGGAGGCGCTGCGCACCCTGGGCTTCGAGGTACAAACCGACTCCGTTACCCGGCGTATCACAGTTCACGGACTGGGAGGACGCATCCCTGCACCGCAGGCCGACCTGTTCATCGGCAACGCTGGCACCGCGGCGCGCTTCCTGACGGCCATGCTCTGCCTGGGGCACGGTGAATACCGCATCGACGGCGTACCGCGTATGCGTCAGCGCCCGATTGGCGACCTGGTGCAGGCCCTCAACCGCATCGGTGGACAGGTCAGCACACCCACGGGATGCCCGCCGGTGGAAATCCATGCCCGCGGGCTGCGCGGCGGTACGGTCAGTCTGCCGGGGAATGTCAGCAGCCAGTTCGTCAGCGCGCTGCTGATGGCCGCTCCGTATGCCGCCGCCCCGCTGACGGTGGAGGTCACCGGCCGGTTGAACTCGCGTCCCTATGTGGACCTGACCATCGGGATGATGGCTGATTTTGGGGTAACGGTAGCCCCTGTAAGGGCGTCCGTTTTCCGCGTCGAGCCGGGAATGTATCGGGCACAGGGCATCTATCCCATCGAGCCGGATGCCTCGGCGGCCTCGTATTTTTTCGCTATCCCTGCCATCACCGGGCAAAGCGTGGAGGTACCCGGCATTCACCGAAACAGCCGCCAGGGCGACATCGCCTTTCTGGATATCCTGGAACGGATGGGCTGCCAGGTGACGGAGACGGCGCGCGGCATCCGGGTAACCGCCGGGGAACACCTGATGGGGGTTGACGTGGACATGCGTCACATCCCCGATACCGCCCCTACGCTGGCGGTGATTGCGCCCTTTGCTTCTTCGCCGACCACTATCCGCGGCATTGCTTCGGCGCGGGTAAAGGAAAGCGACCGTATCAGCGCGGTGTGCACCGAACTCATCCGACTGGGCGTGCGCGTCGAGGAGTATCCCGACGGGATGAAGATTTACCCCGCGGAGGAAATTTTTCCCGCTACCGTGCGCACCTACGACGACCACCGCATCGCCATGGCCTTTGCCCTGATTGGTCTGCGCGTCCCCGGCATCGTCATCGAAAATCCCGGCTGCGTGGCGAAGACTTTCCCGGAGTATTTCGAGGTGCTGAGGGAGACGGTGGAGGGTGATGATGGACCGTAGAC
>DAOTWV010000232.1:0-4796 GCA_034435695.1 Anaerolineales bacterium | reverse complement strand
TCGGTGGGGCAGAAGATGCACTTGCCGGGGCAGGGATACGGCTTGGTAAGCACCGTCACCGTGGTGACGCCGGAGAGGGTGCGGGTGGGCTTCATGCGGATGCGCGCCAGAAGCCCAGGGTCAGGCTCCCAGATGCCGCGCGCCACCAAATCCCGGTAAGCGGCTACCAGGGCATGTTTGCCGATGTGCCCGCCCTGAGGCAGGGGGTGTCTGCGAAGCGCCTCGGTGACGGGGGTGCCGGCGCGCACGTCTTCCAGCGCCTGGCGAGCCAGCGCCAGCACTTCAGGGGTATAGCGGCGAGCCTGCCGCCAGCGTTTTTCGCGTTGGGTTTGCTTTTGTGTACTCATGATTGTTATAATTGCGCCCGTGGATGCTGAGATAATTCAACAACTCCTGGCGCTCAACAGCCAATTTTACCAGACCTTTGCCGAGGCGTTCTCTGCCACGCGTCAACGTGTGCAACCGGGGGTGGAACGCCTGATGCAGCGCATCCCGTCACAGGCCGCGATTCTGGATGTCGGTTGCGGAAACGGAGAACTTGCCCGCAGGTTGGCGGGACAGGGATGTCGCGGGACGTATGTGGGGGTGGATTTCAGCCCTGGATTGTTGGCAGAAGCCCGTCGGCGGAATACGCACCCTCTGGCGGCGCGTTTCCTCCAGGGGGATTTGTGTTCCTCAAGGTGGGCGTCCCCCCTCGAGGGGCAGCGTTTTACCCACGCGCTGGCCTTTGCGGTGCTGCACCACATTCCGGCATTCGACACCCGCCTGCAAATCGTCCGTACCTTGTGGTCTTTGCTGGAACCCGGCGGTCTTTTTTTTCATTCCCACTGGCATTTTCTGAACAGTCCGCGCTGGCGGGCGCGCATCCAGCCCTGGGAAAGCGTGGGACTATGCAAGGCCGACCTGGAACCCAACGATTACCTGCTGGATTGGCGGCGGGGTGGGCGCGGGCTGCGTTATGTCCATGTCCTGGATGCGGAAGAATTACGGCAACTGGCTGGGCAGAGCGGGTTTACCTGTGTGGAGACGTTTTACTCAGATGGCAAAGAAGGTAACCTGGCTTTGTATCAGGTCTGGCAAAAGCAGGTATAATACCCCCTATTAGCCTGTGGGCATGGATTTATGAAAACACTGATACTTTCTGATATTCACGCGAATTTGTCCGCCCTGGATGCCGTTTTGAGTGATGCCGGCAGTTTCGATGCTGTGTGGTGTCTGGGGGATGTGGTGGGGTATGGGCCAGACCCCAACGAGTGTGTGGCGTTGGTGCGCGAGTTGCCGAACCTGACGTGTCTGATGGGCAACCATGATGCTGCCGTGCTGGGCGAAATCGAGATGGATGCCTTCAACTATGAGGCGCGGCTGGGCGTGTTGTGGACTCAGCAGAATTTACATGAAGATAACGCCCAATTCTTGCGTGAACAGGTTCCTATGGTACTGCTCGAGGAAGTCACGCTGGCACACGGCAGTCCGCGCTCTCCGGTTTGGGAGTACATTTTGGATACGGCTACGGCCGCGGCGAACTTTGCCTATTTTTCGACCCCGTTGTGCTTTGTAGGCCATACCCACGTGCCAGCCATTTTCGATTTGCCGAAAGAACCGGCTTTCAACACCGGCCTGATTATTCCAGAGCCGAATACCACCATTGCCTTGCGCGGGCGAATGATAATCAACCCTGGTTCGGTTGGACAGCCGCGTGACCGTGACCCGCGGGCGGCGTATGGCATTCTCGATACCGACCGATGGGAGTTTTCTTATCGTCGCATTCCGTATGATATCGAATCCGTCCAGGCGCGCATGCGGGAGGCTGGCCTGCCCCCTCGGCATATCCAACGCCTGGCTGCCGGGTGGTGAGCGGCTGGAAAAGGACAGGGCGTATCACTCCTGCATTTCTGACTCCCAGGTTGCCACGCGATTGCGCCCCGTTTGTTTGGCGTGGTAGAGGGCTGCATCCGCGTGGGCGATGAGCGCGTCCAGGGATGAGACGCCTTTTTGCAGCGAGGATACCCCTACGCTAACGGTAACGTGGATTTGCTGCTCTTCGTAGGTGACGTGCATACGGTCTATGCGCTGATGCAGCCGCATGGCCACGTGTTGGGCGCCTTTGGAGCCAGTATCGGGCAGCAGGACAATGAATTCTTCGCCGCCATAACGCGCCAGTAAATCAATTTCGCGCACGCTTTCCTGACAGGCCAGGGCTACTTCGCGCAGCACCTCATCGCCGGCCTGGTGGCCGTAGGTATCATTGACGGACTTGAAGAAGTCAATGTCAATCATCAAAATCGAAAGGGGGTATCCATGACGGGCTGCACGCTCGAACTCTCGCAGGGCAATCTGAAAGAAGTAGCGCCGATTGTACAGGGTGGTCAACGGGTCGGTGATGGCCAGGTATTGCGCTTCCTGGTAAAGGCGGGCGTTGGTAATGGCAACAGTGACATGGGAAGCAAAAGCCATCACCATGCGTTCATGCGCGGTGGTGAAATATCCCGGCATGGTGCTGTGAACGGCGAGCACGCCCAGCGGATGTTCGGGCTTTCCCAGGGGGACTCCCAGCCACGAGCGGATATGCGAGGTCTTTGGAGAGCGCATCAACTGTGGGGCGTGAGTGGCAATGTCGGCAATGCGCAGAGGACTATGGGTGCGGGCTACCTTGGCATAGGGAGTCATTCCCCGAAGGTCGAAGGTCATATCTTGCATGGAGGGGGCTTCCTGCCAGTGGCGCTCTCCGGCAACGCGCAAAGTATCCCCTTCCTGCAGGACCACCACCGCACTATCGCAGGTGATTACGCGTCCCACCAGTTCCAGAATGCGGCGGATGGCTTCGGCCTCATCCAATAGACCAGCCACAATCAGGCTGACCTCCCGGAGAGTTTCGGCTTCTTCGGCGCGCAGGTAGGCGGATTCAAAGAGTTGTACGTTATCCACGGCCAGGGCAGCCTGTTGCGCAAAGGTGTTGAGGATGCGGACTTCGTTTGCCGCGAATTTACGATTGGGACGCGAATCCACCACGCTGATGACACCTAAAAGCCGCCCGCGGGCCTTGAGGGGAGCGGCAATGACCGAACGGCAGATGCTGTTACGGTATCCGGGCAAGGCGTTATCCCAGGCGTGGTAGTCGTTCAGCATCAAGAGTTCTCCCTTTTGCAGGACAGTGCCCATAACGCCCTTGCCAATGGGGATGAATTGCCCCACGTAGGAATCTCCCATGTTGTAACTGGCAACCACATGCAGGCCACCGCGTTCTTCGTCATACAATCCCAGTTCACCGCCATGGGCCAGCAGCAAAGCGACAGCGCGTTCGAGGATAGCGTACATCAAGTCGGGCATGGCCAGTTGGGCGGAAAGGTCGGCCATGGTATCCCTGAGTGCCCCTAATTCGTCGGCGCGCTGGCGTTCATCTGCAAATAGCATGGCGTTTTGCAGGGCAATGCCCAGTTGCCAGCCGAGGTTTTCCAGGGTGCTCAATTCTTGAATGGAAAAGGCAGGGGATTCCTGCTTTCGGAAGAGGTATAACGCTCCCAACGGAGTGGATGTATCTCCGGGGAGTGGTGTCCCCATGCAACTTTTGATGCCATCCTTTACCCAACGGGGGTTTGCACCGGGGTGTTCATCGTAGTGGTGAATGAGCAGGGAAGTGTTGGTGTGTGCTGCGCTCCGCAGCGGGTCTTGCGGTGGCAGCACATCATCGGGGTAAGTTGTCGGGGGCAGGTTCCGCCGGTAGGCGATGTACCATCGGGCGGCGGGGTCGCGTAGCACAAAGCAGACGGCATCGGCCTGAAAGAGTTCGCTTGCCAGTTGGGCGCCGGTTTGCAAGATGAGGGGCTGGTCCAGGGCGCTGCTGATACGTCGCGTGGCCTCGTTGAGCAATTTCTCGCGCCCTAAAGCGAGTTGCATTTCGCGTTGCAGTTGTATGCTGCGTATTGCCTGGGCGGTATACCGGCTGAACAACGTCAACATAGTGAGATGCTCTTCGGTAAACGTGTGGGGCTGGCTTGATTCCAGCCACAAAACGCCTGCCAATGCGTCTGCTGCCTGTAGTGGTGCTCCCATCCAGCAACGGACGTGCTCAAAGAGGGCATTCTCCTGCCACAATTGGCTTTGGAAAACATCGGGTATCAGTAGAGGCGTGCCTTTCTGAAGCATGGTTGCCAGTACCGGCAGGGTGCGTAGCCCGGCGATAGGACCTGGCGTGACCTGGGGCGGTTCCGTTGCATTGGAGGCAACGCGGATTTGTTTTAGGCTGCCGTTTTCTGTGAGCAATACGACCAGATTTTCAAAGGGAATGGTTGTGTGCAGCGCGTTGGCCAGCGCGGAAATCAGCGAAGGAATGTCCTGCTGACGGTGCAGGGCGTCGAGACCATCCAGCGTGTTGCGCAGGATGGCGTTTTGGGCATGGATATGCTGATACTGTTGCTTCAATTCTTCCTGGGCATGGATTATCGTACTCATATCTACCCCTATTTGCCACCAGGTGGTGGCGGTGTTCGGTAATTTGAAGGATGCAGCGCTATACCAGGCGATGATTTTTTCAGCACCCTCTCGTGTTGTAATGCGCCATTCCCAATTGCGGTAATTGGGTCGTATGCGACGCTCGTTCAGTATGCGTTGCCGATAGGTTGTATCTGGGAGCAGGTACGATAGCGCCTGAGGGTTTCCAAGCATTTCCCCCGCAGTGTATCCGGTAATGCGCTCGCATTCTCGATTCCAGATGGTTGGACGTCCTTGTGCATCGAATGCGCACACCATGAACGGCAACCGGTCTACCAGATGCTCTAATGCCTGCGCTAATGCTGTGG
>DAOTWV010000231.1:0-6146 GCA_034435695.1 Anaerolineales bacterium | reverse complement strand
TTCGCCCAGGCCGACACCCTCATCCCCGGCGCAGGGAGCCCCCTGGCGTGGGACCGCTACGCGTACACCGAGAACAATCCGCTGCGGTATAGCGATCCGAGTGGACATGAGCCATGTGGAGATGATTATGACCCAGAATGTGTCGAATGGGATGGTAGTTGGGATCCTGGATACCAAGACGATTGGGAAATTGATATCGACAAACTTTATATGCTGGAACTCGAGATATTAGATAATAACTTATGGGATTATGTCCCGATTGTATCAGATTTCCGAGGGGTAGTTCGTGGATCTCAAACAGCATCATGGGCATCTGAGCAACCAGGTTTTGA
This sequence comes from Anaerolineales bacterium, assembly GCA_034435695.1. Classification (GTDB taxonomy): domain Bacteria; phylum Chloroflexota; class Anaerolineae; order Anaerolineales; family DRKV01; genus DRKV01. The sequence continues at coordinate 5,814 of DAOTWV010000231.1, read as the reverse complement.
TAACCAACAAGCTGAATTGCAAGGATGGTATAACAACTGCTATGGGCAATGTCACTATGCTGATTCTGCAAGTGATTTCGGCCTAACATATCCAACTATGGGTGGCCCTATGCCCGATGTGCCTCTGGTCGATATCTACAGTGATGGATGGGGCAAAATGGTTGGTAATATCGTTGATTTAGGAATAACTGCTGCTTATGCTAAATTTACAACTCAACCTTTGTATCAACCTAAAGACTCTCCTTATGGTTGGCATTTAGGTATTGAAACTAAAAATGCTGATAATCTAATTCATATTGGTAAAAGTCCAGAGTATGGTTGGCATATTGCCTTTGGTCACGTTAATAGACCATTTACTGCTGACTTTCACATATACGTTATGCCTAAATTCCCATTTTTCCGGACTTATAGACCACCGAGGTAAGAATGATGAAAATAGCATTTGAATCGGAGTTGTTGCTTCCGCCTGTTTCTGAAACAATTTCTCTCCTTACAAATGGGGCCAAAGTTTGCATAGATGATATTTATTATAATAAGGAAGATGGAATTGTTAAGATACAGATGCAGAGAAGAGGGCTTACCGGGTTCAAAAAGACATTTTTGGGAGAGATGAAACCAGTCTATAGTCAAACCATGATCAAATCTTCACTTACAATTAGGCAAGTGGAGGAAATGAATATTGATGTTGATGATAGGCTGATTACCCACTGCAATTCATGTTTTGATGTATTGTTTGGAGTGAAGGTGGATGGGAACCGGTTGTATCTTGAGTCTGTCCAAGAGGCACAGGGAATCATTCTTTGCCAAATTTATGTTAAGGTTAGGAAATTGAACATAGAATATAGTGACGAGTGAAACAGTATTGGACCCTTCTTGCTTTTTATGTTGAATGATAGCCACCAGGTAGCCGGGCGCTGCTCGCCCTCCGTTGGGGTTCGACCCACCCCCAACCCTTCCCTTTAGGAAAGGGGTCAGGGGATAGGTCGAACCGGACCTACCCCCCAACCCCGCTTCGACAGGCTCACCGCATCGCCTTCCGATGCGGAAGGGGGAGTCTGACGTCTTACCATAACCAGATTCCCCTTCCCTGGTAGGGAAGGGGGTAGGGGATAGGTCGCCCCCCCGCTTCGACGGGCTCAGTCGCCCCTCCGATGGGGGAAGAACCATCCCTGCCCCCTGTGGCCTGTTTGTAAGACGGGCGCCTTCCCCCGACAAGGGGGTTCCAGCCTGTCCTTGTGCCGGACAAGAATGTCCGACCTGCTTGTGATGGGGGGAAAACAGTCCTTGCCTCTCTGCGGGGGAAAACCAGGAAGGGGGTTCTTCTACGACATTTGCTTGTCGCGCCCCCCGCGGCACACTTTGACCACATGCGCCGAACAGGTATAATCTCCGCATTGCATGCGGGGCACATCCTGCCTCATCCGCCCACAGCAGGCCGTTGTGGGCCGCCAAAGCGCACCGATTGATGCGCACAACTGAGAAACCACGCGACAGCACCAGCCAGGTCCCATTGGAAAGCGGCGACACGTTGCTGCCGCCCGCGTGGAGGCGTTTTCTCAACAAATTTCTTAGCAGGAGCAAATACACATGCTGTTTCGTCCTTACGACCCCGAACGCGATTTCGAAGACGCCTGCCGTGCCTGGAAAGAGGTCGGCTGGCTGGAAGACGGCCAGGAAGAGGTCGAAAAATTTTTCATCGAGGGCAGCGCGGCCTGGGTAGCCGAACTGCACGGACACGCCGAGAGCCTGGTCACGGTTGCGCCCGGCGCCATTCGCTACCGGGATGAAGACCTGCATCTGGCGGCGGTGACCGGCGTAGTGGTCAGCCGGGTAGCGCGCAAGCAGGGCATTGCGGCGCGTCTGACGGCCAAAGCGCTGGCGCATGCCGCCGCTGACGGCGCACAGGTGGCCGGGTTGAGCATCTTCGACCAGGGCTTCTACGACAAACTGGGCTTTGGCACCGGCGGCTACGAACACTGGTTCCACTTCGACCCGGCGGCGTTGAAAGTACCCAACCCGACGCGTCCCCCCATCCGCCTGACGAAAGATGACTGGGAACGCGTCCATCAGGCGCGCCTGGAGGCGCGCCGCGGGCACGGCGGCTGTGTGCTGCACCCCGCAGGCGTGACGCGCGCCGATATGTCGTGGGAAAAGAACGCTTTCGGGTTGGGCTTCGAGGCCGAAGACGGCACCCTGACGCATTTCCTGTGGGGAAAACCATCCAGCGACGCTGAACACGGCCCTTATGACATCTGGTGGCTGGTGTACCGGAATGGCGAGCAATTGCTGGAGTTGCTCTCGCTCATCAAGAGTTGGGGCGACCAGGTACACACCGTCCGCATGGATGAGCCGCCCGATATCCAGTTGCAGGACTTGCTGAAGCAGCCATTCCGCGCCCGGCGGGTGCGCCGGGAAGGCAAGCACCGCGTGGAAACCACCGCCGCGGCGTATTTCCAGTGGCGGATGCTGGATGTGCGCGCCTGCATGGCACGCGTGCAGGCACGCCGCGAGGTGCGCTTCAACCTGCACCTGCACGACCCGATAACGAAATACCTGCCGGATGACACCCCCTGGCAGGGGACAGGCGGCAGGTATGTGGTCAATCTGGGGGCGGAATCGCACATCGAGGCGGGGGAGGAGCCTGCGCTGCCGGTAGTGGAGGCCTCGGTGGGGGCGTGGACGCGCTGGTGGCTGGGGGTGCGCCCGGCAACTTCGCTGGCGCTCACCGATGACCTGCACGCCTCCCCGGAGATGCTCGCCACGCTGGATGCCTGTCTGCAACTGCCGCAGCCGCACCCCCGCTGGGAGTTCTGAGCCGGCCCTACGCCAGTAAATCCCGCTCCCGGCGGCCATCTGTCGGGGGCGGGTAGGCGCGCATGAAGTAATCCTTGTTGCCCACCAGCCGCCGGAACCAACCCATCACGCCCCTGGACATCTGCACGCCGCCCTGGCTGGCATGGCAGTGCGAGGCGGCCTCTTTTTGGGCAGCCGCGTCGCGGTAATCCACCACCGCGTGCGCCGGAAAGTCCCCTTCCTCGACCAGGGCTTGCAGGTCAATATCGCCGTTCTGGCCGAATTTGCGCGGGTCTTTGCCGAACAGACGCAGCAGGAAAACGCCCACCTTGAGGAAGTTCTTGGGAATCAGGTGGAAGTACAGTTTGCGCGCCTGCCAGGGGGGCAGGTCACACTCGAAGGCCGGGTCGGCAGCCAGATGAAAGGCGCGCACGGTTGCTTTGTGGATGGCGATGTGGTCAGGGTGCTTGTACCCGCCGATGGGGTCGAAGGTCAGCACCACGTCGGGGCGCAGTTCCCGGATGTACCGCGCCACCTTTCGGGCGACTTCTTCCACCGGTTGGGCGGCCAGCGCCTGGGGGTGTTCGTTCTCCGGGGAGCCGGGCATGCCCGAATCGCGGTAATCCAGAAAGTACAGGCCGCGCAGTTTCAGATGCCGGGCGGCGCAGCGCAACTCGTCTTCGCGCAGTTCGGCGATGCTCTGGTAGCCTTGCAGGTGTTCCGGGGCGACTTCGCCCACTTCGCCGCGCGTGGCGCAAATCAGGTGGACGGCTGCGCCGCGGTTGGCATAATGCGCCAGGGTGCCGCCCATGCCGAAGGATTCGTCGTCGGGGTGCGCAAGAACGGCCAGAATGACGGGTGGGGTGGTTTGAGTCTCAGTCATGGTGTGGAATTCCCAAAATGTAGGTGAGCGGTGCGCCGCGGGCGCGCAGGGTGCCGGTTTCCCAGGTGTAGCCAGGGACGTGCACCTCGGCGGCCAGGGCGCGTAAATCGTCGGCGGAGTAAGCCCGCAGATGCGAGACCAGCCCATCCCAGGCGATGAGCAGCGGCAGGATGGGCAGCAGGTAGGTCAGCAGCAGGCGTGACCAGCGGAAGGGGCGCATCCAGGGGGTGAGCAGCCACACGTTGAGCGGGATGAGCACGGAGCCGAGCACCATTGGCAGGGTGCGGCTGGTGGCATCCAGTGAGAGGAAGGGCTGGCCGCTGCGCGCCATGCTTTCCAGCAGGCGCACCACCTCCGCGGGGCGAAAGTGGTGCAGCGCATCAAACATGGTACGCAGGCCGCGCAGGTCGGCGGGCACATCGAAGAGGTCTACCGGGACGGCGTGGCCGCGAATCTGCCCGTCGGTGTGCGCTTCCAGGTGGGTGAAAGCCGGCAAGTTGGGGTACAGGTCGGTCAACAGGATGGGGACATCCAGGTGTTCGGCCAGGGTGAGCGCCGGACCGCCGCCGCCCGCCGCCAGGTCAATGATGCGCTGTTCCGGGGCGTGTTCGAGGCCTTTGCGCACCAGCGGCAGGGCAGCCTCGTACAGGCGCAGCAGGCGGAAGAGCGTTTCCAGGTAGTCGGTTTCGTAACCGCGCAGCAGTTGGGGCACGCGCGGGTGGTCGTTGAATTCGAAGAGATGCAATCGGGGCATGGTTTTTCCTTTTCAGAGGGAACAGGTGGCAATTATACTCCACGGAAAAGCGGGTACAATGGAGCGCGTCAGGTGCCAGGTATCAGGTGCCAGGTGTCAGGTGTTAGGTATCAGGCACGAACTATTCCTTACAATTCAGTGGAGATTCTCATGCAATTCGAAACCCTTGCCATTCACGCCGGGCAGGAACCCGACCCGATAACCGGTGCGGTGATGACGCCCATTTACCAGACTTCGACCTACAAGCAGGACGGTGTGGGCAAGCCGCGCCACGGGTACGAGTATTCCCGCACCGGCAACCCCACCCGCCACGCGTTGGAGGCCTGCCTCGCGGCGCTGGAAGGCGGCCGCTATGGACTGGCCTTCGCTTCCGGGCTGGCGGCCACCGATACGGTGCTGCATCTGTTCGAGCCGGGCGACCACATCCTGGCCGGCAACGATGTGTACGGCGGTACGTTCCGCCTGTTCGACAAAATCCTGCGCCGTTACGGACTGGAATTTTCCTACGTGGATACCACCGACCCGCAAAACGTGGCCGCCGCGCTGCGCCCCAACACCCGCCTGGTGTGGCTGGAAACGCCAACCAATCCGCTGCTCAACGTGACCGACATCGCCGCGGTGGCCGAAATCGTGCACGCCCACCCGGCGCGTCCGCTGCTGGCGGTGGACAACACCTTTGCCACCCCGTACCTGCAGCAGCCTCTGCGCCTGGGCGCCGACCTGGTGGTACACTCCACCACCAAGTACCTGGGCGGCCATTCGGACGTGGTGGGCGGGGCGGTGCTGACGGACAACGCTGACCTGCACGAGCGGCTGGCCTTTTTGCAGAACGCGGCCGGGGCGGTGCCCGGCCCGATGGATTGTTTCCTCGTGCTGCGCGGCGTCAAGACCCTGCCGGTGCGCATGGAACGGCACAGCGCCAGCGCCCTGCAGATTGCCCGCTACCTGGAAAGCCATCCCGCAGTAGCCGAAGTGCGCTACCCCTTCCTGGATTCACACCCCCAGGGGGTGACGGCGCGCCGACAGATGCGGCTGGGCGGCGGGATGGTCTCTTTCGTGGCGCGCGGCGGCCGCGAGGCTGCCATCCGCATTGCGGAGAGTACCCGCATTTTTGCGCTGGCTGAATCCCTGGGCGGGGTGGAATCGCTCATCGAGGTGCCCGCGGCGATGACGCACGCTTCCACGGCAGAGGCGGATTTCGCCGTAGACCCCGCGCTGGTGCGTCTCTCCGTCGGGTTGGAGCACGTGGATGACCTGCTGGCCGACCTGGCGCAGGCGCTGGGGTAGGGCATTTCCAACTCTCTCCCACCCTTCCCCCACCCCTAACCCTCGCGAAGCATACCCGCAGGGTGCTCCCCCTAAGGGGGAGGGGGACTGGAGAGGA
>DAOTWV010000230.1:0-6201 GCA_034435695.1 Anaerolineales bacterium | reverse complement strand
ATCTTTCGTGCTCCCGGCCGGAGACAAATTGCACCGCAAAAACGTGAGTTGCGGTACAATTGTGCCGTTCTACAACCTTGTCGGTAAGGAGTTTTTTCGTATGCCCAAAGCCCCCACGCGTGACCGCGTCAACCCTGAACACGTCAACACCACCCCCTTGCGCCGCCCCTCCTGGATAAAAGTGCGCGCCCCCTCAGGCGAAACATACAAAGAACTGCATCGCCTGATGCGCAGCAAAGCCTTGCATACGGTATGCGAGGAGGCCATGTGTCCCAACATGGGAGAATGCTGGGGGGCGGGCACGGCAACCTTCCTCATGCTGGGTGACGTGTGCACCCGTACCTGCGGCTTCTGCGACATCAAACGCGGCGCCCCCAACCTGCTCGATTGGCTGGAACCAGAACGCGTTGCCCAGGCCGTCAAGGCCATGAACCTGCAGCACGCTGTCATCACCAGCGTCAATCGCGATGACCGCCGCGACGGTGGCGCACCCATCTTTGCCATGCTCATCCGGCGCATCCGCGAAATTCACCCCGGCTGTTCCATCGAAGTGCTCATTCCCGATTTCAAGGGCAGCATCGAAGCGTTGAAAATCGTCATGGATGCCCGCCCGGAAATCCTCAATCACAATGTGGAGACCGTACCGCGCCTCTTCAAAACCGTCCAGCCGCAGGATAACTACGCCTGGACGGAAGCCACCCTGCGCAACGCAAAAAAACTGGACCCCGAAGTGCTGACCAAATCGGGCATCATGGTTGGGTTGGGCGAAAGCATGGACGAAGTCAAAGCCGTGATGCGCGACCTGCGCTCCTGGGGCGTGGATATCCTCACCATCGGTCAGTACCTGCAGCCCAGCAAAAAACACCTCCCGATTGCCCGCTACTACACCCTGGAAGAATTTGCCGAACTCAAGGCCTTTGGGCTGGAAATCGGCTTCCAATGGGTGGAAAGCGGCCCCCTGGTGCGTTCATCCTACCATGCGGCGGAACAGGTGCGCGCCCTGAGCATCGTACACCGCAAATTGTACGGCGACACCGGTGGACATCCCGTCCCGCCCCCGCCGCAGGACATTGCCCCCGAAGATTTGATTCTCCCCGTTTCCCCGGCCTGATTTTCAGGCGGCTCCCGCGACGAAAAAAACAGCGCCTGCCATTGGCAGGCGCTGCCGTTTTCCGGTATCTCACTCCACCACACGGCGTAAGGCCTCTTCCGAAATCGGGCCAACGCGCAGCACACGAATTTCTTTCTTGCGGCAATCCACCACCGTGGAAGGCACTCCTCCCGGTGTTTTGCCGCCATCCAGCAGCAAATGAAAGCGTCCCTGCAATTGTTCCAGCACTTCCTCTGCAGTCGTGGCATTGGTAGCCCCGGAACGGTTGGCAGAAGTGACCGCCAGTGGGCCGGTAAGCCGTAACAGTGAAAGCGCCCCTGGGTGACTGGGAACACGTACCCCAATGCTCTGCTCTGGGGCGAGGATGTCCGGCAATTGGGGGTGACGCTCTACCACCAGAGTCAGCGGGCCAGGCCAAAAAGCCTCTGCCAGCAGGCGCGCTTTTATGGGGACTTTTTTGGCCACCAGCGGCAATTGTCGCACATCGGGAAGCAGCAGGGCGATGGCCTTGTGGGGGCTTCGTTCCTTGATGCGAAACAGACGCTCGATGCTATCCTGATTGAATGGCCAGGCTGCCAGCCCATACACTGTATCGGTAGGAAATGCCACCACGCCGCCATTGTGCAGCACGTCTACGGCGTGCCGCAGGGCAATCGGGTGGGTGATGGGGATGACTTCAGTCTGCATAGGCATGGCTCTAGGAAGCAGGGGGTCGCCGGGCGAGAACCCACAGGGCAAACCCTGGCCCCACTGCCTGGGTAAATCGCTCTAATTGTACCCCAATCATCGCAAACATGCGGACATAAGCCTGTACATGCCAGCGATGATGCCTTTCTGCACGTTCTGCCCAGCGCAGTAGTGATTGACGCGCCAGCCCATCCAGGCCGCGCCGGGCAGCAAAGCGGGTGGCAGCCTGCACACTGAGGGCAGGGGATGGGTTGAGCAGTGCGAGTCTGCCTCCTGGCTTGAGGAGGCGGCGCCATTCAGCCAGTGCCTGTATCGGATTGGGGAGCAGAAAGAGGAGGTTGCTGGCCGTTACCAAATCGAAGCAGGCATTGGGGAAAGGCTGGTGGGCGGCCTCGGCGGTGAGGGGATGCCTCAGCAGCCGCGGGCTGCGGAAGTGCAGCGGGTCGAGGTCTGCCCCAAAAGCGCGGCAGCCGCGCGCTTCCAGCAGGGCGGGGAACAATCCGGGGCCGCAGCCTACATCCAGGATGCGGCAACCCTCCGGGGGGGCTATCCACTCGGCAAACTTGCGTAAGGTGCGCCCCCATCCGGTTTGGGTTTGTAATGCCAGAAAGTATGCGGAATCCCGCGAGGGCAGGCTCACGTCTGATATCCCATGCGTTGCAAGTACTCCCCAAAGGCTTCCTGGCAGGCCAGTTGTTCTTCAGGGGTGAAAATCTGGCGAAAGCGACCGATTTTGCCTTTGCGGAAGTGCAGGCCGCGTTGTGCGGCCTGGGCGGCGCTCCTGGGACGGTAGTGCTCGATAACGGGACGGGCGCGTTCTGGGGGGACGTTCAGAAAGGCAGCCAGGCGTGTGGCCTCCTGTTCGTACTCGGTGAGCAGCGCTTCGTAGCGGGTGGTGTGGACGCCAGGGGTGTTTAGCCATGCCTCGGAAATACGCACGTAGGTGCGCATGAATTCCAGCCCCTGAGAAAAATTTTCCAGGGCGGCAAAGGCATTGCGCTGGTGGTTTTGGCGGGAGCGCTGACCATGTTCCAGCGAGGAGAGCAAGGCGTCGCGGGGGTCACGGTAGATGTAAGCCGCCTTGAGCCACCCCAGACGCATCCACAGGCGCGCTGCAGCCGTAGGTGCGGCGTGCGCCTTGATGACGTAAGCGTTTCCCAGGGCTGCAGGCAGCCAGGCGGCCAGCAGACGGTGGGGACTGAGGGTGCCGATGTTGCAATTGACCTCGGTGAGAGTCCAGCCCAGACGATAGCGACGACGGATGTCGCGCGCGGCCTGTCCACCTGCCGCCGTGACCAGGTCGTGCATCAGGTTGTAGTACCAGCCGGAGCCGGCACGAGGCATACCAACGGAAAGGTAAAGCATGGTTTATAATGGGGGTATCTTGTGCAGGGTTGTCCTGCCAAAAATCCTTTGTGGAGCAAGGAGGTCTTACCCCATGCGAAAGATGGTGAATTTTCTCAGCGGGGCGCTGCTCGGTGCAGCGGTAGGGGCTTTGGTGGCGACTTTGCTGGCGCCGGCCCCCGGCCCGGAACTGCAAAACGAGTTGCGCAGCCGGGTGGAAAACATCCAGATTGAAGTGCGCAGGGCTGCTGAAGAGCGCCGCCGGGAGTTGGAAGAGCAACTGGCGAACCTGCGCGGCGAGAAGTAAGCGCCGAGTGTGATGGGCAGCGCGCCGATAGAGGCGCGCTGCTTCATTTCAGGGGGTAATCTCGAAACGGTAGGCGGCTTTTTGGTGGGTGAAGGGGGTGGTGCCGCTCACCACCAGGATGACTTCTTCACCACGGCCAATCTCCATGGGCAGAGTCAGGCTGTTATCGGCTTCCAGGGATAGAGGGGTGACCTCCAGGCCAGAGGAAGTGCGGGTAATCAGGCTGACCTGGAAGGTCTGCGGCAGGATGTTTTCGATGCGCACGAACCCATCGCCCTGCCATCCCCCGTCATCCTCTTCGAAATCCGTGTGGTAGCCGATGGCCGGGATGCTGACATCATCCAGCAGGAACCCCTCACCATTGACGGCCGCATCGGTGATGTACTCGAAACGCAGATACACCTGCTGTCCGGCGAACTGCGAAAGGTCCACCTGCTCACGAATCCACACCCCGCTGCCGCCGGATTTGCCGTTGTATGCCCAGCCATAACTGTTCCCGGATGGGTCGGCATCGGTGCTGGAAGGGGGTTGCAGGATTTGCCAGGTTTCGCCATCGGTGGAGGCTTCCAGGTACACGTAGTCGTAGTCCTTTTCGATATCGTACCACGTCCAGTATTCCATCATGGGGGCTTCGACGCCGGTGAAATCGAACTGGTGCGTCAGGGTCATATCGGATTCATCCCCTTGATTGGACCAGAAGGCGTAAGCGCCGGAATGCGCATCGGCGGGCAGCAGCCCCACTTGCGTGCCGCCCTCGAAGTGCAGTGTGTACTGCCCCTGACAGGTGATGCGGATGTAGTCCACGCCATACTGGTGTACATCGCGCGTTTGCATGCGCTGCGGGCATCTGCGGACGCGTTCGGTCTCTGTGGCCTGGGGAGCATCAGCGTAGTTATGGTAAGTGAAGATGCCGTTGTAGGCGTCTGAGGTCATCAGGTAGTTGGCAATCGTCCAGTCGCGGAAGAAAGCATTGGCGCTGAGTGGGCTGGCGGTCAGGGTATCTTGCGCACCGATTTCGTCCAGCACCGCCTGGACACTGACCATGCCGTTTTCCGGATGTGCCACCAGGCTTTGGGTGGCCTGCTCGCCGAAACGGTCGAGGAAATAGGTCAGGAAGAGGAATCCCGCACCGTAATGTGGGGTGGTGTCGTCAGTTGGCCAGTAGGTCAGTTGGATATCGGGGTCGCGCATGTATGCGTAGTCGAATCCGCCCACGTCGTACCCGTTCAGGAAGGCGGCCAGTTCGGAGAAGCCCTCGTTGAGCCAGGAGGATTCGTTGCGGTCCTGATACCAGTGAATCATGTGCTGGAATTCATGCGCCAGCACGCCATAGGTAAATTCATCGCCCAGGTCTACGTTATCCGCGTTGAAAAGGAACATCTCGTGCGCGTTGGAGTACTCATGTGCCAGAGGGTGCAATTCATCCGCGGAAGAGAAATAGCCTGCCAGGTTTTCCCCCAGCCCGCGTGCATAGAGCAGGTAGACGTGGGGGTCTCCGTCCACACCGGGAGTCCATTCACTGCCGAAGAACGCCCGGTCGGTGGGGTAGATTTTGTTTTCGAAGGCCTCCGCCAGGCGTTCCAGGTCGCCCTGATTGAAATCCACGCCATCCTGCACCCAGAAGTAGGCGTGGTCGGTGACGTAGTGCAGGGTGGCCTGTATCTGGAAGTTGCTGTTATCGTCCACGTTGGTGACCCAGAAAGTTTGCTGTGCGCCGGGACGGAAAAACTCGGCCGGGGGTGTGAGGGTGAGCGGTACATCGGGATGCCCCCCCAGGCGGCGTGCCAGGGCGATGGGGTCGTTGTTGGGGACGATGGCCTGCTCCAGGGTGCGCAAGGTTTCGGTGGAAACTGGTACAGGGGTGGCCTGTGGGCTGATAGCCGTGGGGCGGGCAACCACCGGGGTGCTGGTGGCTGCAGCGGGGTAAGAGCCTGCTTCGATGGTGGCCTGGAATTCCGGGGATTGCGATACGCTGTACAGGAGCCCCCCCGCACCGACGATTACCAGACAGACGCAGCATACCATTATCACGACCAGGCAACCGATAATCCAGGGAAGCCAGTTTCTTTCCTGCATGGGACGTTCCTCCTTTTTGGGAAGGGAAAAATTCTGGAGAGGCTGCACGGGTGGGCAAAGCCTCAACGCAAGCGTCTGCCCTCTTGTTGTGCGCGTTTATCTCGCACCCGGTCCAGGAATTCAGGGGTGATTTCAGTTACCCCTTCGGCCCTGGCGACTTCGATGATTTGTGCCACGACTTTGCCGATGAAGACCCGCGGGATTTTGACCAGTTTGGCGTAGGCTTCTTCCTGCCAGGGGATGCTGGGGTCGTAGCGCGTGACCGCCCATTTGATGGTGTTCACGTCAATGCCTTTGCTGGCAGGCATCCTCAGGGCGTATGGACGACCATGATGGGCAAACCAGAAGTTGATGTTGTTGCGAAAACCGTAGGAAATGGGCAACCTGGGGAAGCGTTTGCCCCCCAGCAACGCCTGCCACCAGCGTTTTTGCATCACGATTTTGTCTATTTGCAGCACGAAGTGGATTTCTTCGGTCTCCTCGTTGCAAAATTGTGGCGCACTTTGGTCCCAGGTGCATTCGATGACCTGAACGGATTCCTGAACGATTTCAGGGTAAGTGACGCCGGGCTGCCGCTCTTCTGCACTGCGTGCAGAGGGGATGAGCGTAAACACGCTGCCGCGCATCTTCTCTTCCGTCGTTTCCCCAGGAAAGCCCAGGGAAACCACGCTTTTCA
>DAOTWV010000229.1:0-12062 GCA_034435695.1 Anaerolineales bacterium | reverse complement strand
ACATCCGGCTTTAAAAGCGCAACCCCGTCATCGCCAGGGGGGTAAAGGGTACAGTGGTCGGTGACGGGGTCGCAAATCAGCGCCTTGAGTTGGTCGCAGTCCTGTGGGGTCAGGTTCCCCTCCAGGAAAAACAAGTCAAGAATTTGCAGTTGCACGCTCTGGGCGATGCCGATGGCGGGCAACTGCGCACACACGTTTTGGGCGCGTTCTGGCAGGCGCGAGGCCGCTTGCAGGCGGTAAACGGGGAGCGGAATTTGTCTGGACAGCATGGCGGCATTATACGCTGTGGTGTATGCCTCGTCAAGGAAATGTCAAGAATCGTACATACGCAATTGCGGCCAGCGCCGGGCAATCCAGCCAACCGCCAGAATGCACCCCACTCCTCCACTGAGAACAGCGAAAACAGGCCCCAAAAACTGCGCCGCCAGACCGGCTTCCAGTTCGCCCAGTTGCGGCCCGCCGATGAAGAAAATCTGGTTCACGCTCACCATGCGGCCGCGCAACTCGTCCGGGGTTTGCAATTGCCGGATGGTGTTGCGGATGACGGTGCTGACGGAATCGGCTGCCCCCGTGCCCATTAGAGCCAGAAAGGATAGCCAGTAGTTGCGAGAAAGGCCGAACAGGATGGTGGCCGCGCCGAAGGCAATCACCGAGAGCAGCAAAATCGGCCCCTGGCGGCGCAGTTCGCGCACCTGAGAGAGCACCCCGGCCGCCAGCGCGGCGCCCACCGATTGCGCCGCCGAGAGCCAGCCGTACCCGATTTCGCCGACGTGCAGGATATCGCGCGCGAAGATGGGCAGCAACGCGTTGGCCGATGCGAAAAACGTGGCGAAGAAATCCAGCAGCATGCTGGAAAGGATGATGGGCTGCCCCAGGATGAACCGTACCCCCTGGCGGATGGCTGCGGAACTGACTCCCTTTGGGGCGGTTTCCGCTGCCGATTGTTTCACCGTTCCCATCAGGATGAGCGCCATGAACATCGCCAGATACGAAAGCGCGTTCAGGTAGTACACCTGTGCCTGCCCCAGGTAGCCAATCACCAGTCCGCTGAGCGCCGGGCCGACGATGGAGCCGGTGGTGAAGGCAATGGATTGCAAACTGAAGGCGTTGGGCAGGTCGCGTTCCGGCAACAGGTTGGGAACCAGCGCCTGCCGGGCGGGGATGTCGAACGCGAAGGCGGAGGCTTCGATGACCGAAAGCAGGTAGATGAGCCACAGGTTGATGTGTCCGCTGCTGGTCAGCAGCCCCAGAGCAAGCGCCACCAGCATTGCCGCGCCCTGCGTGAGGAACAAAATCTGGCGGCGGTTGCGCATATCGGCCACCACACCCCCGATGAGCGAGAAGACCACAATCGGGATGATGCGCGCCAGCCCGATGGCCCCCAGGGCTATCGGCTGGTCGCTCAGGGTGCGGATATGCCACAGCAGCCCCCAAAACTGCATGCGCGAACCGGCCACCGAGAGCAGCAGGCCAATCCACAGCAGGCGAAACTGGCGGTGCCTGAGCGATGGCGGGATGTGCAGCATTCAGGTGCCCCAGTCGCGCAGGTACAGGAAGTCGTACCCGATGGTGCGGTTGCTGACCTTGGCAACCGGCGGCAGCACACGCTTGAAGTGATTACGGCGCACGCGTTCCACCACGGCCTGCACGAAGCGCGGCGAAAAACCGGCGTCGATGCAGTCCTGGGGACTGTACCGCTGGTCTACCAGCAGGTAAAGCACCTGGTCGGCCTGCTCGTAGGTGAAGCCCAGTTCCTCTTCGTCGGTCTGCCCCACCCACAGGTCGGCGGAAGGCGGTTTCTCGATGATGGGCGCGGGCACCCCCATGTCGCGCGCCAGTTGGCGCACCTGGGTTTTGTACAGGTCACCCAGGGGGTTGATGGCGCAGGCCGAATCGCCGTACAGGGTGCTGTAGCCCAGCAAAATCTCGGTTTTGTTGCCGGTGCCAACGACCAGCCCGCGAAAAGCAGAAGACTGGTCGTAGAGCACAATCATGCGGGCGCGCGCCATGACGTTGCCCTTGCGCAGGTTGTCCATATCGGGGAAGCGCTCGAAGAGCGGCTCGACCATCTCGGTGATGGGGATGGTGAGCGAAGGCACGCCCAGGGCGTCGATGACCAGTTGGGCGTGTTCCAGCGATTCGGGCGAGGAGGTGCGGTAGGGCATGCGCACCGCCAGCACGTTTTCCGGGCCGAGGGCTTCGGCTGCCAGGTAGCAGGAAAGGGCCGAATCGATTCCGCCGGAAAGCCCGATGACGGCCTTGTGGAAGCCGGCGCGGGTGATTTCCGAGCGGATGAAACCCGTCAAAATCTGGCGCGCCAGGGCAGGGTGGATGGTGAGGTCAGGCATCCGGCGTTCCTTCCTGGGGGGCAAACACGCCGATGGGATTCCCATCCTGGATGAGGTGGACGTGTACGCCGCTTTCGATAGCCAGATTCTGGCTGAGGCTTTGCAGGAATTCCAGGGTGGTGAGGCCGGTTTCCTCGGAGGGCGCGCCCAACACCAGCGTATCCACCGCGTGTTCGGCGATGACCTGCCGCAACACTTCGTTGAAATCCCCGCGTCGTACCAGGATTTCGGCTTCCACGCCGGCTTTTTGGGCGCGTTCCTGCGCCATTGCTAGCAGGAATTCTCCCATGTGGTCCAATTCGGTTTCGATATCCACCACCTTGGCGCGGGAGACCATTCCCAGAAATTCCACATTGCTGACATAGAGCAGCAGCAAGTCGGCGTGTTGCTCACGCGCCAGGGTGAATACGTAATCCTGATTGGGGTAACTGGAACGTCCACCGCGGGTAGGGTACAGAATGGTGGGCATAGGTCTTCTCCCTTTGGTTTAGAAGCGAATGATGAGCCAGAGATAGCCGATGAGCATGGTGATATAGGTCACGGGCAAACCGATTTTGACGAAATCCTTGAAGGTGATGGGCGAATCGGTTTGTGAGGTGATGCCGGCGGTGACCAGGTTGGCTTCGCCGCCAATCAGGGTGCCGTTGCCGCCCATGGCCGCGCCCATCGAGAGGGCGTAGTACAGCACCTTGGATTGTGCGCCGGGGATGCTGCCGCTCAGGAATTCCACTACCGGCAGCATGGAGGCCGCCAGCGGGATGTTGGCAATCACGACCGAGAGGGTGCCGGAGCCGAAGAGTACGACGAAAGTCGCCAGCGGCAGGTTTTCGCCGACCATGTTGCTCATGGAGACGGCAATCATGCTGATAAGCCCGATTTCCTGCACCGCGCCGACCACGATGAAGAGCGCCATGAAGAAAACCAGGGTTGTCCAGTCCACGGCTTTAATCATGTGGTGGACATCCGGTTTGAGCCAGATGAGCAGGGCGGATGCGCCAATCAGGGCCGGGACGGCGGGCGGCGCGCCGACGTGTTCCCCGACGATGAAGCCAACCATCACCAGGATGAAGACGATTCCGGCGCGGGTAAGGGCCTGCATATCCTCGATGCGGGCGTTTTCTTCCAGGCGTTTGTAGAGCGCCGGGGAAAGGGTGTTGCTGGATTTGCGCCATTCGTCCCGGTAGTGATACAGGACGAAGGCGCCCATGGCAATCAGGGCGACGACCACGCCGACGGTTTCGTTGCTCAGAAAATCGGTGAAGCCGATGTCGGCGTATGCGCCAATCAGGATGTTGGTGGGCGTGCCGACCAGGGTGCTGATTCCGCCCACGTTGGAGGCCAGGACTTCGGGGATGATGAGCGCCAGGGGGTTGATTCCCAGGGCGATGCCGATTTGCAAACTGATGGGCGTCATCAGCAGCATGGTGGTGAAGTTATCCAGCAGGGCGGAGGCCACGGCGGTCAGCGCCATCAGGATGAGCGCCAGCAGCCAACTGCGTCCCCGGCTGATGCGGTAGGCCTGAAAAGCCAGCCACTGGAAGATGCCGGTGTCTTCGATGATGGCGATGATAATCATCATTGCCATCACCAGCAGGATGACTTCCCAGTTGATGTATTCCAGGGCGCGCTCGAAATCGATGATGTACAGGTCGGGGGAAATCCAGCCGGAGCCAAAGTAACTGACCAGGAAGATGAGCGATGCGCCCGTCAGGGCGGCGGTGGTGCTGTGCAGTTTTTCGAAGGCGATGACGAGCAGCACGCCGACGAAGATGAGCGCGCCAATCCAGAAGCCGATGGTGATGCGGCGCTCGAGGGTGATTTCGCCAATCTGGTAACTGCCGGCCTCGCGCCACTCCTGGACGATTGCCCGATTGACGGAGACGTCCAGTTCCTGGTAGTGGGAGCGGCTGATGTGCAGGTGCATGGCGCCCTCCGGGACGCTGGGGATGCCGATTTGCCATGTGCCATCGGGGAGGCTTTCTGTTTCTCCCAGAGGGTCGGAAGTGCCCTCGCTGTACAGGGTGATATGCGCCCCCTCGATGGCGTGTCCCTGGGGGGTGAGAATCTGCCCTCCCAGGATGTAGGTGTACTGAGGGGTGCGCGCGGCCCTCGCGGGGGAGGTCGTGCCAATCCACAGGGCCAGGGAAAGGCCGATGAGTGTGGTAAACAACAAAATGCGTAAAGTCTTCATAGGGAGATGTCGTCCTCAAGGTTGCAGGATGCGGTTGAGTTCACGTTGCACCAGCGCGGTGCGTTCATCGCGCAGCAGAGGCAGGCGCGCCCGCGTGCGGTGAATTTCACGCAGGTCAATTTCTGCCAGGGTGAGGGCTTCCTGGTCGTAAGGGCCTTTGGCGAGAAGTTCGCCGGCGGGGTTGAAGACGGTGGAGCCGCCCCAGAAGTGCAGGCCGTCTTCGAAGCCTACCCGGTTGGCATGGGCGACGAAGGTGGTGAACAAACTGGCGTAGGCGCGGTTGATGTGTTCCACCCAGCGGGCGGATTCGAGTTGTGGTTCGGCGCCCAGGCCGCGCCCCGGTGAGGCGGAGGTGAGCAGCAGGATATCCGCGCCATCCAGCCACAACAGGTAGGGCGGGGAGGCGTGCCAGAAATCTTCACAAATCAGGATGCCCATGCGTCCAAAACGGGTATCGAAAGCCCGGATGCTGTCGCCCCAGGCGAAGAAGCGGCCTTCATCGAACAGGCCGTAGGTGGGGAGGTACACTTTGTGGTGGACGTGCAGCACCTCGCCGCGCGAGAGGTAGGCCGCGGCAATGTAGAAGCGCGAGCGCGGGTCTTCATCTACGAAGCCGACGACCAGGTCGATATCCTGGCTGGCTTCCAGTAAGGGGCGGAAGACGGGGTCGTCCCGATGCGGGCGATGTGCGACCGTGCTGGCGAGGTCTTGCAGGACGTAGCCGGTGAGGGAGAGTTCCGGGAAGACGAGCAAATCGGCGCCCGATTTGCGGGCTTCCCTTGCCAGGGTGAGGTGTTTTTCCAGGTTGTGTTCCACGTTTCCCAACGCGGTATCGATTTGTGCAAGAGCGATGGTGGGGGGCATAGGCGAGTCCTGTTGCGACGGGTGAGCAGGATGTTCGTAGACGAAATTGCGATTCGGGCTTTCTGGAGAGCAGGGATAGTGCGACAAATTTCCCGATTGATGTTACCGCAGAAAGCGAATGTTGGTATATTATAATGTGTGAGGCTATCGCATACCAGAAATGCGATGACCGGGTTAGTGCAGATTATGGAATTTTTCTTCAATCCAGATATTGCCTATGTCATTTTGATGCTGGCTTTTGGGCTGGCAGTTATGGCAGTGCTGGCTCCTGGAACGGGGTTGCTGGAAGTGGGAGCCATTGCCTTGTTTGTGATTTCCGGGTATCAAATTTTGCAGATGCCCACGAACTTATGGGCGTTGGTGGTCGTGGTGGCAGGGTGTTTTCCGCTGGGGTATGCCCTGGTACGCCGCGAGGGGCGTGTTTTTGTCGCCAGCGCCCTGGGGTTGATTTTCGTTGGGGTGGCATTGCTTTTTCGTTCCCCAGATGGAAGTGGATTTGGGGTGCACTGGATGGTAGTGCTGGTTACGACTGCGATAGAGGGTGGTTTTTTGTGGTTTGTGGCGCTAAAATCGTTGGAAGCCGCTTCGCGTTCGCCGGTACATGACCTTGAGACGCTGGTGGGACAACGCGGGGAAGCCCGTACGGAAATTCATCAGGACGGGTCGGTGTATGTTATGGGTGAATTGTGGAGTGCGCGTAGTGAAAGCCCTATTCCCGCTGGCACGACGGTACAGGTGGTTGGGCGGGACGGATTTTACCTGCTGGTGCGCCCGGTAGAAGAGTAGTGTGGCATATCAGGATGTGTTTTGGGTAGCAAGTAAATGGTATCGCCTGGAATCCCGGATTTTGTGTAACTACTCAATCTATGGCAAAACGTGCCGAAAAATTCCACCACAAAGTCACCAGGGGACAAAAATCGTTGCGATTCTTCGTGCCATCGAGCCTTTGTGGTGAAAAAATCATCTTCATTTTTGCATATCTGAGCAGTTACGACTTTGTAACATTTTGCCAAATCATTCAGAAATAAGGAGGTTGTTCATGAACGGCACAAGCGGTGTGGTACTTTGTCTGATTGGGGGATTTGTACTGATTGGGCTTGGTATGCTGGTCAGTGCCATACGCATTGTTCCAGAATACAAGCGGCTGGTTGTGTTTCGGCTGGGTACCTGCATTGGTGCCAAGGGGCCGGGAGTGGTGATACTCCTGCCAGTATTGGATAGGGCCGTGAGTGTGGATTTACGAGAGCAAGTGCGCGAAATTCCTCATCAAACGGCCATCACCAAAGACAATGCCGGTATTTCGATTGATTTCATCTGGTATTACAAAATTCTTGACCCTGTGGAAAGTGTTTTGCAGGTGGGGAATTTTGAGGCTGCGGCTCAAGGGATGGCTACTACCACGTTGCGCGCGGTTATCGGCGGTATCCAGTTGGATGACGTGCTGGCGGAACGCGAACACATCAACAACATGCTGCGCACCCGCCTGGACGAAGTCACTGAGCGTTGGGGCGTCAAGGTGACCAACGTGGAAATTCGCGAAATCATCCCGCCGCGCGAGATTCAGGAAGCCATGAACCGCCAGATGTCTGCCGAGCGTGAACGCCGCGCTCTGGTGACCGAATCCACCGGTCAGAAGGAAGCCGCCATCAATGTGGCCGAAGGTGAAAAGCAAGCCGCCATCCTGAAAGCCGAAGGGGAAAAGCAATCGGCTATTCTGCAGGCGCAGGGTGCGCGCGAGGCGCAGGTTTTGCGCGCAGAGGGATATGCAGAGGCCCTCAAACGCATTTTTGCTGTGGCCAATAGCATTGACCAGAAAACGATGACTTTGCAATACTTCAGCACCCTCAAAGAACTGGGCGCAACCCCGGCTACCAAGTTCGTCTTCCCGATGGAATTTACCACGCTGTTGCAAAATTTCGTAGAAGGGCAGCAAACCGATAAGTGATACCTGTAACATCATCTCCACCAGGTAGCCATCCTGTGCCCATCATGGTGGCTACCTGGCGAGATTTCTCCGCCATTCAACGTTTGGAAAAAATATGTTTTCCGCAGGATGCGTGGCCTTTTTGGGACGTTTTTGGGGTACTCACGTTGCCCAATGTCATCCGCCTGAAAGCCGTCGATGAAGAGCAAGTGGTGGGCTTTGTCGCCGCCGACGTACGCCCGCGAGAAAATCTGGCCTGGATTGCGACGATTGGTGTGCTTCCGGCATACCGACGGCGTGGCATTGGGGCCGCCCTGCTTGCGGCTTGTGAAGCGCGCCTGACGGTGGCTCGGGTGCGTCTGTGTGTACGCCTGTCGAATTACGGCGCGCAAAATCTGTATCGTCAATTTGGATATCAACCCATAGACCAGTGGCGTAATTATTATCGTGGAGGGGAAACCGCCCTGGTCATGGAGAAAATACGCAACGGTTACGCTTCATGAATATTCCATCTATGCCCCCGCCCATTTGGGTGGATACGCCATCAGGACTTCAAGCCCTGGCAGAAGCCCTGATGACTGAATCTGTCATCGCGGTAGATACTGAATCCAATAGTTTGTACGCATACCAGGAGCAGGTCTGCCTGATTCAGTTTTCGACTCCCACCCAGGATTATCTTCTGGACTCCCTGGCGCTTACCGATTTGTCCGTGTTGGCGCCCATTTTTGCCTCTTTGGACATTGAAAAAATTTTTCATGCAGCAGAATATGATTTGATTTGCCTGCATAGAGATTTTGGATTTACCTTTGCCTCTTTGTTTGACACCATGTGGGCAGCCCGTCTGCTGGGCTATAAGGCTGTCGGGTTGGGTGCGCTGTTGCAGCGTCATTTTGGTGTGGAACCAGATAAACGGTATCAGCGTGCGAATTGGGGGCGCAGGCCGTTATCCCCGGAACAACTCACTTATGCGCAGTTGGATACCCACTATCTCATCCCGTTGCGAAATCAAATGCAGGAAGCCTTGAAAAAAGCCGGCATGTGGGAACTGGCGAAGGAAGATTTTGACCGCTTCTGTCGTCTGAACCATACCAATGGTGAGCGGAACAACATTCCCTGTTGGCAACGCATCAAGAATGCCCGAAAGTTGACCCCCAGGCAGGCCGCTATTTTGCAGGAATTATGTGCGTTTCGTGAAAAAGTTGCTCGTCGGCAAAATCGTCCACGCTTCAAAGTCATTGGTGACAAAACGCTGTTACAACTGGCACAAACTGCTCCGCAAGACTGGAATGCGTTGCATAACAGTGGTGCGCTGAGCAGAAAACAAATCGAGCGTTATGGACGGAGCATTTTACGGGCAATCCAGCGCGGTGTGCGGGCCAGAGAACTGTATGCGCCCTCTACGCCCCGTCCCAGCGATGCGTACCTTTTTTTGATGGATGCCATGCATTCCTGGCGTAAAGAAACTGCCCGTCGGTTGGGCGTAGAGTCGGATGTGGTATTGCCTCGTAACATCATGCAGCGCATTGTGGCGCAGGAACCGCATACGTTACCTGAATTAGCCCAGGTCATGGAGGATACCCCCTGGCGCTTCGAGCATTTTGGCGCAGAAATACTGGACGTTATCCTGCACCCCGGTAAACACGCGTAAAGCAAACGGCTTCATCGTGCATGTGTCGCCTGGAGGTGCCTATACCAAAGGAGCCTCACGATGGAAATTGCATTTCATGGCGCAGCACAAACTGTAACCGGTTCGCAACACCTGATAAGCATCAATGGCAGCCGCATTTTGCTGGATTGTGGTTTGTATCAGGGGCGACGCAAGGAAGCCTACGAGCGCAATCAACATTTCCCCTTCGATGTGGCGCAATTGAACGCTGTGCTTCTATCTCACGCGCACATCGACCATAGCGGCAACCTGCCTAACCTCATCAAGCAAGGGTATCGCGGCCCAATTTATGCCACGCATGTCACGGCGCATTTATCCGATATCATGCTGCGGGATTCAGGGCACATCCAGGAGGCAGATGTTCGCTTCGTGAACAAGGTACGCGCCCGGCGGGATGAGCCACCAATAACCCCCATCTATACGCAAGAGGATGCCGCACAAGTGAAGGCATTCTTTCGTCCCAAGGAATTTTATGCGGAATTTGAGGTAGCACCCGGTATACGGGCGCAATTTGTCCCGGCGGGGCATATCTTTGGCTCTGCGGCTATTGTGCTGGATATAGAGGAGCGCGGGCGGCGTTTCCGCTTGTGGTTTTCTGGAGACATTGGGCGCTGTAGTTTGCCGATTATCCCCGACCCGGTGCTGCCCTCTGGGGCGGACTATCTCATCATGGAATGCACGTATGGGCACAAGGAGCACCGTAATCCTGAGGAGGCGGCTGAAGAATTGCAAGAAGTGTTACAGCGTACCTTGAAGCGGGGGGGGAAGGTCATCATTCCATCGTTTTCGGTAGGGCGCACACAGGAATTGGTGTATTACATCCATGAAATGATGGATAGCGGCGACTTGCCAGTCGTTCCCGTGTATGTGGACAGTCCCTTGGCGGTGAATGTGACGGATGTGGTACGTGAACATCCAGAATATTTTGACGCTGAAGCGCGCGCCTTTATGGCAAACGACCGTCACACCTCGCCCCTTAAGTTTCCCTCCTTGCATTATGTGCGCTCTGTGGAAGAATCGAAGGCCTTGAACGAAATGAAAGACCCCATGGTCATCCTCTCGGCTTCCGGCATGGCTGAAGCGGGGCGGATACTGCATCATTTGCGCAACAATATCGAAGACAAGCGCAATACCATTGTGATTGTTTCCTGGCAGGCCCCCTACACGTTGGGGAGACGCCTGGCGGATAGAGAGAAGCGAGTGAAAATTTTTGGGGAGGTGTATACCCGTAGGGCAGAAGTAGCCACTATCGGCGGGTTTTCAGCCCATGCGGGGCGCGATATGCTCCTGGAGTATGCTGCAGCCTGCAAAGGGCAGTTGAAACAAATTTTCCTGGTACATGGAGAGCGTCAGGCTGCCGCGGCGTTGCAGGAAGGCTTGAGGGAAGAGCGCATCTCACCGGTTTTTTATCCGGCAATGCATTCTTGTGTGGAAATTTAAGCCAATTTCTGCTATAATGCGCTGCGCCTGGAGAGGTGCCGGAGTGGACGAACGGGGCGGTCTCGAAAACCGTTGTGGTCCTTTGGGCCACCGTGGGTTCGAATCCCACCCTCTCCGCCAGAAAAAGCAAGCGGATGGCGATTGCCATCCGCTTTTCTTGTGTTACGCAACGTTCAATTCTCTTCTTCTGGTAGCATATCCTTCAAAATCTCCTCCAGTGCCATGGTGTGGCTGCATCGTTCGCGTGTCTGGAAAAAGTCACAGGTGCAGTGCCACTTACCATCCTGGAACGAGATGGTGTGTGTGTTGTTGTTGCCGCGGAAAGAGACGTTGAAACTATTGAAGGTAATGCGGTCACGTTCCTGAGCGTATTGTTTGGCTTTCTTTATCTTACCAATCATGCCATAGTCCATGGGAAGAAACTCCTTTCTTTTTGGGGAATGGAAAGCAGGCAGGCAAACAAAAAGGCACGCGCGCAGGCGTGCCTTTAGCAAGTAAGCATTTGGGGGAAAACGGTTGAACCAATCAAGGTGAGGTTGCCTCCAGTGTTTTGAGTATACGCCCCTTTTGCCAGGGAGTCAACTCCTGAGGGCTATCGTCCGTTTTTTGTCATGCTTTGGCTATGTTTTGCCAGCGCATCCATACCAGGGTGTGCTGTAGTACGAAGCCCTGATTGAGAATAAGTGCTTCCTGCCGCCCTGCCGGGTAGTTAAAGGTCAGGTGGTAGCGTTTGAGACGTTGACGGGCGTACCACAGCATCGCGGGGAGAGTCAGTTGCTCATAGGTAGGGTGGATGCTCAACCATAAACGGGTATGGGCGCCGCCCTGTGACTGCCAGGACAAGACGCCGGTTAATTGTCCGCGAAAACGTATGCTCCATTGCCGTAAGAAGATACCTTTGAGCAAGCGATGCCACCAACCGCTGATTCCCGGAGCCTGCGCCTGAGCGGTGAAATCAAATTGCCACAGGATATCATCCGGGTACAGAGAGTCAAACCAGCGTTTTTGCAGTGCCCAGTCTCCCCGTTGTCGCGTAGTGACGCGCATACCAGCCAACAGCGTTGCCTCGCTTTGTTGATGTGTGCTGAGCCAGGTGTTGCGGCGGTATTTTTCCACGAAACCCAGACTCTGGTACAACCGAATGGCCGTTGGGTTGTCAGCGCGCACCTGCAACCAGGGAGCAGCGTTACTGTGACTTAAGGCGTATTCCACTCCAGCCTGGGTTAATTGCCTGCCGATACCGCGTCGCCTGTAGGCTGGATTCACTGCCACATTGGCAATCAGGTAAAAGCGTTTGCTGTGCCATGTGAAGGGAATGAGGCTGATGTTTCCAACAATTTCTCCCCTCTCTTCCCAGACGAAGCCGGCTGCAGGTACGGGGCTTCGTTTGTGGCTGCCAATGGCCATTTGCAAGGCGGCGGTGTTGCGAGCCATGTGTTTCAATTGCCGCACATACCGTCGCCCATCCGCGTCAAGGGTACTGGCAAAACAAATTTCTATCAGATTTGCCACCGATAGCAAGTCTTTGCGAGCGTTGAAAGGACGCAAATGGGGGTGCTGCCGCACCAAAGGAGTGCTCAGCGTTGTCATAAGTGGCTCTTTTCAAGGCCTCGGGAATAGCCGCTTTGC
>DAOTWV010000228.1:0-1615 GCA_034435695.1 Anaerolineales bacterium | reverse complement strand
GCGTCCCAGCCTCCCAGACAAAATGACTGACACCTGAACGAAGGGACCCGCCTCCTCAGCTTGGATCCTCGTGGGTTATCCTGGCGGGGGGGGCACAGGACAGAGCCACTCTCAAGCAGGAAAGGAGGCGGGTCATGGCAAAGCATATCGCATACGTGGGGCTGGATGTCCACAAAGACACCATCGCCGTCGCCATCGCCGAGGGCGCCGTCCACCAGGAGGTGCGGTTTTGGGGAATCATTCCCCACCAGATGCCAAGTCTGCGCCGACTCGTACGACGGCTCACCGAGCGCTATGAAGCCGTGGAGGTCGTCTACGAGGCGGGCCCCTGCGGCTACGGGCTGTACCGGTTCTTGAAGGGGTGCGGCATCTCTTGCAAGGTGGTCGCCCCCTCCCGGATTCCCCGGAAGCCTGGCGAGCGCATCAAGACCGATCGCAGGGATGCGGTTACCTTGGCCCGACTGTTGCGATCGGGAGACCTCACGGCCGTATATGTCCCCCACCCCGAGGACGAGGCGATGCGGGAAGTGACCCGGTCTCGAGAGAGCGCCGTGACGGATCGACGACGCCTGATCCAGCAACTCAAATCGTTCCTGCTCCGGCACGGGCGACCCTACGAGAAAGGGACAAAGGGGTGGACCCCGAAGTTCCGCCGATGGCTGAGCGAGCAGCGGTTCGAGCACCCGGCGCTGCAGTTGACCTTTGAGGAGATGATCCGGGCGATTGAGGAGGCCGATGCCCGGGTGGCTCGGCTCACCCAGGCGATCCGAGACCATGTCGAGCACTGGCGGCTGGCCCCTGCGGTGCGGGCGCTGCAGAGCTTTCGGGGCATCCGCCTCGTGGCGGCCGCCACACTGGTGGCCGAACTGGGAGACCTCACCCGGTTCGACCACCCTCGGCAGTTGATGTCCTTCCTGGGGCTTGTTCCCTCGGAGCACTCCAGCGGGGATACACGCCGAAGGGGGCCGTTGACGAAAACGGGCAACGCGCATGCCCGCAGGGTGTTGGGCGAGGTCGCGTGGGCCTACCGTTTGCCAGCCCGGGTGGGACGGACCCTGTTGGCTCGACAACACGGTGTGGGCGAACGGATTTTGCAGGTTGCCTGGAAGGCTCAGGTTCGCCTGCACGGGCGGTATGTGCGGATGCGAGCGAGGGGCAAACCCAAAGGGGTGGTGATCATGGCGATCGCCCGGGAGTTGGTGGGGTTCCTGTGGGCAGCATTCCACGAGATCCCGATGCCGGCGTGATGCCCCGTCGAGGGGAGGCCAGAGGGGGGACGCTATGCTGAACATCATTGACCGTCACCGAGAACCGAACGAGGGACTTGGCGGACCCATCTGACACAGGACGGCTCTCGGATGGAGGTAGGGGCGAGGGCACGGTTTGGAGAACCCTCGCGGGAGGCTACGGAAAGAGCCACTTTCTCTCACCTCCGATCCCAGATCGAGGCAGCTCCACGACGGACCGTTGTCAGGCGGTACCCAACCCGCGCATATCAGCAGGATCCACCGTCGGTTCGAGCTACTCGCCCCTGCCTCCATCCGAGAGCCCATACGCCCTAAGCCGGGACGAAAAAACCGAGGAGGGGAGGCGTTTACCCTCTTGACAGGTGTCA
>DAOTWV010000227.1:0-2786 GCA_034435695.1 Anaerolineales bacterium | reverse complement strand
CCAGATAAATTTTGCCCATACCACCAAAAAGTGAGAAGCAGGATAATCATCTGCGGATTACCCTGCTTCTCTTAGTTCAGACTATGGGCCGGCAGGGCGGTAAAGTATTGCCCTGCTTATTGCGGCCAGGAGGCGTCGATTTCTTTGAGGGCGGTGTCCATATCCACGGAGCCGCTGAAGTAGTCGGTCATGCCTTTCCAGAAGGAGCCGGCGCCGACTTCACCGGGCATCAGGTCGGATGCGTCGAAGCGGATGGTGGTGGCGTCCTGAACGAGGGAGGCAATCTTCTTCTCGACGGGGTCGCCGTACCAATCCAGTTGGACGTCCTTCTGAGCGCCGAGGGCACCGCCAGCGGCGAGCCAGGATTTGACGGATTCGCCTTTGGTGAAGAACTCCATGACGGCGCGCACTTCGGGGCGGTCGTTGAACATGGCCATGATGTCACCGGCCACCAGCCAGGGCTTGCCGTACTGTTCGTCGATGGGGGGCAGGTAGAAGAAGTCGTAGTCTTCGCCAGCCTTGACGCCTTCGGGGAAGAAGGAAGTGATGAAGTTCCCCTGACGGTGGAGCCAGCACTTGGGCGGGTCCTGGAACATGGGGGTGGGGGCGTCTCCGAAGAAGGTGGTGACGATGGCGTTGCGTCCGCCGTAGACGTAGGCGTCGTTGAACCAGATGGATTGGACGACTTCCGCGGCGTGTGTGACTTCGGGGGAGGAGAAGGGCAGTTCACCGGCCACCCACTTGTCGTAGTTTTCGGGGGTGGTGGTGCGCAGCATGACGTCTTCCATCCAGTCGGTGGCCGGCCAGCCGGTGGCTGCGCCGGATTCGATGCCGATGCACCAGGCGGTGTCGCCGTCGTCGGCAATCTGCTGGGTGAGGGCCATCAGTTCATCCCAGGTTTGGGGAACCTGATAACCGGCGGCCTCGAAGGCCTTCTTGGGGTACCAGACCAGGGACTTGGCGTTGAAGCGGTGCCACACGCCAGCCATGATGGGGCCGTTGGGGCCTTGCATGGTGGCCATGTCGAGCCAGGACTGGTTGTACTGCTGTTTCAGGTAGTCTTCGCTCAGGAAGTCGAGCACGTTGACGACCTTGCCCTGCTTGACGAAGTTGCCGAGCAGGCCGGGCTGGGGGAAGTCCACGATGTCGGGAGCGTCCCCGGCTTCGACGCGCACGGAAATGCTGGCCTCGAATTCCTTCGAGCCTTCGTATTGGATGTCGATGCCGGTCTTGGCTTCGAAGTCGGCCACTGCGTTGTTGAATTTGACGGCGTCTTCGTCGGTGAAGGGGCCGGTCATGGTCACGACCGTGCCTTTGAACTCACCCGCCAGAGCGCGTTCGTAGAAACTGCCAGTGGGGGTGGTTTCGCCGCCCATCTCGCCGCCGGTTGTCTCGCCACCAGTGGTTTCGCCACCGGTAGCAGGGGGTTCGGTTGGTTCCGGTGTGGGGGCGGGCTTGCAGGCACTCAGCACAAAAGCAAACACCAGCAAGGTGCTGAGCACCATCCACAGGATGTTTTTGCGGTTCATTTCTCTCTTTCCTTTCTACGGTACTTAATTGGGCAACAACTGTCTATGCGGCTGGGCCGCATTTCATGAAAGAACGATTTTTTGGTTTGCAGGCATCACCTCCTTTTGCAAGGAATGAGGGGAAGGCGAGATTGCCTCAGGTGGAGCGTGCCAGGGAATCACGAGATTTGCCCTGGAGGAGCGGTAGTACTCCGGGCTACGACGTGCGTATGCAACTGCTCTCGGGTGCAGGCGGTTGTCGGGTCATCGAGATGGCGCAAAAGCAGCCGTGCGCCCAGTACCCCAGAAGTAACCAGTTGTTGGTGTACGGTGCTGAGTTGAATGTGTTCGGAAACGTCCAGGTCATCGTACCCGATGACGGAAAGGTCCTGGGGAACGCGCAGGTGCATTTCGCGCGCGGCCTCCAGGACGCCCATGGCCTGGGTATCGCTGGCTGCAAAGATAGCCGTAGGACGGGGTGACTCCTGGAGCAAGTCTAACGTTGCCAGCCGTGCGGCCTGGCGGGCGATATCGCATTCGCGGTAGTAGCGCGTCTCAAGCGGAATACCGGCGTTTTGGAGGGCTTGCTGGTATCCCTGGTAGCGGTGCTTGCTGGATGTGAACGCAAAGTGTGGGTCGGCTTTATCCCCCAAAAAGGCAATGCGACGATGTCCCAATGCGATAAGGTGTTCTGTGGCTTGTCTGCCTCCCTGCACATCGTCTACCACTACCTGACTGACCGGCAGGTCCTGGCTGGTGGGGATGTCGATGAGTACGATGGGGGTTTCACTCTGGACAATGGTCTCGCGAGTGGTGGCATCCATGGGCAGACTGATGATAATTGCGCCGTCTACACGGCGCGTGCGGAGCATTTGTTCGAAAACCTGGGCGCGGCTTTCTGGATTGTCTATGTTGTGGATGAGCAAGTCGTAGGATGTGTCCTGCAGTGCCTGTACGATACCCCGCAAACGTGCGACGAAGGCCGGGCGGGTGAAGAAAGGGGCCAGGATGGCAATCGTGAGAGTCTTGCCCAGGGAGAGGCGGCGTGCCATGATGTTGGGCTGATAGTTCAGCCGACGGGCAGCCTCTAACACTGCCTGACGCGTGGCCTCGGCTACCAGCGGGCTGTTATTGAGGGCACGTGAGGCCGTCCCAGGGGAGACCCCCGCTGCGCGTGCCACGTCGCGGATGGTGATATTTTTGTCCATGAGAGGTTTTAAACCGGTTTAATGAAACCGGTTTAAAGATAGCACGTTTTCGGGGGCGTGTCAATATCCT
>DAOTWV010000226.1:0-3308 GCA_034435695.1 Anaerolineales bacterium | reverse complement strand
TCGTGCTGGGCTTCTTCGGCCTGGCGCTTGCCGTCGGCGGCCCGATGATGACCGCCCTCGAATGGCTCGGCAAACTCTGGCCGCTTGTCTTCGTCGCCATCGGCATCCGCATCCTCTGGCGGCACGAAACGACCGGGGAGACGATGGACGATGGACAATAGACGGTGGATGGCGGACGACGGACGGCGGACGACGGACGGCGGACGGCAGACCACGGACGACAGACCGCAGACCGCCGACTAATCGACCAACCGACTAACAGACTAGCCGACCAATGGACTACATCCTCACCACCCACAACCTCCACAAACACTTCGGCGACACCCACGCCGTGCGCGGCATCTCGTTCCAGATTGCCGAAGGCGAAATCTACAGCCTGTTGGGCCCCAACGGCGCCGGCAAAACCACCACCATCGGCCTGCTGACCACCCTCCTGCGCCCGGACGAAGGCGAAGCCACCATCGCAGGCTACTCCGTCACCCGCCAGCCGGCCAAAGTCCGCCAGATCATCGGCGTGGTGCCCCAGGAAATCGCCCTCTACGAAGACCTGACCGCCCGCGAGAACCTGGCCTTCTGGGGACGTATGCTCGGCCTGCGCGGCGCAACCCTCAAGGAGCGCGTCGCCTGGGCGCTCGACCTGGCCGAACTCAACGGCCGCGCCGCCCACAAGGTAAGCACCTTCTCCGGCGGGATGAAGCGCCGCCTGAACATTGCCGTCGGCCTGCTGAACCGCCCCCGCATCCTCTTCCTCGACGAACCCACCGTCGGCATTGACCCCCAGAGCCGCCGCCGCATCCTGGACACCGTCAAAGCCCTCAATCGCGACGGGCTGACCGTGCTCTACACCACCCACTACATGGAAGAAGCCCAGGAACTCAGCCACCGCATCGGCATCATCGACCACGGCCAACTGATTGCCGAAGGCACGCTGGACGAACTGATTGCCCAGACCGGCGTCGGTGAGCGGCTGGCGCTGTCCATCGGGGAAGATGCCGGTCACCTGCTGCAGCGCGACGACCTGAGCCGCCTGCCCGGCGTGCAGAGCGTCCACGTGGACGATGGCACCGTCTTCCTGGACGTGGACGACGCCAACGGTCGCCTGCCGGCCATCATCCAGCACCTGACCGCCACCGGACTGCCCATCCGCCGCATCGAAATCCAGGAACCCAACCTGGAAGCCGTCTTCCTGCACCTCACCGGCCGCGCGCTGCGGGAGTAGACCGCGGACGGTGGACAATAGACCGTGGACGGTAGACCACCGACCACCGTCTATCGTCCACCGACCAACAGACCAGGCGACTAACAGACTAACCGACCATGCGACTAACCTCCATCGCCCTCAAAGACACCCTCATCCGCTTCCGCGACCGGCGCGCCCTGCTCTACATGCTGGCTGCCCCGCTGCTGATTGCCTTCATCATGGGCGCAGCCTTCGGCGGACAAAACAACGGCGACTCGCCCATCTACGCCATCCCCGTGGCCGTGGTCAACGCCGACCAGGGCGACATCGGGCACACCTTCGTGGATGTGGTAGCCGCCATCACCGTGGACACTGCCGAAGGTCAACAGCCGCTCTTCGCTCTCACCGCGCTGGACGACCCCCAGGCTGCCCGCGCCCTGGTGGAAAGCGGCGAGGTGCGCGGCGCGCTCATCCTGCCCGCCGATTTCTCCGCCGCCCTGCAGGAACCCGATGCCCCCGCCGCCCGCATCGAACTTTTCACCGACCCCACCTCCCGCGTCTCGCCCGTCATCCTGCAAAGCGTGGTGCGCCGCGTCGCCCTGGGCTTCGAGAGCGCCGCGCTGGGCGGTCAACTGGCCGCCGCACAGGTGACCGCGGCTGCACAGCAAGACCACGCCCTCGTACCGGCCCTGGCCGGACTGCCGCAGGCCATCGCCGCGGCACAAGCCGATTTCGCCAACGGGCAGGCCGCCGAGGAGCACATCCGCATCCGGCGGCAGACTGTGGGCGCGGCGCAGGAATTCGACATCATGGGCTACTTCATGCCCTCCATGGCGATTTTCTTCCTGCTCTTTGCCATGTTCGCCGGCACGCGCTCCATCCTGGCGGAGGAGAAACAGGGCACCCTGCCGCGCCTGTTGACCACTCCCGCCGGCAAGGCGGACATCCTGCTCGGCAAAATCGGCGGCACGCTGCTCACCGGCCTGCTGCAAATGGCCGTGCTGGTGGCGGTCTCCGGGCTGGTGTTCGGCGTGCATTGGGGCCCGTTGACCGGCGTTGCGCTGCTCAGCCTGGGCACGGTCACCGCCGCGGCCGGGCTGGGAGCGCTGGTGGCCGCCTTCGCCCGCGACGACAACCAGGCCGGCATCTTCGGCACCGCCATCACCCTGGTCTTCAGCATCCTGGGCGGCAACTTCATCGCCCTGCAGCGCATCCCCGACTGGCTGGACATCTTCAGCAAAGCCACCCTCAACCGCTGGGCAATGGACGGCTTCGTCTCCCTGGCGCTCGACGGCCAGCCGGTCAGCGCCATCCTGCCCAACGTCGCCGCGCTGCTCGGCATGGGCGCCCTCTTCTTCGTCCTTGCCCTGCTGGGCTTCAACCGCCGATTTGTGAGATAGACCGTGGACGATGGACGGTAGACCGTGGACGACAGACCGCCGACAGACGACAGACGACGGACGACAGCCCATGCACCTGACACCTGACACCTGACACCTGATACCTGACACCTGACACCTCCTAATGAAACTCCTCACCCTCGCCCTCACCTACCTCAAACAAACCTTTTCCTCGCGCAGCGTCCTGATTTTCACCATCCTGATGCCGATAGTCTTCACCTTCGTGCTGGCCGTTGCCATGCAGGGATTGGGGCCGGATGACAGCCCCGTCCGCTGGAGATTGCTGCTGGCCGATGAAGACCGCTCCCCGCAGAGCGCCGCCCTCATCCAGAATTTGCAGGCGGACTCCACCCTGGAGGTGGTCGCCGCACCCGCGGGGGAACTGGTTTCCCGCGTGGATGCCGGGGAAGCCCCCGTCGCCCTGGAGATTCCCGCTGGCTTTGGGGCCTCCCTGCTCGCTAGGGATACCGCCGACCTGCGTCTCTACCGCTCGGCACAAAACATCCTTGATGCCCAGGTGGTGGAGGAGGCCGTAAGCGCGGCGGTCTCGGCGCTGGAAGGTGCGCGCAACACCGCCGGCATCGCCGTCCAGGCCGCCGACACCCTGGGCGTGGAAATCGCTCTGCCGGAGGCCTTCGGGCAGGCTGCCGACCTGTGGGACTCGGCAGCCCCCCTCGAAGTGCGCGCCGAATCCGTCACCCGCCTGCGGGAGAGCGAAATCCCCCTCG
>DAOTWV010000225.1:0-2557 GCA_034435695.1 Anaerolineales bacterium | reverse complement strand
CTGGCGAGCAGTTGTACCGCCAACGAAGGAGACCGCTTCGCTTTGCTCGCGGTGACACGCCTGGGAGAAATTTTCGGATAGGTTCTTAGCGAAGTGGGACGGGTTTTCCAACCCGTCCCCAGCCGGACTGGAAAATTGCCAGACTAGAACACCCTGACGGGTGCAGGCGTCCAGGCCGGACTGGAAAGTCCGGCCTACAGATACCGTTGCAACGTGTCTTTCACGCGCTCCGGCAGATGGCGCAGGATGGCTTCCATAACCCGCGGGCCATCCACCAGCCGCTCGGTCGGCACGATGACGTGGATTTTCGGACCGTACAGGTCGTAGCGTTCCACTTCATAGCCGGCCTGGATGCGCGTGCGGCTGTAGGTCATGTGGGTGAAATCCTGCCAGGGGATATGCTTCCCGCTACGGGTGGTGATGCCGCTGGAGTCCACGCGGCGGGGCCAGTTGCGTTGCTGCAGCCAGACCAGCAGCGGGCCGATGCCCAGCGTGAGCACGCCCAGGAAAATCATCAGGCAGGTGGTCGAGCCTTTGGTTTGGACTTCCATCTTCCACCTCACCAGCGCATCAGGAACAGTGTCAGGCCATACACCAACGGCGAAAGGGCCATGACCACCAGGCCGGCCAGGAACAACCCTTTTGCGCCCGCACGCTCGAACTCTTCGAAGGCGGCCCGGTCACCAGCGTACAGGCGCGAGGGCACGATACCGCCCGAAGCCGCCTTGCGTCCCAGCACGGTGACGCGGTCGCCGTCTCGCAGGCCGTGATAGCGCAGGGTGCCATCCGCCATGTGGATGGCGTCCAGCGGCAGCCGGCGGCCGGTTCCGCCTTCGTCCATCACCACGTGCACATCCCCCAACAGAGTCACCTCCGCCGTGCCCTGGATGCGCACGGCTTCCCCATCCACCAGCAGGCGCAAATCGGGGAAGTAGCCTTCGGCGTCCACCCACTTGCCGTAAGATTCTCCGTCCGCATTGGTCTTCACCTGCCAGCGTTCCAGGGTGTAGGTCACGAAGTCGTGTTCTGCCGGGCGATTGCCTTCCAGAAAGCCGGTGACCAGCACGTCTGTGCCGGGTGCGGCAGCCGCCACATCCGCCGCATTCATCTGAGGAATGCGGGAGATGCGCCAGGAAAGGTACATGCGTTGGGGGGCAAGTACGAAGGCGCTCAACAGGCCACAACACAGCACCAGGGAGGCAAACAGAGCCGCGACCAGAGAGACTTTCTGCGGGCGACGTATGCGCCGGAAAGGAAGGAAAAGGGGAAACATCTACGCAACCCGTTTGAACCGCGGTTTTGCCGGTATACCAGCAGTATATGCAAAAAATGGTCTGATTTCAACCCACTGCCTTCCCATGTTTTCTCAAGTATGGGAGGCATGCCCCCGGCAACAGCAATGCCAAATATGGGCCAATTCATCCGCAGATAGCGCAGATTACGCAGAGGAAAGAAGAAAAAAATCCGTTCAATCTGCATAATCTGCGGATACTACGCGGTAAATCTGGAATTGCTGCCCCGGCAAAGAGGTACTTGACATGGGAATGGTGGAGACATACGATAGGGGCAGGCCTGCCATCAATGCGGAGCATCCGCCCGACTGTCACCCTCCATTCCCGGACAGGGAGGCAGCAACCATGCCGCCCCTGTTTTCAGCGCACCTGAAAAAAAATGACCAACACCCGCCTGTTTTCGCTCATCCGCAAGGAATTCATCCAGATTATGCGCGACCCGCGCACGCTGGTGATTGCCCTCCTGATTCCCGTGATGCAACTGTTCCTGTTGGGTTACGCCGCCACCAACGACGTACGCAACCTGCCGATGGCAGTCTTCGACCAGGACCGCAGCCCGGCAGTGCGGGACCTGCTGGACGCCTTCCGCGCCACCGATTACTTCGACCTGGCCTACGATGTGGATAGCGAAGCCGAAATCCGCCGCCTGATTGACCAGGGCAAGGCCCGTGCCGGCCTGATTATCCCCCCCAACTACGGTACCGAACTGCACCGCGCCGGACACACGCAAATCATGCTGGTGTTCGATGGCTCGGACGCCACCGCTACCAAGACCGCCCTTTCCGCCGCCCAGCAAATCGCACAGCAGCACGCCACCGAAATTCAGATGGCGCGCCTGCAACGCGAGGGCCTGGCCAATGAACTCGAACCCCCGCTGGAAGTCCGCACCCAGGTGTGGTACAACCCCGACCTGGAGGACGCCTACTTCATGATTCCCGGCCTGATAGGGCAAATCCTCTACACCATCACTGCCGTGCTCACCGCCACTGCCATCGTGCGCGAACGCGAGCGCGGCACCATCGAACAATTGATTGTCACCCCCATCCGCCCCTGGGAACTCATCCTGGGTAAAATCACCCCCTACGTGCTGATTGCCCTGTTCGACACGCTGGAGACGCTATTCATCGGCTCGTGGTGGTTCGGCGTGCCGGTGCGCTCCAGTATCGGGTTGTTACTGGCGCTCTCCGGCCTGTTCCTGTTCACCAGCCTGGGCATCGGGCTGCTGGCCTCCACCATGGCACAGACCCAGCAGGAGGCCATGATTA
>DAOTWV010000224.1:0-3020 GCA_034435695.1 Anaerolineales bacterium | reverse complement strand
CTGGAGTAACCCGCTCATGGCATCCATTCCTCAACTTTCTCCCGAAGGCATCAGCGCCGAGGATTACCGCAAGAACAGTTTGTGGCGGCTGATGTTGCGCCGCATTTTTCGCCAGCGCTCTGCCGTCATCGGGCTGAGCATCCTTGGCTTTCTGGTTTTCGTTGCTCTGGCTGCCCCCATCCTGGCCCCCTATGACCCCACCCAGGTGCTGATTGGCATCGAACAAGTCAAAAAACGCGAAGCCCCCTGCATCCACCTGCTGGGCTGCCCGGAGGACAAACCCCAGCACATCATGGGCATCGACGGCAACCTGCGCGACCAGTTCAGCCGGGTGATTTTCGGCTCGCGCGTCTCGCTGTACGTGGGATTCACCACCATCGGATTCGCCATTCTGGTGGGCACCACCCTGGGCGCAGTAGCCGGTTACGCGGGCGGCTGGCTGGATAACATCATCATGCGCGTCATGGACGTGCTGCTGGCTTTCCCCTCCCTGCTGCTGGCCATTGCCATCGTCAGCGTGCTGGGACCTGGATTGCAGAACGCCTTGCTGGCGATAGCCATCGTCAACATTCCCGTGTATGCCCGCGTGGTGCGCGCCAGCGTGCTTTCTGTCAAGGAACAGGAGTACATTTCCGCTTCTCGCGCCCTGGGGGCCGGGCACTTCCACATTTTGTTCCAGCGCATCCTGCCCAACTCGCTGGCGCCACTCATCGTACAGGGCACGCTGGGCATCGCCACCGCCATTCTGGATGCCGCGGCGCTCTCCTTCCTGGGACTGGGAGCACAACCACCTACCGCCGAGTGGGGTTCCATGCTCGGTTCGGAGCGCAATCAGGTCTTCACCGCGCCGCATCTGGTTTTCTTCCCCGGTATTGCCATCATGATTACCGTGCTGGCCTTCAACCTGATGGGCGACGGCCTGCGGGATGCCCTCGACCCGCGGCTGGTCAACCGTTCCAACCAATAGCCCTGCCGTGTTGTTCACCCGCACCACCTACCTCGGTATCATCCCCACTGCTGGACAGCGTCCCTTTACCTACGCCGCGCTGGATGCTGAACTGCGCCTGCTGGCGCTCAGCGAAGGGGATTTCGAGGCGGTGGCAGCCTTTGCGGGTGGGCAGCGCGCGGCATTCGTGGCCATCAGCGCCCCGCCGCGCCCCAATCAGGGGCTGATGCGCTCTCAGGAAAGGCGCGCCGCCCTGAACCCCGCACCGCGTCCAGGCCGCTGGGAAAATTGTCGGGTGGCCGAATATCTGCTCGCCCACGAGGGCATCGCCATTCCTCTGACGCCCAATTCTGCGAAAAAATGTCCCCGCTGGAAGCAAATGGGCATGAAACTCTTTCAGACGCTGGCCTCCCAGGGATACGCGCCCTACCCATCCGAAGCGAATCCGGAACGACAAACACTTGAAACGTACCCCCACGCGGTTTTCACTCGCCTGTTAGGACACGCACCTTTCCCCAAGCATACCCTGGAGGGGCGCATCCAGCGTCAACTTGTGCTGCGCGAGTGCGAACTCGACCTGCCCAATCCCATGCGAATCTTCGAGGAAATCACCCGCCACCGCCTGCTGCAAGGCATCCTGCCGCTGGACGACCTGTATTCATCCGCCGAACTGGACGCCTTGAGCGCAGCATACGTGGCCTTTCTGGCGGCGCATCACCCCAAAAAAATCGACTTGCTGGGCGACCCTGCCGAGGGGCAGATAGCCCTGCCTCGCATGTCGCCGTCTCAACGGGCGCATAACTAACACTGCTCTGAAAAGGTTTTTTCGATATGGCACCGAAACGCAAACCCCAAAGTATTCATCAGATAAAAGTCAGCCTTAAAAATATCCGTCCTCCCATCTGGCGAAGGCTGCAGGTGGACAGCCGCACTACATTGGGGAGTTTGCATAACATCATTCAGGCCGCTATGGGCTGGGGAAATTACCACCTGTACACCTTCGACATCGGTGGTGAGCAATACGGCAGGCCGCACCCCGATTGGGACGTGAGAAACGATGCCCGCCTGCGCCTGGAACAGTTCCCCGCAGGGGCAAAATTCACCTACACCTACGATATGGGTGATTGGTGGGAACACGAAATCAAAATCGAGAAGATTTTGCCCCCCGAGGAGGGCGTGCATTACCCCCGCTGCATCAAGGGGAAACGCGCCTGCCCGCCGGAAGATTGCGGCGGCCCGTGGGGCTATGCGGAGATGCTGCAAGCGCTCAAAGACCCCAGGCATCCGAGCCATCTGGACTACGTAGACTGGATAGGCGAGGAGTTCGACCCCGATTTCTTCGACCTGGATGAAGTCAACGAGATACTGAAATCCCTGTGAAAATTATCCTCAACCCCAGCGCCAACCGGGGGCAGGCCGCCGCGTTGGCTGAAAATTTGCGTTCTCTCTCTCCCACGCTGCCACAGAGCGCGTGGGCTTTCACCACTACATCCGGTGAGGCCGTCCAATTGGCGCGGCAGGCCGTCGAGGAAGGCTGCCGCACGGTGGTGGCCGCCGGCGGCGACGGCACCGTCCACGAGGTGCTCAACGGGTTGATGCAGGTGCCCACAGAACGCCGCCCCCGCCTGGGGATTCTGCCGCTCGGCTCCGGGAACGATTTTGCGCTGGCCTGCGGCATTCCCACAGACCCGGCCGCCGCATGGCAGGCGCTGCACAGTGGACAATCCTGCCGCGTGGACATCGGTGAAGCCTGCGATGAACACGGCAACCGCCGTTTTTGGGACAACACCCTGGGGATTGGCTTCGATGCCCGCGTCAACATTCGCTCGCGGCGCATCCAGCATTTGCGCGGCTACCTGATTTACCTGACCGCGGCGCTGCAAACCATCCTGCTCGACCACGCTCCCATGCCACTGCACTTCGAGAGCGAGGCCGAAACCTGGGAAGAGGATGTCATGATGCTGGCGCTGTGCAATGGTCACCGCGAGGGGGGCGCCTTTCTCCTCGTTCCAGAGGCGCGCCCTGATGATGGCGTGATGGGCTATGCCAGACTGGCACGCGTGCCGCGCTGGCG
>DAOTWV010000223.1:0-1898 GCA_034435695.1 Anaerolineales bacterium | reverse complement strand
CAGAAGGGGCATCTATGGGAACCCAGGAGAAATTGCTCTACACACACAACCCCGTTATCCATTTTCTTGCCACCATGTCACATCGGATATTCAACTGGGTGGACGAGACATTCATCGGCAAGGACACTTTCAATCCAGCACAATTTGAAATCACAGATACCGCACTGACTTTGCCGCGCCTGCCCGCAGCATTCGATGGATACCGCATTGCCCACATCAGCGACATTCACATCGATACATGGCTGGGGCTGGAACGGCTGGAGCACGTCATTGAAATGGTCAATGCCCAGCGTGCAGACCTGGTCGTCATCACCGGGGATTTCATTACCTACCACGTTCCCCACCTGACGCGCGGCATGGAGCCTCTCTTGCGCAACCTGCACGCCCCGGACGGCGTGATGGCCGTGCTGGGCAACCACGATTATTGGGCTGCACCGGATGATGTGCGCCGCATGCTGCGTAACGCGGGCATTCGCGAAATGGGCAACCGCGTACACACCCTGCAGCGCGGAGATGACCGCCTGCACATCGCCGGGCTGGATGACGTGTACAACAAACACGACCACCTCAACAGCATTCTACGACACCTACCCCTTGACGGCGCAGCCATTCTCCTGGTGCATGTTCCCGACTTTGCCGATGTGGCTGCCGCAACCGGGCGTTTCGACCTGTGTCTCTCCGGGCACACCCATGGCGGGCAGATGGTGCTCCCCTTCAGCAACCGCCCCCTGGTCTTGCCTCCCTACGGAAAGAAATACCACAGCGGACTGTATCGAATAGGCGAGATGTACCAGTACACCACCCGCGGGCTGGGAACTTCCACGGTAGCCATTCGCATCAATTGCCCGCCAGAAATCAGCATCCTCACCCTGCACAGCCCGCTCGCCTGAACCTTCCCCCTCTCCCCCTGCCCAGGCAGGACGACTTTTCCGCGCCCATCGGCACAAGGGAACACTAAAACGTTGTTGGTGAATCGCGGTATGGTCTGGCACAACGGAACGCAGATTCTCGCAGATACGGCCAACGAAGCGGCGAAAACCAACCCAACCTGCGGATATCAGCGGCACCAGCGTACTGAGAAACAGCGCTTTCGTAAGATTTAGTAGATTTTTGGAGAAAATCGGGTGCTGATTCTAGAATTTGGCAACAAAAAATACAACCCACAAGTGCCATTTCACGCGTAGGCCAGGAGTCTGGATGCGATAATTTTGGGATAAGCGGTACGGCTTTTTCAAGAACAACAGCTTACTGATCGGGGTCAAACAGGCCTCGCAAACCTGCGCCACCAGTGAAAGAATCGTCTAAGCCGCGACCCAGATTTCTAAACGGGACTAGACCAACATCACCAATGCGAGAGTTCGGGTTATCACCGCTTATCTTGCAATCATCATACCAACTGGAAGTGCCCCTGTTTCAGACGGATTGGATGACGGGGCAAAGCCCCGCCAGGGATGATTGCTAAGAACCAGCGCAACATGGTTTATCTGGATTGAAGGCTGGCCCCGCCAGCCAGGCGAGTTGCAGCGGCCAATTACGTAACAATAATTGTTACGTAATTGGCCGCATTGGTGCCCAATGTAACCAGACCAGTGTTCGGCCTTTGTGCGGTAAAAAAAGCCGTGTGGCGCCGGCAAATGTCAGTAACAGTATTTGGAGAGGCTGAGAGAAAAGCAGCCTCTCCAAAAATGTGATGGAATTAGGGTATGAAACGCTTAATTTACGCTGCACGCGCAAATGGCCTTTCGCCAGTGATGGTATCTATGCTTCTATTAGGGGGAATAGCAATATTGTTGGGAAGCGATCCAGAAATGACGACAAAAACCATCGTAAATTTCTTGTTGGCGATGTCGGCTTTTTTATCTGCCATTGTAATAACCTATATTTTCAAACCGGAAGAT
>DAOTWV010000222.1:0-3869 GCA_034435695.1 Anaerolineales bacterium | reverse complement strand
GCCGACCGGGTCACGCTGGTCTCGCTGGTGCCGACCATGCTCTACCGCCTGCTGGGGGCGCATCCGCGCGGCGCGGACTGGCCGAACAGTTTGCGGCTGATTTTGCTGGGCGGCGCGGCTGCCACGCCCGAAACGCTGCATGCGGCCCTGTCCGCTGGCCTGTCCGTGGCGGTCACCTACGGGCTGAGCGAAGCGGCTTCACAGGTCGCCACCGCCACACCGGAAGAGACGCGCGCCAAGCCCGGCACGGTCGGCCGGCCGCTGATGGGGACGCGCGTCCGCGTGGTGGGCGCCGAAGGGCGCGACCGGCCGGCCGGGGAAATCGGCGAAGTGCTGGTCAGCGGCCCGACCGTGATGCGCGGCTACGACGGCGAACCCGAAGCCACCGCCCGCGCCCTGCAGGACGGCTGGCTGCGCACCGGCGACCTGGGCTGCCTGGACGCCGACGGCGACCTGTGGATTGTGCAACGGCGCAGCGATTTGATTGTCAGCGGCGGCGAGAATGTGTATCCTGCCGAGGTGGAAGCCGTCCTGCGGAAACATCCCGCAATCGCCGAAGTGTGCGTTGTGGGACTGCCGCACCCCGAATGGGGGCAGCAGGTGGCCGCCGGGGTGGTGCTGCACCCAGGGGAAACGGTATCCCCTGCGGGGTTGTCCGCTTTCTGCCGCGCCCACTTGGGAGGGTACAAAATCCCGCGGGTGTGGCGCGTGCTCCCAGAGATGCCGCGCACCGCGTCTGGTAAAATTCGCCGCAATGCCGTGCGCGCACTGCTGGATGGACGGCGGACGACGGACGATTGACAACGGACGACGGACGACTGACGACGGACGCTTGCTCCCTCACCCTATTCCTCTCCCTGAGAGCGAGGGGACGCTTTCTCCCTCACCCTATCCCTCTCCCTAAGGGCGAGGGGACGATTGCACACTTGCCTTATGACCATTCCCGTTTCTCTTGCACCCGGCCTGACGATTGGCGGCACAGACATCGTGTTGATGGCCGGGCCGTGTTCGGTAGAAAGTTACGAGCAGACGCGCGCCGCGGCACAGGCTGTGGCCGCGGCTGGCATCCCCGTGCTGCGCGGCGGGGCCTTCAAGCCGCGCACTTCGCCGCACAGTTTCCAGGGGCTGGGGCTGGAAGGGCTGAAAATTTTACGCGCCGTGGCCGATGAATTCGGTCTGCTGGTCATCAGTGAGGCTGTCTCGGTGGAAGACCTGCCACACGTGGCCGAATATGCCGATATCATCCAGATTGGCAGCCGCAACATGCAGCATTTTCCGTTGTTGTGGGCAGTAGGGGAGATGGAGAAACCGGTGTTGTTGAAGCGCGGTTTCATGTCCACGGTGAAAGAATGGCTGGCGGCCGCGGAGCACATTGCGACGCGCGGGAACGAGCGCATCATGCTGTGTGAACGCGGTATCCGTACCTTCGAGACGGCCACACGCAACACACTGGATACCAACGCCATCGCCCTGGCGAAGTTACTCAGTCCCTACCCGGTGGTCGGCGACCCCAGTCACGCCACCGGCCGCGCCGATTTGGTGTTGCCGGCGGCTCGCGCCTGTCTGGCCGCCGGTGCAGACGGGCTGATTGTGGAAGTACACCCCAACCCGGCAGAGGCGCTTTCGGATGGTGCGCAATCCCTGCCGCTGGACCTGGTAACCCAACTTGCAAC
This sequence comes from Anaerolineales bacterium, assembly GCA_034435695.1. GTDB lineage: Bacteria > Chloroflexota > Anaerolineae > Anaerolineales > DRKV01 > DRKV01. The sequence goes on along the minus strand of DAOTWV010000222.1, from coordinate 2,196 downwards.
GGAAGCACACGCCATTGCCACGGCTGTAGGAAGAACGTTGTACACCATCGTTCCCCATGAGTAGCGTATCACGATATCGCGCTGACATAGCCACATACCTGAGCGAAGCGTCGGCGGTGCGCTCGGTAATCACACGCCTTGCAGCAAGGTATCACCTCACCGTACTCGACCCTGCAGATATCCTATGCCAGGATGGTCTATGCCGTGTAGCCAACCCCTCCCCACTGTACAGCGACACCAACCACCTGACGACTGCAGGGGCAAAGCAATTGATACCCCTTTTCGAGGCTTACTTCGCAGAGCATCACCCCTGAAAAAGCAGCGCCGAAGGCAATACCTTCGGCGCATGTACATCAGGGTCTCATCAACCACACCGCCCCACCGGGGGGCAATGTCACAGGATACGGCTGGCCAATCTCCGCCGCGGGGTATTGCTGCCCGGAGAGCGCATCTACCAGCACAGGGGCATCAAAGGGAAAATCTGGCACAGTGGCCTGTACAGGCTGCGTACCGAAGTTGAAAAGCGCGACCACCGTCTGGTCGCCGGCGGTGCGCACAATGCCCCAGGCACCGGGAACATCCACTTCCAACGCAAGTACGTGAGAATCCCCAGTCTGCAAGGCAGGCAAAGCCTTCCTGGTTTGCAACACATGGCGATAGAAATTCAACAGGGAATCCGGGGCGGCTTCCTGCTCTTCGACTGAGATGCCGTCATCAGGTTTGTTCCATCTGTCGGGCGGCATAAACCAGGAGGTATGCTGGGGGCCGTCTTCAGCGGCATACCAATCCATGGGTTCTCGGCGGTAGTTGTCCCAGTAAGGGGGGCCGCCCTTGCGTCCGTACATGCCAATCTCTTCGCCATAGTACACCATCGGCACACCGGGCAAGGCTGCTGTCAGGGCAATGGCCAGGCGCTCACGCGCCGGGTCTCCATTCACCTCGGTAGCCACCCGGTTGGTATCGTGATTGCTCACGAAGCGTACAGGAATGCCTTCCGGGGGATAGTACTTCGCTTCGTCCTGCAACAAAACCGTCAGCAATACCGGGGTTCCCTTCCCGGCAAGCAAACCATCGGCATCGAAAGCAGGATTGCCTTGAAGCAGGGCATACAAGGGGAAATCGAAGAGCGCGTCGAATTGGTCGGTGAAAAAGTGGCTCAAATCTCCAGGGCTTTCTACCCAGGCTTCACCCAACAACAAAGCATCGGGGTTGGCAGCCTTGAGCGCGCCTCGCAGAGAACGGAAGAATTCAGGTGGCGGGAAGGTGGCATTATCCACGCGAAAGCCATCCACGCCATCGGTGTAATCTCCGTCGCCATCCAGGTCAAGCCAGAAAAGCGCCGCATCGGTCAGGAAACGTACCACTTCGGGGTTGTAATGGTTGAAGCGCGGCATGGCTTCGCTGCCTGCAAAACCGGCGTAGCGCGTATGCGCGTCGTTGGTCCACACGAACCAGTCGCTATAGGGAGATTGCGGGTTTGCATAAGCATCCTGAAAATAGGGATGGTCACTGGAAAGGTGCGAGGGGACGAAATCCAGAATCAGGTGCATCCCGCGGCTGTGGGCGGCATCTACCAGCGTTTGCAGGTCTTCCAGCGTACCATACTGGGGATTTACCGCAGTGAAATCAGCGACGTCGTAGCCATGCTGTGAAGGTGAGGGGTAGATGGGCATCAGCCACAGGGTATCCACCCCAAGAGACTGCAGGTAATCCAGATTGGCAGTGATGCCATTCAGGTCTCCAATGCCGTCGCCATTGGAATCGGCAAAGGAGCGCACAAAAATAAGGTAGAGGGTAGAAGTGCGGAACCACTCTGGAGATTGATACGGGGGCAGGGAAACCGCTGTGGGTGTGGGAGGCCGCGGGGATGGAGAAGTCGTGGGCGCGGGCGACGGGGATGCGGTTTCCTTTTGGGGCGACGCGACCGCCGCGGGGGTGGTTGCCATCTCCTGAGGGGAAACAGCGGAATTTTTTCCGCAGGCGGACAACAACATTCCTACCAAAACAAGCAGCACTATCGTTTTCTTCATGTGTCTCTCCAATCAGGTGTACGTTCCCGCAGCCAGGCCACCGTCACCAGCCAGGCCGGCAAACCGGCGGGAATAATGAGATACAGGTCGGCCTGCGGCCAGGGGAGCAGGTTGACGATGGTGTTGCGGAAAATCAAGGCGTAATAGGCCAGGAACATGTAAGCGA
>DAOTWV010000221.1:0-2932 GCA_034435695.1 Anaerolineales bacterium | reverse complement strand
AGAATGGGGATAGATGACATTCACGAGGTGGTGTGCTCCCTTCTTTAGGGTGAGATGATTGCGCTTTACTCAACTTTTCTGGCAAGCTTATAGCTGAATCAGTCTTTTGGTCAAGAGCTTCTCCCTGATATAATTCCCCTCATGCAAACGGCCTACTACCTTCTGCAAAGCATGCGCCCCAAACAATGGGTCAAGAATGGCCTGCTCTTTGTGGCGCTTTTCTTCGACCACAAATTCACCCCCAGTCACCTGGGGGATGTGTTCGTCACCATCGGAGGGTTCATCGTCTTTTGTATGCTCGCCAGCACGGTGTACCTCATCAACGACCTGAGCGACCTGGAAGCCGACCGTCAGCATCCCCGCAAAAAGCACCGTCCTCTGCCAGCCGGCAAACTCTCCCCGGCCGTTGCCCGTGCAGCGGCGCTCATCCTGCCATTGATTGCCCTGCCGGCGGCCTGGATGCTCGACCCCGACCACGCCTTCTTCTTCATCGCCCTGCTCTACCTGCTGGGCAACCTGGCCTATTCCCGCTGGCTCAAGCACATCCCCTTGCTGGATGTGCTCTTGCTGGCGGGGTTCTACGTGCTGCGCGTCGGAGCAGGCGTCAGCCTCATCACCGTGACGCGCTTCTCCCCCTGGCTGTACCTGTTCACTATCTTTCTGGCGCTCTACCTGGGCATCGGTAAACGCCGCGCCGAAATGGTCGCCATGAGCACCCACAACGGCGTGACCCGGCGCGTCCTGCTGGGGTACAGCCTGCCCTTCCTGGACCAATTGCTGATGCTCGATTCGGCTATGGCCTTGATGACCTACAGCCTGTACACGTTTTCAGCGTCCGGCCTGCCCGACAACCATGCCATGATGCTTACCATCCCCTTCGTGTTGTACGGCGTCTTCCGCTACCTGTACCTGGTACAGGTGAAAGGCATTGGCGAGGCCCCCGAAGAAGTGCTCTTCAAAGACCGCCCCATACAAGCGGCGATTGTGCTGTGGGGAGTCAGCGTATTTTTGATTTTATACAAACTATAACTTATGCCCGCTTTCACCGCTACCGCCCCCGGAAAAATCATCCTGATTGGCGAACACGCTGTCGTGTACGGCCAGCCAGCCATCGCCGTGCCTGTCACCCAGGTACGGGCGCGTGCCATCGTCACCCCAAAGCCCGGCGGAAGGGAATTCAGGGTCATCGCGCCCGCCACGGGGATAGACTCTCCCTGGGAAACGCTCCCCCCTGAAAATCCGCTGCGCGCGGCCCTCGAGGGGGTACGCGCCACCCTGAAGGTGCGCCGCATCCCCGCGGGGCACTTGAAAATCCAATCCACCATCCCGGTAGCAGCCGGCCTGGGGTCTGGCGCGGCAGTTTCCGTGGCGCTTATCCGGGCAGTGAGCGCCTTCCTGGGGACGCCGCTTTCCGATGAACAGGTCAACACGTTGGCTTATGAGGTGGAAAAAATCCACCACGGCACCCCATCGGGCATTGACAACACCGTGGTGACCTATGCCCGTCCAGTGTACTTCATCAAAGGACAGGCGGTACAAACGTTTCAGGTAGCCGCCCCCTTTACGCTGGTGATTGGCGATACCGGCATCCCCGCGCCCACCAAAGAAGCGGTTGGGGATGTGCGCAAAGGCTGGAAACGCGAACCCAAACGGTATGAGCGTGCATTTGCGGCACTGGGAAGCCTGACAAAGGCCGCCCGACAGGCTATCGAGGGCGGGCATCCGGAGCGTCTGGGGCCATTGATGAACGAAGCCCACGATTGGCTATGCGAAATCGGCGTCTCCCATCCCAAACTCGATGCCCTGGTACAGGCCGCCCGACAGGCGGGCGCGCTGGGCGCCAAACTCTCCGGCGGAGGCCGCGGCGGGAACATGATTGCACTTGCCCCAACGGGTATGGCCACAGCCATTGCTTTGGCTATGCGCAGGGCTGGGGCCACTAACGTCATTACGACCCAGGTCCGTGAGGTGCAGCGGTGATTTTCCTCAAACTCGGCGGCTCTTTGATTACTGATAAGGCCACCCCTTCTACGGCACGGCCACAGGTCATCCGGCGCCTGACCGCCGAAGTTGCCGCCGCGTGGCGTGCAAAACCGTCCCTGCATCTCGTCCTGGGACACGGTTCCGGCTCTTTTGGACACACGGCAGCCAGCAAGTATGGCACGCGGCACGGCGTACGCACCCCGGAACACTGGCGCGGCTTTGCAGAAGTGTGGCATGCTGCCAGCGCGTTGAACCGCATGGTGGTGGATGCCTTCCAACAGGCCGGACTGCCCGCCATTGCCTTCCCGGCCTCGGCGGCGGCAGTAACACGCAACAGACACATCTGCACCTGGGACCTGACACCGTTACAACAGGCACTTGAACACGGCCTGCTGCCTGTGGTGTACGGCGATGTCGTTTTCGATGAGGTTCTTGGGGGCAGCATCCTGTCCACAGAGGACATTTTCGCGTACCTGGGACAACGCCTGCAACCGCGGCGCATCCTGATTGCCGGCATTGAGGCGGGCGTCTGGGCAGATTACCCCGCCTGCACCCGCCTGATACGCGAAATCACCCCAGCCAGCCTGCCCCAGATAACAGAGTCGCTATCTGGCTCGGCACACACCGACGTCACTGGCGGGATGTATGCCAAGGTCACCGAAATGCTGGCCCTGTTGGATACCCAACCCACCCTGCAGGAAGTTTGCATCTTCAGCGGAGCAGAAGCCGGTAACGTAGAGGCAGCCCTGCTGGGTTCTTCCCCAGGCACAGCACTACACCGTAACCGCAAAGAGAATACGTTATAATGTTGAGATGCAACATCCCCCCGCCACCAACCACGGAAAGTAGCCACGGAAACGCACAGAATAACACGGACTACCAGACTAAAAGACCAGCAGACCAAAAGACTACCAGACCAGCAGACCACCAGCCACGGAAAGCAGCCACG
>DAOTWV010000220.1:0-5495 GCA_034435695.1 Anaerolineales bacterium | reverse complement strand
CCTGCGGCCGCCGCTCAGGGTAAACTCCCCAGCGGGCATTCATTATAGTACATCAGCCCGAAGCCTGCCCTGAGCGAGTCGAAGTGGGAGCACGAAAACATTGTTGGTGAATCGCGGTATGGTCCGGCACAACGGAACGCAGATACCGCGGATTCTCGCAGATACGGCCAACGAAACGGCGAAAACCAGCACAACCAGCGTAGAGCAGCGGCACCAGCGTCATCAACGTTCTACCGCCCAACTTTAGTGCTCCCGGTCGAAGTGATTCCGACCGCCAGACAAACGCCCTGCGATATAATCCCCACATGCCTTACGTCGAAATCGCCGTCAACGTCCCCGGCATCGAATCCACCTTCGATTACCACCTCCCGCCGGAATGGGAAAAACCGCTGCGCCCCGGACACCTGGTGACCGTGCCCTTTGGGCGGCAGAAAGCCGTGCAGGGGGTGGTGCTGGCGGTGCGCGAGCACAGCGCCATCGCCGAGACGCGCCCCGTCAGCGCCCTGCTGGATGACCTGCCCGTACTCACGCCGGCACAACTGGCGCTGGCGCGTCATCTCTCCGAACACAGCCTTGCCCCGCTGAGCGCCTGCATCCGTCTGATGCTGCCTCCCGGCCTGGCGCAGCAAGTCGAAACTTCCTATGCCCTCACGCCGCAGGGCGAGGGCGTGCGGCGCAGTGAGCACTTTGGGCAACTGGGCAGCGTGCAGCGCGCTCTTTTGTGGCTGCTGGATGAGCGCGGCGCGCTGACTTCCCGTCAACTGGAACGCGCCCTGCCGCAAAAACGCTGGAAATCCGCCATGCAGGGGCTGGTGCGGCGGGGGCTGGTGGCAAAGACCACGCGCTTACCTGCTCCGGCGGTGCGGCCGCGCATGGTGCGCATGGCTGCCCGCTGCACCCCGGAGACGCCGCCCCCCGAAGCCCTGGGAAACAACCCGAAAACCCGTCAGCGCCGGGCTGCCATGCTGGAAATTTTGCGTAAAGGCGCGCAACCCGTGGGGGAACTCTACGCCCCCACAGGCGGCAACCTGGCCGATTTGCGCTATCTGGAGAAACGCGGCCTGGTGCGCCTGTGGGAAGAAGAAGCCTGGCGGGACCCGCTTTCAGGGCGGGAGGTGATTCCACAGGATGCCCCGCCCCTGATGCCCGACCAGGACTCCCTTTGGGGTGCGATTCGTCCCCAAATAGCGGAGGCCGCCCAGGGGACGAGTCCGCTTCCCATCCTGCTCCACGGGGTCACCGGCTCCGGCAAGACGGAAATCTACCTGCGGGCGGTGTCCGAAACGCTGGCGCGCGGCCGGCAGGCCGTCATCCTGGTACCCGAAATCGCCCTCACGCCCCAAACCGTGCAGCGTTTTCTGGCGCGCTTTCCGGGCAAGGTGGGGGTGATTCACTCGAAACTTTCCCAGGGAGAGCGTTTCGATACCTGGCGGCGGGCGCGTCTGGGCGAGGTGCAGGTGGTGGTTGGGCCGCGCAGCGCGCTGTTCGCCCCCCTGCCGGATATCGGCCTGATTGTGGTGGATGAGAGCCACGACGACTCGTACTACCAGAGCGAGCAGCCCACCTTCCACGCCCGCGACCTGGCCGCGGCGTATGCGCGTTTGAACCACGCGGTCTGCATCCTGGGGTCGGCCACGCCGGACGTGGGCAGCATGTACCGCGCCCGGCGCGGCGAATGGCAGTATCACCGCCTGCCGCAGCGCATTCTGGCGCACGCCGCCGACGGCCAGACGCTGACCACCCGTGACCTGCCGCCGGTGCAGGTGGTGGATATGCGCGCCGAACTCAAGGCCGGCAACCGTTCCATTTTCAGCCGCGCCTTGCAGGCTGCTTTGCACGACGTGCTGACGCGCCGTGAGCAGGCCATCCTGTTCCTCAACCGGCGCGGCACGGCCACCTACGTCTTTTGCCGCGACTGCGGGTACACCATGCGCTGCCCGCGTTGTGAGACGCCGTTGACCTATCACCACGGCGGGCGTGCGCTGCACTGCCATCATTGCGGCTACCAGCGCGGCATGCCGCGTACCTGTCCGCAGTGCAAAGGGGAGCGCATCCGGCAGTACGGCACGGGCACGGAGAAGGTGGAGGCCGAGGTGCGGCGGCTTTTGCCGCAGGCGCGCACCCTGCGTTGGGACCAGGACACCACCCGCCGCAAGGGAGCGCACGAGCGCATCCTGGCGCAGTTTGCCGCCGGGGAGGCCGATATCCTGATTGGCACGCAGATGCTCGCCAAGGGGCTGGACCTGCCGCTGGTGACGCTGGTGGGGGTGGTGCTGGCCGATGTGGGGCTGGCGCTGCCCGATTATCGCAGCACGGAGCGCGTCTTTCAGGTGCTCACGCAGGTGGCGGGGCGCGCTGGCCGCAGCGCACGCGGCGGACGGGTGGTGCTGCAAACCTTCGACCCGGCGCACTACGTCATTCGGGCGGCAGCGCGGCACGATTACGCCGCCTTTTACGAGCGCGAGATTGCCGAGCGTCGCCGGATGGGGTATCCGCCCTTCACCCGCATGGCGCGCCTGGAATACCGACACTTTCGGCTGGAGGAGGCGCAGCAGGCCGCCGAAGAGATGGCCGCACGTTTGCAGGCCGTCATCGCGGCGCAGGAACGGCGTGCCACTTCGCTGATTGGGCCGGTTCCGTGCTTCTTCAGCCGCGTCAACGGCATTTACCGCTGGCAGATTGTGGTGCGCGGCCCCGACCCGCAGGCGGTGTTACGCGCCGTCTGGCCCCTGCCGGAACGCTGGCGGGTGCAGATTTCGCCGGTAAGTTTGCTATAATCGTACTGCGTACCATGTACTGAGTACCACGTACCACATACCATGTACCACGTACCCGACCAGGCGACCAACAGCCACGGAAAAACACGGAATTGCACGGACTATCAGACCAGGCGACTACCAGACCAAAAGACTAAAAGACTAACCGACCAACCGACCAACCGACTAACCGACCAGGCGACCAACCGCCCCGCACTTCGCACTTCGCACTTCGCACTTCACACCCCATACCCCGCACCCCGCACTTCGCACTTCGCACTTCACACCCCATACCCCGCACTTCGCACTTCGCACTTCGCACCCATCCCATGACCCTCATAATCACCCCTCCCACCCTGAATGCCATCTACGCCCACCTGGAAGCCGCCTACCCCGAAGAGGGCGCCGGTTTCCTCCTGGGGCGCGTGGAAGATGACCGGCGCATCGTCACCGAGATTCTCACCCTGCCAAACGCCCGTGAGGACGAGGCCCGCCACAACCGCTACCTGCTCACCGGCAAAGACGTGCTGCACGCCGAAGACACCGCCGAGCAGCGCGGCCTGACCCTGCTGGGCGTCTTCCATTCCCATCCCGATTGCCCCAACCGCCCCTCCGAGTTTGACCGCGAGTGGGCTATGCCGTGGTTTTCCTACCTCATCACCCGCGTGGACGGCGGCAAAGCCACCGCATCCCGCACCTGGCGGCTGAGCGATGACCGCTCCCGCTTCGATGAAGAAACCCTCGTCCTCTCCCAACCCATCTGATTCACAGGAGGTATCCCATGCCGTTATACTTCGTGCAACACCAGCACACCCCCGAAACCTGCCCGGCCAAAAATCCCGAAATGGGACGTATGCTCTTGCAGCACATCAGCCCGCAAAACGCCCGCAAATTCGGCCTCTCCATCCTGGCCGATGCCGTGCTGGATGGCAGACACACCTTCAACCTGATTGTGGAAGCCGAATCCGAAGCAGCCGTGCAAACCTTCATGCAGCCCTTTGCCCAGGCCGGCAGCGTCGAAATCCACCCCGCCTCGCACTGCGAAATCGTCGTCGAGCGCGCCGGATGCTGAGGATGGACGACGGACAACGGACAACGGACGACGGACACCTGACACCTGACACCTGCCACCTGCCACCTGCCACCTGACACCTGCCACCTGACACCTCACACTTGCAAACTTACCATGACAACTTTACGCATCCCTACCCCCCTGCGTCCCTATGCGGACAACCAAAGCCAGATTACGCTCAACGGCGCGCCCACCGTCGGCGCAGCCCTGCGTCAACTCGTCGAACAGTACCCTGCTCTCGAAAAGCACCTCTTCAGCGAAAAAGGCGAACTGCGCCCCTTCGTCAACCTGTACCTCAACGATGAAGACATCCGCTACCTGCAAGGCGCGGATACCCCGCTTGAAGAGAACGACCGCCTGACCATCATCCCCTCGATAGCCGGAGGCCGGGCATGAGCGCCTTTCTCAGCCGCGAAGAAATCCTGCGCTACTCGCGCCACCTGCTCATCCCGGAGGTTGGCCTGGAAGGGCAGCGCAAACTCAAAGCCGCCTCCGTCCTGGTGGTGGGCACTGGCGGACTGGGGTCTCCCGTTGCCATGTACCTGGCCGCCGCCGGCGTCGGTCACATCGGCCTGGTGGATTACGATGTGGTGGATTTCTCCAACCTGCAGCGCCAGATTGTCCACGGCACCTCTCGCCTGGGCGACCTGAAAGTCGAATCGGCGCGTGACCGCCTGCTGGACATCAATCCCGACATCGAAGTCACCGTCTACAACGAGCCGTTCACCTCCGAAAACGCCTTCCGCATCGCCGAACCCTACGACCTGATTGTGGACGGCACCGACAACTTCCCAACCCGCTACCTGGTCAACGACCTGTGCGTCCTGACCGGCAAACCCAACGTGTACGGCTCCATCTTCCGCTTCGATGGGCAGGCCAGCGTCTTTGCCACTCAGGATGGCCCGTGCTACCGCTGCATCTTCCCCGAACCGCCACCGCCCGGTCTGGTGCCCTCCTGTGCCGAAGGCGGCGTCCTGGGCGTCCTTCCGGGCGTGATTGGCACCATCCAGGCCACCGAAGCCATCAAACTCATCCTGGGCATTGGCGAATCCCTCAAAGGGCGCCTGCTGCTCTACAACGCCCTGGACATGACCTTCGAGTACGTCAAACTGCGCAAAAATCCCAACTGCAAGGTATGCGGCGAGCACCCCACCGTCACCGAACTGATAGACTACGAAGCCTTTTGCGGCGTTCCCGGACACGACCATGAGGAAGGCTCCGCGGGCGCGGAATGGGACATCACCCCTGAGGAATTGGCCGCCCGCCTGGAAAACGGGAACACCCCCCTCTTGCTGGACGTGCGCGAACCCCACGAATTGGAAATCTCCGCCCTGGAGGGCGCGGTCAACATCCCCCTGGGGCAACTGGCCTCCCGCCTCTCGGAACTGGACAGCGCCCGTGAGATGGTCGTCTTCTGCAAAGCCGGAACCCGCTCAGCGCGTGCCCTGGAACTGCTGGTCAGCGCCGGCTTCCGCAAAGTCAAAAACCTGCAAGGCGGCATCAACGCCTGGGCCGAAGACATCAACCCCGACCTGCCGATTTACTGACCTCCACAATCCTCCCCTCCCCCTTAGCCTCCTCTCCAGTCCCCCTCCCCCTTAGGGGGAGCACCCTGCGGGTATGCTTCGCGAGGGTTAGGGGTGGGGGAAGGGTGGGAGAGAGTTGGA
>DAOTWV010000219.1:0-2093 GCA_034435695.1 Anaerolineales bacterium | reverse complement strand
TGCTCAACCCGGATACGGTCGTGCAGGAGGGCGCCTTCGACGCGCTGGTGGCCTTTTTGGAGCAGCATCCCGATGCGGGCATTGTCGGCCCCAAGGTGCTCAACCCGGATGGCACCTTGCAAGGCCCCTGCCGGCGCGGCGAATCCCGCCCCTGGCCGGTCATTGCCTACTTCTTGCGCCTGCATCGTTTGTTCCCGAACTCTCCCTTCTTTGGCGGCTACCTGCTGAACTACCTGCCCGAAGACGAAACCGTCCGTGTGGACGGCGTCTCCGGTTCGTGTATGGTAATTCGCCGCGCAGTCATCGAAGAGATTGGCTACCTGGACGAAGCCTTCTTCGCCTATCAGGAGGATGCCGACTACTGCTTTCGTGCTCGTGCTGCTGGCTGGCACGTGTACTACCATCCCGCGGCGCGCATCATCCACTACGGCGGGCAGGGCGGCTCCGCGGCGCAACCCTACCGTGCCCTGTTCGCCTGGCACCGCTCCTACTACCTGTACTACCGCAAACACCTGGCGCAGGATTACTTTTTCCTGCTCAATTGGGGATACTACGCCTTGATGGCGCTAAAATTTTTCTCCGCTCTGGCCTTGAACGCCTTGCGAAGTCGTCCACGGTTTTTCTCCCCGCGGCATTGAAACGCCCCGCCAGCACAAAGCGGGGCGTTTTTGGTTAACCGCAACCAGTGTTTTTGCACTGCGAGCATAGAATTGTCGGGACGCTTTGTGCAGGTAGAGCCGTAAAATTTTGCGGTGGGACGTTGAAGGTAAATGCACTACGTACGTGAGGATGCAAGGCGTTGTTTCAGGTTGCGATAGCCGTCTTCTGGCCTGTGGTAGAATTTGCCCCTGGTATGCACAAAGTATCCTGGTTTCTGCGGTACGGCCTGTGGTTCGTTTTCCTGGCGTTGGTAGCCTGTCAGGCGACGGATGCGCCCGCGCCTGATTTGCCTACCCCCTTGCCGCAGGAGTACATTCCTACCGCAGTCGCGCTCACGCTGCAGGCTGTGGAACTACGTACCCCCAGCCTCACCCCTACAGAAACCTTCACACCGCATTTCGTTACCCTTACGCCATCGCGCACTCCCACGCGTACCCCCTACCCTACCTCAACCCCGACGCGCACGCCGTGGCCTTCGCGCACACCCACGCCGACGTTGACGCCAACCCCCAGCCATACCCCCTCGGCTACGCCCACACCAACCGATACACCGCGTCCGGTGTTTCCCGCAGGGCGCATCCGTTTCATCAGCCCGGGACCGCTTTCCAGGGTTACCTCGCCCATTCGGGTGCGGGCAAACCTCGCCCCAGGGGCCGGTGGACGCTTTCGGGTGGAATTGCTGGGGGAGGACGGGCGCTTGCTGGCGCGTAAAGTCCTGAGATACCGCGGGGAGCGTGTCAACCTGTCCACGGACCTGCCCTTCGAAATCCCCGGCGCGGCCGAAACGGGGCGATTGCAAATCAGCACCTACGATGCCTATGGGCGCGTACTTGCCTTGCAGTCCGTGGAAATCGTGCTGCTTTCCCTGGGGCCGCAGGACATCCACGTTCAACAGGATTTGCGGGAAAATGTGCTCGTGCTTGAGCCTCCCGCGGGCGCTTCGATACGCGGAGGAACGCTGCTCGTCAGTGGGCGGGCGCGTACTGCTTCGACACAACCGCTCCTGATTAGCCTGGTGACGCCCGATGGCAAAGTCGTCGGTGAGCGCCTGGCTGCCCTGACACCAGAACCAGGGGAAGACTACGCTTCTTTTCTGGTGACGGTGCCATATCGGGTACAGGAGACGGTTACGGTACGCCTGACGGTGACGCTACGCGATGGCCGCATACCGGGTGCGACATACATTACCACACAGGAGATTGAAATCAGCCCATGAAACCCTCGATGCGAACTTTTTTCGCTTTGCTTGTCTTTGCACTCCTGGCTGCAGCCTGTGCTCCCCAGACCGCATCCACCACATCGGATATGCGCCCGCCTCTCCCCACGGCCAGCGTTCCGGATTTGCAAGACGTGGATGCCGCCGTTCTGCGCTGGCAAAAGGCCGCTAATCAACGCTATTACCTCAAGGTGGAGGAAAAGACCTCTGCCGGGTT
>DAOTWV010000218.1:0-2204 GCA_034435695.1 Anaerolineales bacterium | reverse complement strand
GCCCCGGCAGAGGAAGTGCGCGGTGAAACGGTGACGCTGCCCGAGGGCGGTTCCTACACCCGCATCACCGCCCCGGAATTGAAGACCATGCTGGATGCCAAAGACTTCGTGCTGGTCAACGTGCACGTGCCCTTTGCCGGGAACATCCCCGACACCGACCTGTCCATCCCCTACGACCAGATTGAGGCCAACCTGGGTCAACTGCCCGCGGACAAGGACGCCAAAATCGTGGTGTATTGCCGCAGTGGCAGCATGAGCACGGTGGCCGCCAAGACGCTGGTGCGCCTGGGCTACACCAACGTGTGGGAACTGCAGGGCGGGTTCAACGCCTGGAAGTCGGCCGGTTATCCGCTGGAGATGCAGCCATGAGCGGGGAAGACCGCTTTTACGAAATCCATGCTGCGATTTGCGGCGCGCTGGCGCAGCCGGTGCGGCTGAAAATCATTGCCTGCCTGCTGGACGGTGAAAAATCCGTCCAGCAACTGGTTGAGGGCACCGGCGCGCCGCAGCCGACGGTATCCCGTCACCTGGCGAAGATGCGCAACGTGGGGGTGGTGAAGCACCGCCGGGAAGGTCAGAACGTGTACTACTGGCTGGCCAGTCCCCGCATTGCTGAGGCATATCGCATGATGCACGCGTTCGCGGTGGAGTATTTGCAGCAGCACGCGGCTTTGCTGGAGTGAGCGGACTGGGAAGCCCATCTTGCGATTTTGTTTTTTCAGTCTTCTATGTACTGCATTGTATGTAGAACAAGGTTTGTAGGACAAGGCTCAGCCTTGTCCTACTCTTCCCTAAGGTGCTCCTTTTTTATCGAAAAAGCCAGTTTTCGAGGGCGGGACTGGAATACCCTGACGGGTACAGGCGTCCGTCTCATATTCTGGGGACAGACTGGAAAGTCTGTCCCACGTTGCAAGACAAGGGGGACGTGCGGTGGCAGGCCGGTAAAGCGGTTGTAGGCCGGGTTTTCCAACCCGGCCGAGTCGAAACAAAGCGTCGTTGAGCCGCCGCAAACCAAAGGCAGGTGTTGTGGGCCGGGTTTTCCAACCCGGCTGCAGGACAGATTGGAATACCCTGGCCGGGGCCGGACTGGAAAGTCCGGCCTACATGGCAATACAACGGTGCCCGTTCCGCTTCTTTACCAAATCTTTAATCTGTCTTTACCGTGAACACAACTCCGGGGCATACACTGTGGACATCCTGAAAACAAGACGGCGCCGGGGCACCCCCCTTGCCCGTCCAATCTCAAAAATTCCTGGAGGTATGTGACATGAGTAAAGCAGTGCGCAACACCTTGATTGTACTGGCGGTTTTGTTGGGCGCCGGGGCGCTGGTCGCCACGGGGTTCGCCTACGGCCGGGCGACGGCCTGGCAAAGCATGATGGACGGTGGCTACGGCATGATGGGCGACGGCTACGGCATGCCTGCCCTGAGCCCAGCCGAAGGGATGGGCGGCAACTACGGCGGCATGATGGACGGCAGTTATGCGCCGGGTGACGTCGAGCCGCTGAGCGTGGACGAAGCCCGCCAGGCGGTTGAAAAGTATCTTGCCGGACAGGACGGCCTGGCCATCGAGGAAATCATGGTGTTCGATAACAACGCCTACGCCATCATCGCGGAAGAAGACACCGGTATCGGCGCGTTCGAGTTGCTGGTGGACCCGGTCACCCGGGCGGTGTTCCCCGAATACGGCCCGAATATGATGTGGAACCTGAAGTATGGCATGCACGCCAACGGCTATGAGGGCATGATGGGCGGTGGCTACGGCATGATGGGCGGTGGCTACGGCATGATGGGCGGCAACTACGGCGACATGCATGCCCCGAGCAACGTCGAGGGGATGGGCGATGGCTATGCCGGAGAAGGCACGCCGCCGGAGGTTTCGGCAGAGATGCCCGTCAGCCCGGAAGACGCCCTGCAGGCGGCGCAGCGCTTCCTGGACCAGTATGCCCCCGGCGTGCAGGTTTCTGATGAAATCACCGCCTTCTACGGGTACTACACCATCGATACCCAGAAGGACGGCCAGATTGTGGGCATGCTGAGCGTCAACGGTTTCACCGGACAGGTCTTCCCGCACACCTGGCACGGCGATTTCATCACCATGCAGGAATACGAATAAACAAACAACCGGTATGCTCCCCCCTGAAGTCCGTGCGTCTGCCGCGCTGCTGGCAGGCGCACGGCGCATGCCGGAAACAAGGAGCAAA
>DAOTWV010000217.1:0-15636 GCA_034435695.1 Anaerolineales bacterium | reverse complement strand
AACGCTCAGGTGCGGAAACGTGTGCCAGGTCTGGTGATAGGTGGCGGAAAGCGGCGCCCCGCCCGCTGCAGTGGCGGTTTTATCCAGGTTGAGGGTGTACGCACTGTCATAAGCCAGGAGGGCATCCGGGGTGACGGTCAGGGTGGTAAAAGACTCATCCCAGGTGGTGTGGAAGGTGGGGGAATCTGGCCCCTCCAGGTGAAGCGCGGTTGCCACGCTTTCGGGGTTCATGGGCTGGTTGAAGCGGATGGTAAAAGACGCGTCCAGGGCAAGGGGTGATTTTGGGGTGGGCTGCACCTCCACAATGGCGGGAGATGCCGTGGTGAATTGCCAGGAGGGGGCTTCTTCCAGTGGGGTGTCGGCTGCGCTGCGCAAATCCGGATTGATGGAAACGCGATAGGTCTGGCCGCCGTACAGTGCCGTTTCAGGATAAAAGACGTAGGTGCTGGTATTGAGCCACTCGCCGTGTCCCTCGGCTGCAGGTTCCAGGGTAAAGGCAGGGGGCGTGGCAGATGCATCCGCGCCCAGCGGTACGACAGGCATGTCGAAAGTCACCGCGATGGGAGCCAGAGGGTCTACCTGGGTGGCATTGGGTTCTGGAAGTTGTTGGGCGATGCGCAATGGCCCGGCCACGCGAAAACGTATGGGGATGGGACGTACCATTTCCTTGCCGTTTTTGGCCTGAGCGTTGCTGTTGACCGTGAGCAGCAAGTCGCTTTCGGGGGTGAAGGGCGCTTGCGGGTAAAAAGTGACGGTGCTGTCGTTCTGCCACTCAAAACGGCCAGAAAGTTCCCCTTCGGCGGAGAGCGCGGCTTCCACGGATGCCCGCTGCATGGGCTGACTGAAGTAGAGCGTAATGCCTTGCTGAGGGGAGATTTCGCTGCCCAGGGGTGGGTCGGTATCCACGAGGGTGGGCGGCAAGTCGGGAAGCGGTGTCCCCACAGGTTGCGGAGGCGAGGTGGCTGGTTGGACAACGTTTTCCTGGGTGGATGTGGCGCTACGCATCCCTGCTCCGGGGAAAGAACAGGCCACCGAAAGTATGAGTATCCCCACTAAAGCGAGAGAACGAATTGGGTGACGCATGAGTTTACCTCCTGGCGAAAAAAGAAACCCGCCGCTTGCCATGGCGGAGTCGCTTGCAAGAGAACGAGCGAGGGCAGATGGCGGTTCCCAGCATTGATTATAGCCTATTCCCCTGAAAGCCGGTTTGGGAGGGGGGCAGGGAGCACTTGTTGGTCAGAAGAACGCTGATAACGCTGGTACGCCGGTCGTGTTGGTTTTCGCCGCTTCGTTGGCCGTATCTGCGTTCCGGTGTGCCAGGCCATACCGCGATTCACCAACAACGTTTTCGTACTCCCGGTTGGGCATTGGTTGAACTGCCCGGCGGTTGGCGCCAGTGGCAACAAATGCAAAACCTGCCTTCGCAGGTTAGGGTTCTGGCACTGGTGATGTTGCCGGCTTTGTGGTACAAATATTCTGTTGGGGGATGTCCCCAATAAGTGATGTATTTCAGAGCATAAAGGAGATGTACCATGCTTATCAGCAAAGCCCTTGAACAGGCCATCAATGACCAGATTGGGCGCGAATTCGGCGCCAGTTTACAGTATGTGAGCATTGCCACTTACTTCGACAGTGAGGATTTGCCTCAGTTGGCGGCTTTCTTCTACCGCCAGGCAGATGAAGAGCACATGCACGCCATGAAATTCGTGCACTACGTGACCGAAGCCGGTGGCCACGTGCGCATTCCCGCTATAGAAGCGCCCAAAGCCACTTTTGTGAATGCCGAAGAGGCAGTGCAACTCTCCCTGGAATGGGAACAAGAAGTCACCCGCCAAATCAACAACCTCATGGGCATTGCCGTGCAGGAACAGGATTACATTGCCCAGGATTTCCTGCGCTGGTTTGTAACCGAACAGTTGGAGGAAATTTCCACTATGAGCACGTTACTGCGCACGGTGCAACGCGCAGGCGATAATTTGCTGCTGGTGGAAGATTTTCTGGCGCGTAACCCCCTGCCGGCTGCAGAAAACGGCGAAGCAGGTGCATGAATGCAAAATCCCGCCGATTGCCCGGCGGGATTTTTTTTTGCAGTCTCAGCCGCGGAAAAGAGAAACAGTTACTCGACGGCTTCCACCCCTTCGATATCGGGGAAAAATTGTCGGATGGTGCCTTCTACCCAGCCGTGTAGTGTGCTGGGGAGTAACTCGCAGGTGGCGCAGGCCCCTCCCAGGCGTACTTTGACCACTTTGCCGTCATACTCCACCAGTTCCACCGAACCGCCGTGAAATTGCTCGATATAGGCGCTCAGGTTGTTGATGAGCACTGTGAGACGAAGTTTATCTTCTGGTGAAACGCTCATTTTCCGCCTCCTTCCATGTGTCCTTCCGAATAAGACGCTAGATGGTTACTCGGCAGGCAGAGGGTGCCGCAGCCCTTCCTCAAGCAGGGCTATGACTTGTTTGCGCGGGCTGTTGAGCCGCCGGGCAATGGCCTCTGCCAGAATGTCGACCAGTTTCTTCGCCGTTTTGGTATCTTCCTGGTAAAAACGCACCAGGTCTTGATTGTGCAGACGCAACACCTCGGTTTTGGCTGCGGTGATGGCGCTGGATGAGTATGTGGGGCGCATGAGCGCTGCCGACCAGCCAAATACCCCGCCAGGCTGGATGCTTGCCACGGTAATGGGCGGCCCATCGTGTGGCTTGTAACGAATGTGTACCTCTCCCCGTCGCAGCAGGTACAGATACCGCGCCGGAAAGCCCTGGGTGAAGATGATGGTGCTGACCGGATAGACCATCACCCGGAACAAAGGGGCAATGCGCACCCGGTCTTCCGGTGAGAGCGCATGGAAGAGGTCGAAGGGTTGTTCAGGAGTGTGACGCCGCAAGGCGCGGTGCGCCAATAGTCGCCTGGCTTTTTCTGTTTCTGTCATATGCGGGTGACTCTCCTTTGCGATTCCTGAAGCGGAGTGTAAGGCAGAGTGTAGATAGAAAATCTGGTTTTTGCCAGTGGAAAACATCCTTTTGTAGATGACGTTTGTCCTTTTCTCCTATGGAGATGCCAACAAAACGACTTCCCCCTCGGTGGTTTGCCAGATTTTCCCTTTTCCCCACAGATGTGCGAAGGGCTTGTTCCCTGGCAAGGCTGGCGCGTCCAGAAAGGCGCGCCAGCCTTGCGGCTACTTCAGGCAGTGGTACGCTCATTGGGTACCGATTGCTCTGCTGAGAGGGACTCTGCCTCCCCGCGGAACACCAGATGTCCGTCTTCCACGTCTACCAGGATAGTGTCGCCGGGGCGGAAATCCCCTGAGAGCAACCGAATGGAGAGGGGGCTTTCCACATACTTTTGCAAGGCGCGCTTGAGGGGGCGGGCGCCAAAGGCCGGGTCGTAGCCAGTGTTGGCCAGCCATTCGCGGGCTTCCGGGCTAAGGGTGACATGCAACCCATGTTCTTCCAGCCGCTGGCTGACTTCGCGCATTTGCAAATCCACGATGGCGCACATGTCCTCGCGGGAGAGTGGCGAGAAAGTGATGATTTCATCCACCCGGTTGAGAAATTCGGGGCGGAAGGTGCTTTTGAGCGCCTTTTCGATGTTGGCGTGAGATTTGCGGGTTTCCTCGTCTTCGTCAGGCTGCAAGAAGCCCAAACTGCCAGATTTGCGCACGTATTCGGTGCCCAGGTTGCTGGTCATGATGAGTACCGTGTTGCGGAAGTTGACGGTGCGTCCCTGTCCATCGGTCAGGCGGCCATCGTCCAGGATTTGCAGCAAGGCATTCCACACTTCGGGGTGCGCTTTTTCGATTTCGTCGAACAATACCACCCGGTAAGGGCGTCGGCGCACAGCCTCGGTAAGTTGGCCGCCCTCTTCGTAGCCTACATAGCCCGGAGGGGCGCCAAAGAGCCGCGAAACCGTGTGCTGTTCCCGATACTCGCTCATGTCGATGCGTACCAGGGCGTCCTCGTCATCGAAGAGAAATTCCGCCAGTGCCTTGGCGAGTTCGGTTTTCCCGACACCGGATGGGCCGATGAAGATGAACGAGCCGATGGGGCGTCGCGGGTCTTTGAGGCCAGAGCGAGCGCGGCGGATGGCATCGGAGATGGCCTGGATGGCTTCGTCCTGTCCGATGACGCGTTCGCGCAGCCGGTCTTCCATGTGCAGCAGTTTTTCGGCCTCTGTTTCCAACATCTGGTGGACGGGGATGCCCGTCCATTGGGCAACCACCTCGGCGATGTCGCTGGCATCTACCACTTCGTCGAGTTGGTGTTCGGCTTCCCAGGCATCACGCCGGGTGTTGAATTGCTGTTCCAGGCGCAGGCGCTCGGCTTTCTTTTGCGCGGCGCGCTCGTAATCGCGTTCCAAACCGGCCTGCTCTTCTTCGGCAGCCAGGCGGTCGATTTCCGTTTTGAGTTCTTTCAAATCAGGTGGCAAGGAATACAGGGCGACGCGCAACTTGGATGCGGCCTCGTCAATCAGGTCGATGGCTTTATCGGGAAGGTGGCGCTCGGTAACGTAGCGGTCTGAGAGACGGGCAGCGGCGACCAGGGCTTCGTCGGAGAAACGCACTTTGTGGTGGGCTTCATACCGGTCGCGCAAGCCGTGCAGCATTTCGATGGTGTCCTCTACGGAGGGTTCTTCGACGTAGACGGGAGCAAAGCGGCGTTCCAGGGCGGCATCCTTTTCGATGTAGCGCTGGTACTCGTCCAGGGTAGTAGCGCCGACGCACTGCAACTCGCCGCGCGCCAGGGCTGGTTTGAGCATGTTGGAGGCATCCATAGCGCCCTGGGCAGCGCCTGCCCCTACGACGGTGTGTAACTCGTCAATGAAGAGAATGATTTCGCCCTCGGCGCGTTTGACCTCGTCTATGGCGGCCTTCAGGCGTTCCTCGAATTCCCCTCGGAAGCGCGACCCCGCAATCATGGCGCTCAAGTCCAGAGAGACGATGCGCTTGCCAATCAGGATTTCGGGTACATCGTTGCTGGCGATTTTTTGTGCCAGCCCCTCCACGATGGCGGTTTTCCCTACGCCGGCTTCGCCTATCAGCACGGGGTTGTTTTTGGTGCGGCGGCACAAAATCTGGATGAGGCGCAGAATTTCGGCATCCCGCCCAATGACGGGGTCCAGTTTGCCTTCGCGGGCGGCTTTGGTGAGGTCGTTGGAGTATTTTTCCAGGGTGCGGTAGCGCGTTTCGGCCTGACGGTCGGTCACGCGTTGTCCGCCGCGGATGCGCTGAATGGTTTCGTACACCCGCTCGCGGGTGACGCCAGCGCCCTCCAGTAGCCGGGCTGCAGGGGTGCTGCGCTCACTCAGGATGGCCAGGAAGATGTGTTCAGTGGAGATGTACTCGTCTTTCAGGCGGTTGGCTTCCTCGTTAGCCAGGTCAATGATGCGCTTGACGCGTGGAGTGATGAATATCTGGCCTGCGCCCCCACCGAAGATGTTGGCTTTGGGGCTGGTGCGCAGGATGTAATCCAGCCTTTCGGAGAGCGCCTGGGTATCTACGTTGAGCATTTCCAGAATCTGGGAAATGACCCCATCCGGTTGCTCTATGAGCGCCAGGAGGATATGTTCGGTGTCAATTTGATTGTGCCCGTAGCGCTGAATGATTTCTGCAGCGCGTTGAGCGGCTTCCTGTGCTCGCTCGGTAAAACGGTCGAATCGCATCATGCGTGGCCTCTCTTTATCTACACATAAGGAAAAAGACGCCCTTTTGGGACGTTGTGACGCAAAAAATTATAACATTGCGCCTGTTTTGGAAATGCTGATGTGCGTTAGATGCGTGTAAGAAACGGTGGAGGCTCACCCCTCACGAACGCGGCGAATGTGTACATCCCCTGGAGTTTTGTGGAATGGGAGGATGGGTGCCCTTGCCTGGGCATGTACCTGCTCAAGGGGCAGGGGTGGCCGTGAAGGGGAAAATGTAGGCTTCGGGAATCCAGCCGCGGCGGCCTTCATCATCCACGATTTCAATCCATACCAGGCCATTGACGACCTCCCGCCCGTACAGGATGGTGACATGCTGATAGGGGCTGAGCGTGCCGATGATGGGGCCTGCTGGCCATTGACGCATTTGCAAGCCGGGGAAGATGACGTTGAAGGCGCGGCCCTCGACGGGAGTGGGGGTGTTGGTGGGGGTGTTGGTAGGGGTATTGGTGGGCGTGCTGGTTGGGGTCTCGGTGGAGGTGGCCGTGGCTGTGGGGGTGGCGGTACGCGTTGGCGTCGGCGTCGGGCTGGGGCCAGGGGTGTTGGTGACTGTAGGTGTGGGTGTGTGCGTAGGGGTGGGAGGAATTTCGGGGTCCAGGCGTTCTACCAGAATCTGGTTGAACGAAATGCCGATACGCTGGGTGTTTTGCAATCCACTTAAACCGCTGAGAATGGCGCTTTGCATGCGCTTGGTTTCTTCATACCGCAGTGCGTGGTCGGAACGTATGGTAATGTGGATTTGGAGCAAATCATCCTGGTCGAAATACTGCATGTCCACCTGTTCAATGCCCGGTTCAGCGTTGACGGCTTCGCTGACTACCTGGCGAATGAGGTAATCACGAGACCCCTGTTGGAAGGCTTTGTAGGACAGATAGGTGAGCGGGACGAGCAGGAGCAGGGTCAGCAAGGCCGAGATACGCAGATTACGTTGCACGGGGATGCTTTCCTCAGCGTAAGAGCGAAAGCCCAGGGCGCTGAAGACCAGCATGGAGGCGAAGGCAATGGCAATCAGGTTGGTGACGAAGAGCAACATGGCTCCGCCGGCAACGCGCCATTCTCCCAACGCCAGGCCGATTCCTACCGTGCATAACGGCGGCATGAGCGCGGTGGCAATCGCTACCCCAGGTAAGGCGGCGGAAATTTGGGGTTGCGCCAGTGCAAAGGCCGCAGCCAGCCCGCCTGCCAGGGCGATGGTCAGGTCTATGGGACTGGGGTGTGTGCGTGCCAGGATTTCCTGGGGGAGCGGGTCTCGCAGGATGACCAGCGGTAGCCGGGTGTTGAAGATGGTAAACAACGTGGCCAGACCGATAGCCAGTAAAATCCCCCGTAGCAAGGCCGTGAAGGAATCGCGCAGCAACACTTCATCTCCCACCACAGAAGCCAGTCCGACGCCGATAACTGGCGACATGAGCGGAGCCACCAGCATAGCCCCGATGATGACGGCTGCGGAATTGGTGAGCAACCCCAGGGTGGCGATGATGCTGGAAAGGATGACCAGCACGAAGTAATCGAAATCTGGGCTGGCGGCAGCGCGCAACTGTGCCTGGACATCGCCGCGTTCTTTAGGCGAAAGCGGGGGCAGAAGTTTACGCCACAGGTACAGTAATCGGATGCGCAATGATGGCCGTGGAGGCAAACTCATGAGGTGGGGAGCGAAAAAAATGGGCTGATAACGGAATATCGGGATGGGGTGCGGCAAAACGCCTTCGCCTGGCCTGTGGCAACGTGTCACCGCTTTCCAAAGCGCCGCGGCTGGCTCTGTGCGGCTTCTTTCCGTTTGAGAAGCGTAATGTGCGTTGCGGCTTTTCTCGCCGCGACACCACAGCAACCATTTTTCGGGGAGACACCCAAAAATACGTTCCGTGATGGTATTCCACACGCACCCGGCAGGCTCCGGGGGCGTGTCCAGAGAGGCCATCCCTTTGGGTTGCTCAGGATATGGCTGCCCTTTGGTGGGTATCAGGGCAGGTGGCGGTCATGCCGCCTTGTAATGCGCTCCTGTGAGGCGCTTTTAGTACATGCCGGGTGGAACCACGCGCCCGGTGGCAACCAGGATGAAGAGGCTTAACGCACACACTTCCATGAAGAGCAGGACGGCCAGCACGGCTCGCTGGGGAGGCGTCATACCCAAAAAATTCCCGCTGCGTCGTGTGCGTTCAAGACGGGGGGCCTCCGCTTCCGGAATGACAGCCTCCAGGGGAAAGCCATCTTGCGCGTCGTCTTCCTCATCGGAGAAAAAATCGTCAGTGCGAAACTCATCCAGGGACATGGCAACCTCCAGGGGAAAATTGGTCGGGGATGCAGGGAATGCACGCTGCCTGTCTTGTGCCTCAGGGGGTGGGACACGAAGGTGCGCGGCTGTCTTGATGTTTACCAGAGTGGGGTAAGACAAAAATTTCGGTTACGTGGCAAACACGCGGATTGTGCACACCCGTTCATCGAAGCAGGCCTGTGCTTTGCCGATTTTCGTTATGAGAGTGTTTCCTGGCGCAAGTGCATTTCGCCAAGCCGCATGCTGCGGATTCCCTCGGCAGTTTGCAGTCGCAGTGCTCCATTTTCATCCAGCCCCAGCAAGCGCCCATGCACTATCGGGCGTCCATCTGCTTGCGAGAGGGTTACCTCGCTGCCGCGCCAGGCCAGGTGTGCTTCCCACAAGTGCAGGAATTTTGGGGTGTGTATGCGGGCGCGCCAGGTAACCAGATGATGTAAAATCTCGTATAATACTTTTGTGCGCTGCACGCGGCACTTTGTGATGTGTTCGATACTGGTGGCCGGGAAACGCAGTCGTTCGGCGGGGGGAAGAGAGCCAGCGTGTACATTGACGCCCATGCCGATGACCGCGTATTGCCAGGTTTCACCAGTCCAGGAAAGTTCGGTCAGTACACCAGCGACTTTTTTGCCCTGAAGCAGTACGTCATTTGGCCATTTGACCTGGGCTTCCAGGCCGCATGCGCTGTGCAACGCCAGGCAAATGCTGAGCGCCCCCAGCCCGGTCAGGCGTAATACCGCATCCCCTTGCGGGAGGACGGGAAAGGCCTCTGCCCGTAACAGTACGCTGACAGCCAGGGCGGTGCCCGCAGGGGTATGCCATTGACGACCGGCGCGTCCCCGGCCAGCGGTTTGTTCGTTGGCAATGACCGTTGCCATATCGGGGGCGCCTGCTGCTCCCCAGCGCAGCGCAACGTCATTTGTGGAACCCGTCCGTGGAAAGTACCGTAACGCGCCCAGGGGCAGATTCCCCAGTGCGGCGTGCAGGGCGTCCAGATTCATGTGTTGATTGTACCGCAAAACTACAAAGGAGCAATATCCATGCCAGTTGTCAGCGTCTCTCACATTTCCAAGCGTTTTGGTAAGGTGCAGGCTGTGAAAGATGTTTCGTTTGAGGTCGAAGCCGGGGAAATTTTTGGCATGTTGGGGCCAAACGGCGCGGGAAAAACCACCTCTATCCGCATCATGCTGGATATTTTCAAACCAGATAGCGGTGAAGTGGCTATCTTTGGGGGGGCGATGAACGAAGACAAAAAGGCGCTCATCGGCTATATGCCGGAGGAACGTGGCCTGTACCAGGATGCTCCCCTGGAGCGGGTTTTGCGCTATCTTGCCGCGCTCAAAGGGTTGCGCGGTAAAGAAGCCAACGCCCGTTTACGGGAGTACCTGGAGCGCTTTGACCTGTATGAGCACCGCAAGAAAAAGGTCAAGGAACTCAGCAAAGGGATGCAGCAGAAGGCGCAAATCATTGCTACCATTGCCCACCACCCCAAACTGCTGGTTGTGGATGAACCCTTCAGCGGCCTCGACCCTGTCAACACTCAAATGGTCAAAGAGTTGATGGATGAATTGCGGGCGCAGGGAACGGCTATCATCATGTCCACGCACATGATGCACCAGGTGGAAGCCCTGTGCGACCGCTTGCTCTTGATTGACCACGGGAATGTCATGCTCTACGGGACTTTGGAAGAGATTCGCCGTCCTTTCATGGGCAATACGGTGCTTATTCAATCTCCTGTGAACCTGCCGGAAATCCCAGGGGTAACGGCAACCCACCAGAAGAACGGAACGTGGCGACTCACCCTGGGGGAGGAGCACACGCCCCAAACGGTGCTGCAATCCCTGGTGGAGGCAGGTATTCCTCTGGACCGTTTCGAGGTGGCCGCCCCCTCCCTGGATGAAATCTTCATCCGGGTGGTGACGCGTAACCGGGAGGCAGAGAGTGTATGAACGCATTCTGGCAGGTGGCATCCTACGAATACAAGCGCAATGTGTTGCGGCGCGGCTTTTTGATTGCCTTGCTTAGTGTGCCGCTGTGGATTCTGGTCAGCATCGGCATTGGGCTGGTGATGGCCCACATGGAAAATGACACCACCCCAATTGGCTACGTAGACCACAGCGGGGTGCTGGCGGCTGCTCTGCCAGCACCGCAGGAAGAAGACTCCCCCTACGATCCCGTTCCCCTTGTGCCTTTTGCGGATGAAAATCAGGCGCGTGCCGCCCTGGATGCAAAAGAAATCCGCGGCTACTATGTGTTGCCAGAAGATTACCTGCAGGGAGGCGCGGTTAAGGTGGTCTATCGGCAAAAAATCCGTGAGGCTGGCGAGCGGCAATTCAAGGCTTTCGTGCGCGTCAATTTGCTGGCCGCGTATCCTCCTGAGGTGGCCCAACGCGCCCTGGCAGGCACCGAATGGGAGACCGTTATGCTGGATAAAAGTGACGTCCAGGCTTTGAAGGATACCCTGGTCAAAATTCTGGTGCCATTTATCACCGGCGTGGTGTTGTACGTTGGTTTGTTCATTGTCAGCGGCTACCTGATGCGTGCTGTGGTGGATGAAAAAGAAAACCGTACCATGGAAATTCTGGCCACATCCATTTCGCCAGAGCAAATGATGACCGGGAAAGTGGTCGGCATCCTGGGGGTGGGGATGACTCAGGTGGTGGCCTGGCTGCTGATGGGGGGCGTGGCTTTTCTTTTCGTACGCCATTCTGTGCCCACCCTGCCGCCGTTGGACGTGGATTGGGGGCTGATGGGGCGCATCCTCATGGTGCTCACCCCGGCTTTCTTGATGGTGTGTGGTTTGATGGCTTCCATTGGGGCTACTTTGAGCAACGCCAGCGAAGGACAGCAACTCACCAGTTTGGTTACCCTGCCTCTCATGCTGCCTTTCGTTCTCCTGGGGACGCTGATAAGCGCTCCCAACAGCCCGATAAGCGTTGGGTTGAGCCTCTTCCCCCTGACTGCGCCCATGACGATGGTGCTGCGCCTGAGTTTTGGTACGGTGCCCGCATGGCAACTGGTGCTCAGTGTCGTCATTTTATGGATATGCGGCCTGGGCAGTTTCTGGCTCGCTGGACGGGTGTTACGCCTGGGGATGCTGCAGTATGGCCGGCGGCTGCGGTTGGGTGAAATCTGGCAGGATATGCTGGGGAGCGCGTGAGATGAAAAATACCATGCTGGTTTGCCTGAACGAAATTCAAGAAACCATCAGCAGATTCTCTTTTTGGGTGGGCGCCGTGGGCATCCCCCTGCTGGGATATGTGATGATGGGAGTGGCAACCCTGTTGGGGAGCAGGCAGACGACGCAATTGACGAGTACTTTCACCAGGTTGTTTTCTGCACCTGCACACCAGACCCGTATCGGTCTGGTAGACCCGGCTGGTGTGGTGCGCTTCTGGGATGCGTTTCCACCTCCTTACGAATTTACGACGTACCCGACAGAGGACGCTGCTCTGCAGGCCTTACGGGAGGGAGAAATCTCTGCTTTTGCCACCATTCCCGCGGATTACCTTCATACAGGCCAGGCGCGTTACGTCCAGGGGAAACTGGACATAACGGAAGAGGGAGACCCCAAAGACTACCTGGAGTGGCTATTGACAGCCTCCATTCTGAATGACCCCATGAAAGCAAGCCTGGTGCATAATCCCTTGATGAAGCAAGAGATGGTATCGCTGGCCGAGACTCCTGAAGCAGATATGGAAACCAATGTGTGGAGTTACTTCGTGCCGTACGCGCTTGGTTTGGTGTTCTACATCATTACTTTGGGAACGGCAACCACCATGCTGAACAGCATGAGCAAAGAGAAAAGCAACCGCGTGCTGGAAACATTACTGACATCCATTACCCCCCAGGAAATTCTGGGAGGAAAAATCCTGGCGCTGGCTGCATTGGGGCTTTTTCAAGCAACTTTCTGGTTTGGGAGTGCGTTTGTGCTTTCCATTCTGGGGGCGCAAGCACTGCCGGGCTTTCTGGGGGGCGTGCGCGTGCCTGGTGCGCTGGTTGGTTGGAGTATCCTGCTCTTTCTTTTGGGGTTTTTCTTCAATAGCAGTGTCATGGCTGCGGCTGGCGCACTTGCAGATACGGCTCGTGAAGCCTCGCAGGTCAGCATGCTGGTCGTGATGCCTGCGATAGTTCCCATCATGCTCAACACAATTATCATCGAATCGCCCAACAGTCCCCTTGCCCTTGCGCTTTCCTTCATCCCCCCCACGGCACCCATGACTCTGGTGATGCGCATGGCGGCTACCGTGGTGCCCTGGTGGCAGCCTGTGTTGGCCAGTCTGTTGCTTCTCGGCAGCGATTATCTCCTGCTGCGCGCTGCCGCCGGCGTTTTCCAGGGGCAGCGGCTCCTGGCGGGTGGTAAAGTGAGCATCAAACGCCTGGTGATGGCTATGGCGGGCAAAAATTGATGGCCAAATCCTGGCACGTTCTCTCGATTTTGTGGTACATTCAAGGCGGTTTTCTGGTAAAACCGCCCTTTCTCTTATCTCTTATCCTGGAGGGTTCATTATGAAACGTGCAGTAAGCATCAGTATTGGTTCATCCAAGCGCGATAAGGCTGTGGAAGTCGAATTGCTTGGTGAAAAAGTGCGCATAGAGCGCATCGGTACCGATGGCGACATGGAAAAAGCCGCCCAATTGTTCCGTGAACTGGATGGCAAGGTAGATGCCTTTGGCCTGGGAGGGGCAGACCTCGGCCTGATGGTGGATACCACCCTCTACCCCCTCCGTCCGGTATGGAAAATGATAAAGGACGTCAAGCACACGCCTGTGGTGGACGGGGCCGGCCTGAAAAACACCCTGGAATACCGCATCGTGGAAACGCTGGAAGCCGAAGTAGGCGACTACCTCAATCAGGTTGGCCGCCGCGCCTTCGTCACTGTCGCAGTAGACCGCTGGGGCATGGCAATGTCCTTTGTCAATGGCGGCTTTGAATGTGTCTTTGGGGATGTGATGTTTGGCCTTGGGCTGCCCATCGCCTTCCGCAACATCAAAACGGTGCGCAAATTCGCCGCGGTGTTTGCCCCGCCCGCAGGTTTTCTCCCCTTCGAGTGGCTGTATCCCACCGGAGAAAAGCAGGAACAGCGCATCCCTAAGTGGACGAAATACTACCAATGGGCCTCGGTTATCGCCGGAGATTGCCACTATGTCCGCCGGCACATGCCCGAACACCTGAATGGCAAAATCATTGCCACCAATACCACCACCGACCACGATGTGGAACTCTTCCGCCAGGCCGGAGTCAAGTACCTGCTCACCACCACCCCCGTACTGGATGGCCGTTCCTTTGGCACCAACATGATGGAAGCCGCATTGATTGCTGTCTCTGGCAAGGGGCGTCCTCTAACACGCGCCGAATTGAACGAACTGATTGATGAATTGGGATTCAAGCCCCAGATTCGGGAGTTGAATTGAAATGGATGCCATTGTCACGGCCGGCGGCGTGCCGCAGCCCGGCGAACCCCTGTACGAAGCCACCCAGGGACAACCCAAAGCCCTGGTTGATGTGGCTGGCAAACCCATGATACAGTGGGTGCTGGACGCACTGAACGATGCCCGCCACGTAGACCATATCGTACTGGTTGGGCTGGATGCCGAAGCCCCCATCACCAGTGAAAAACCGGTGACCTTTATGCCCTCGCAAGGGCACATGGTGGATAACATTCTGGCAGGGGCAGACCGCATTCTGCAACGCGACGCCTCTACCGAGTATGCTCTCATCGTCTCCTCGGATATCCCGGCTATTACCGGCGAAATGGTGGATTGGCTGGCGCAGCAAGTCCTCGCTGCCCAGGTGGATGCCTGCTATACCATCATCCAAAAGCACGTCATGGAGGCGCGTTTCCCTGGCTCGCGCCGCAGTTACACTCACCTCAAAGACATGACCGTGTGTGGCGGCGACATCAATGCCTTTCGCCTCTCCCTGGCGCACAGCAATACCGAATTTTGGGATAAAGTTATCGAGTCACGCAAAAACGTTTTCAAGCAGGCTGCCCTCGTGGGCTACGATACCCTGCTGCTGCTCCTCCTCCGGCAACTTAGCCTGGATGCGGCCATTCAGCGAGTGTGCAATCGCCTGAATCTGACGGGCAAAGCCCTGGTCTCCCCCTATGCCGAGATGGGCATGGACGTGGACAAACCCTTCCAACTGGAGATTTTACGCGCCGACCTGGCGCGTCGCACTGCGCGGGTCGTATGAATGCTTTCTTGCAATGGGATGAACGTCTTTCCCGCGAGATGCGCATAGCCGAGAAGCCCGGCGCTCTCCGCACTCTGGCTGCACTCCTGGCGCACTCCGGCGATTCCTGGTTTTGGGGACTTGCCCTGGCAGCACTGGCGTTGGCTCAGCAGGGCTTTTGGCGCACCTGGGCATTGACCTTGCTGGCTGCCATCGCAATTACCGCCCTCATTGTGCTGAGCATCAAGTTTACGGTGCGCCGTCGCCGTCCTGAAGGCGAGTGGGGGCAGATTTACCGTAGCACCGACCCACACTCCTTTCCCTCCGGGCACGCGGCGCGGGCTGTTTTGCTGGCCGTACTCACCCTCGGCATTGGCCCCTTGTGGCTGGGGATACTGTTGTGCCTTTGGGCTCCGCTGGTGGCTTTGGCGCGCGTTGCCATGGGGGTGCACTACCTCTCGGATATCCTCGCAGGCGCTTTTCTCGGTTTATTGATTGGCCTGCTGGCCTTGCAGTTGGTATAAATTCGGAGCGACCAGTCCGTACAGGATTGGCCGCTCCGGTGTTATGGCTTCTTGACTTTGCGCAGAAAGCCGGGGGTATTCAAACTGCGTTCCAGCAAAAACGTCAGATAATGCTCCATCAGTGTTTCCATTTCTCTCCACACTTCCTGAGGGGGATTGGCGCGCTGTGCCTGGGGATATGCACTGCGTTGCAGATGACGCAGATACCGCAGCGCCTCCAGGGAAACAGGCCGCAGCCCTGGGGTGGGCGCGTGTTCTCGCGGGCAAACCACCCCTCCGTGGGATGACGAGAAAAACTGCGCCTCTGGCTGGATTTCTGCCCCGCATAACACGCATTCGAACAACTGCGGACGGAACCCCAGAATATCCAGCAGGCGAATCTCGAAATAGCGTAACACCAGCGGGGGCATATCCCCTCTGGCCAGGCGCGCCAGAGTCCGGGTTGTCAGGCGGTATAACGCCTCATTTTCCCCCTCCTCATAAGTGAACCGGTCAACCAGTTCGATAACGTACGCCGCGCGCCCCAACGATTCCAAATCGCCGCGCAGAGGTAAGTATGCGTCGATTGTTTCCGCCTGGGTAATGATGTAAAAATTGCGCCCGCGTGCCAGCAGCAAATTGACGCGCGTAAACGGCTCCAGGTGGCCAGCCTTTCGGGAAGTCACCTTGCGCACTCCCTTGGCGATGGCCTGTACTTTGCCGAGCCGCAGCGTGAACAGACGCAGCAGACGGTCTGCCTCGCCGTAATCGCGGTGCGTGAGTACGATGGCTTCGGTGCGTTGGGTACGAGGGGAGCCGGGCATGGGGGATACCGCCTTGTTGAGAAATACCTTTCACCAGTGTTACCTGTGTTTGTGTCATGACGAGCGCCCGTCAGGGGGGAGCACTAAGAACCTATCCGAAAATTTCTCCCAGGCGTGTCACCGCGAGCAAAGCGAAGCGGTCTCCTTCGTTGGCGGTACAACTGC
>DAOTWV010000216.1:0-2750 GCA_034435695.1 Anaerolineales bacterium | reverse complement strand
TTGCAGGGCGGAATGAGCCACACCGCCATTGCTTTGCCCTCTACGCACACCCTGCCGGATGGACGCCACACCCTCACCCTGCACCTGCCTGCCGGTGCAGACCTGCATTACCGCTACACCCTGGGAGATGGCTACTGGAACGCAGAACACAATGCCGACGGAACCTTCCGCACCCGCCGCCTGTTGGTGCCCGACCACGATGCGACCATCCAGGATACCATAACCACCTGGTACGATGGCCCTCCGGGATACCTGACCTTCGACGTGCGCACACCACCCGAAACCCCCGCGGACGAAACGGTCACTCTGCAACTCTCGCTTTTCGGATGGATGGAGCCGCTTCCCATGTGGCAGGTGGAACCCAACCACTGGACGTACTTCATCTTCAGCCCCCGGCAGGGTCTGGAGACGCTGCACTATCGCTACTGTCGCAATGCCCAATGCGGCTTGCTCGACGCGGCCGATACACCAGGCACACTGGCTACAGGGCACGTGCTGGATGTCCGTCAGGCCAGCACCCCAGGGCACGAAACCATCACGACATGGCAATGGTGGCAGTCTGCCAGAGAGGACAGGATGCCCGAATTCGAGCCTGCTTCTCGCGGCCCCTATTTCGCCACGGGACTGGCTTTCACCCCGGCCTACCACCCTTCCTGGACGGCGCTTTACCCACAAGCCCTCGAACGCGCCGCACAAGACAATGCCCGGTGGGTGGTTTTCTCTCCTACATGGCGCTTTACCCACAATCAGCCGCCCGTGCTGGAGCCTCATACCGAAGATGGGTTCGACCGCGCC
This sequence comes from Anaerolineales bacterium, assembly GCA_034435695.1. GTDB lineage: Bacteria > Chloroflexota > Anaerolineae > Anaerolineales > DRKV01 > DRKV01. Next base: position 1,955 of record DAOTWV010000216.1, on the reverse strand, counting down.
GCATGGAAAACACTCAATTTCGAAGCCCAAAGCCGCGGCATGCACGTAGCGCTTTATCCTCAGCCGCAGGCACCTGTTTCGGCAACCCAATGGTGGCAAAGCCCCCCTCTGGATGAGACATGGTGGTCTCTGTGGTTCGAGACATACCGCCGCTTTGCCCTGCATCACGCCTACCTGGCTGAGCAAAGCGGGGTGCAAACACTCATCCTGGGCGGTCCCTGGACTTCACCCGCCCTGCCCGGCAGCCCTCAGGCACCACCAGATGCCGAAGCGCGTTGGCGCTCTCTGCTCGAAGAGGTGCGCGCAGCATACACCGGAGAGGTGCGTTGGGCGCTGCCATACGCATCCCCGGAAAGCCCCCTGCCTCCCTTCCTGGATGCTGTGGATGGGGTCTACATTCTGTGGTCTCTTCCTTTGACGGATAAGCAAACGCCCCCAGGATGGCGCACCTTGAGTGAGCAGGCCGGCGGATATCTCGACGCGCTTTACGCCCGCCTGCCGCGGACTTCGGTCTGGCTGGGGGTCAACGTCCCTTCGGCTGTCGGGAGCATCCAGGGTTGTATCCCCGCCCCCGAAGGCGGATGTCTGCCAGCAGAAAGGTTGCTGCTGCCTCCCGCAGGGCTGCAAAGCCTGCCCGTAGACCTGGATATGCAGGTTCGCGCCTTACAGGCATTGGCTTTCACAGTGGAAAACCGTCCCTGGGTGGATGGCTTCTTTGTACGCGGCACATACCCGGCGGGGAATCTGCAAGGCCCCGGCGCATCGGTTTTTGGGAAACCGGCCGAGGCCCTGTTGCGCAATTTGTTCAGCCTCTGGTAGCACAATCCTGTGCCCCAGGGCAATCAGATTTTGCCTGCTGCCCGTGCCCTGGCAAGGATTTGCTGTGCGGCTTTAATCATCGGTGCATCCACCATCGCACCATCCACGGCAAAGGCCCCGGTGCCTCTGGCCTGATGGGCTTCGAAAGCCTCTACCAGACGGCGCGCGGCAGCAATGGCCTCATCGGTGGGGGTAAAAGCCTGCTGCACAGGGGCAATTTGCGCCGGGTGAATGATTTGCTTGCCCGTGAACCCCAGGCGAGCGCCCTCCTCTGCCTCCCGGCGTACCCGTTCCAGGTCGCGGAAATCGGCACACACCATGTCAATCGCCTGCCGTCCAAAAGCCGCGGCGTGTGTGACCACCGCGCTGCGCGCATAGAAGACTTCCCACGCTTCGGGGGTGCGCACCGCGCCTACGCTACCGGCAAAGTCCTCGGAGCCAAACACCAGGGCGTCAAGGCGCGCATCTGCGGCGGCAATCTCCCGCAGATTGACCACGCCAAGGGCGGTTTCGACAATGGCAATCAGGCGAATCGCGCCGGCAGGCCACCCATATCGGCCTTCTGCTTCCGCGATGCTGGCGCTCACCCAGCGCAAGGCCTCACCGCTTTCGGCCTTGGGCACCACAATGCCCATCGGGCGGTGTGGCAGGACGGCAGCCAGGTCATCTTCTTCCAGGCCGGAGCCAACCGGGTTGATGCGCACCAGATATTCGGTGCTGCCAAAATCCAGGGTTTGCAGGGCTTCTGCGACGGTCTGGCGGGCGGCTTGTTTGCGATTCAAGGCGACGCCATCTTCCAAATCCATGCACATGCAATCAACGCCCAGGGCAGCGCCCTTGCGGATTTTGTGCATGTCATCGCCGGGCATGTAAAGTAAAGCACGTCGTGCGGGCATGAGACAAACTCTCCTCGAAAATGGCTCAAAGGGTCGCAACTGACCAGCAGTTGCGTTACGGCCACAACTGGCCAGCAGTTGCGTTACAGGTCAACGCTCAGGGCGGCGGCGAAAGAGCACGGTACGCTCCAGTTCCACGACCACGGTACCATCCGGTTTCTTGCCCCAATGCTTGAGGCGCACGATGCCCAGGTGCGGCTTGGAGCGCGAGGGGCGCATCTCCAACACTTCCGTTTCGGC
>DAOTWV010000215.1:0-16330 GCA_034435695.1 Anaerolineales bacterium | reverse complement strand
CCGCGGTGCAGGTGGAAGGGGTCTTCTTGAGGGCCGCCGCAGTAATCAAAACATAACTGCGCCTGCTCCTGCGTGTCAAAATCCTTGCAATCCAGGTCTGGGCCGTTGCAATCGCAGGGGGCGAATTTTTCGTTGGGTGCCCATAAGCCGATTTGCTGTTCGCGGGCCTGCTTTTCAACTTCGCGGAAGGTGTCTTTGCAGGAGATATCGGGCGGGTAAGTGATGGTTTGCGCATAGCCGAGGCGCACCAGTTCGCGGTTGACGAAGATGCCGTCCACGAGGACGAAGCGTAGCAGGCGTCCGTACTTGTCGGTTTCGGAGATGTCTTTGACCAGGATGACCTGTTTGCCGCTGACCAGCGCCTTGTTTTTGGCGGAGGCTTCCGGCCCCATGTATTCCACCGGGCGGTTGGGGGCAACGGTTTCGGGAGTATCCACGCCCACGTAGCGCACGGTGTATTTCTGGCCGCCGATATCCACTTTGATGGTGTCGCCATCCACCACGCGGACGACCTGTGCCAGGACGCCCTGGTTGTTTTGCGGGATGCACTCCGTGCCTGGGATGGCGCGCCAATCATCGGGCGCGACTGCCCCAGGGGGAGCGGTAGCCGTTTTCTGGGGGGAACCGTTGTTGGGGGTGGTACCCCCTCCGGGTGTTCCCGAATCTACGGGCAACAAATCGCTGACGGGGAAATCCTGAATAAATGGACAGGCACCCATAAGCAGGATGATGACTGTGAAAAGAGCCAGCCAGAATTTGCGTTGTGAGGTGCTTTCTTTTGGACTCATGGGGGGAAATTCCTCTGGAGACTGCAATGTTTTGTAATTGCTTTTGGGTGAAAAATGTCTATAATCAAAGTAATATGCTTTTTTGATTCCTACGTTCAGGAGGTGTTTTATGCAACGCTGGTGGAAGACTATCGTTTTGGGATTGGTGATTATCGGCCTGATGTTTGCATCGTACCCCGCTGCAGCAGCAGAAAAAATCACCGACCCGCGTGAATTATGCAAGACGTGGCATACCGTGGTGCGTGGAGAAGATTTAAGCCAGATTGCCGCGAAGTATAACATGAACGTCCTGGTTTTGATGGCATTAAATCCATTACCCAACCCCGATATTATCTATCCGGGGCAAGAGTTATGTGTGGCGCTCAAGGTACGCGCTGGCCGCATGTACATGGTTTCTGATGGGGATAACCTGACGCGCATCGCGGCACGTTATGGGGCCAACGTGGCTTACTTGATTGAAGTCAATGGTTTGAGCACACCGGATACGCTATTTGTTGGGCAGGTATTGTACATTCCGAAAGGGCGTATCATGCAAGTCGCCCGTTGAGTTCACCGGAGGTGATAAAATGGACGAGAAAACCAAAGGTATCCTTGCCACATTGGCGGCAACGTTGTTGTGTGGCTGCCCAGGGTTGTTTGGCTTGTGTCTAGGGGCTACCTCTGCCGTGGCTGCTTTTGCCCCCGGCGCGGAGATTGATGTTTTCGGCAGCAATGACCCTCAGGCAGCCTTGATGATGGGATTGGCCTCGTTGTGTCTGGGGGTGATTTTCGTTGCCATCCCGGTCGTGGTAGGGATGAAAATGCTTCGTAAACCATAGGAGAATTGTGCCGGCGTTTACTTCGTATCCTGTACCCGCACGCGAGGTACGCCACGAAATTACGGTGGTCAACTCGCGCTTCATTGCTACCCTGGCCCCCGTCTTCGATGTCGAGGCGGCCAGGGCTTTCATTCAGCGTATTCGGGCTGAATTTTCGGATGCTACACATAACGTGCCTGCCTACCTGGTAGGGTATGGCGATTCGGTGATTGCGCACAGCAGTGATGATGGGGAACCTTCCGGGACGGCGGGACGGCCGGCGTTGACCGTGTTGCGTGGCAGCGGCCTGGGGGATGTGGCTGTTGTGGTAACGCGGTATTTTGGCGGCACCAAACTGGGCACAGGCGGACTGGTGCGCGCCTACACTCAGGCGGTACAGGAAGTGTTGGCGCGTACACCCCGCGCCCGTAAAGTGCTGGCGCACACGCTTTTGCTGGCTGTGCCTTATTCGCTGTATGAGCGGGTACGCGACCTTACCCCTGTGCATGGCGGCGCAGTACTGGATAGCGATTTTGGTGTGGATGTCACCCTTACCATCCGCCTGCCGGTGGATAGGCTGGATACGTACCAGAGCGCCCTGCAGGAACTTTCTGGCGGCAGGCTGCAGGCCGAGGTGATGGAGACCGAGGTCGCTATCGTACCCCTGGGCGCGCAATCCGATGATTGATGAAACCTGGTATCACAAGCCGGCAGGTATGCGAGAGCGTGTATCTGCCGGTGGGGTGGTGGTTCGCCGCGCTGCGGGGCAAATACTGGTTGCCCTGGTGGTCGAGGCCGGCTTTTCGCACTATATTTTACCCAAGGGGGGAGTCAAGCGCGGGGAAACCCTGGAGCAGGCTGCCCGCAGGGAAATTCTGGAGGAAGCGGGGCTGCGAAACCTGCTTCTGCTGCGTCCGTTGGGGGTGCGGGAACGCCTGAATTTTCGCAAAACCCGCTGGCAGGTGACGCATTACTTTTTGTTTGAATGTCCTCATCCCGGAGGCCGTCCTACGGATGCCCACCACGATTACCGCTGTGCCTGGTTCCCGCTGGATGCTCTGCCTCCCATGTTTTGGCCAGAGCAGCGTGCCTTGCTGGATGGTTTGCGCCCCGATTTGGAATCCCTGGGGGAGACTGTTAGCAGACCTTAATCTAAAAAGTGGAGGAAACAGGGTATAGTAGGGGTGTTCTTGGTTGTTCAGGAGGAAACCCCGATGAAACCCGTATCTCCATCCGAAATCACCCCATACGAAACCTATCTTTCTCGCCGTGAATTTCTCAAGGCCGCTGGTCTGCTGGGCGCTGGAGCGCTGCTGGCCGCGGCATGTGGCGGCACTCCCTCCAGTGAGGGGGCCCCGGCCGCGGTGAAAACTTCGGTTAGCGCGCAAACCGATGAACTGGGGGACCCGCTCAATACCTACGACCAGATTACCCATTACAACAACTACTACGAATTTACCACCAGAAAGGAAGATGTGGCCGAGAAAGCGCAGGATTTCCCCACATCGCCCTGGCAGGTGGAAGTAGGCGGCCTGGTTCATAAACCGCGCACCTTTGGCCTGGAAGATTTGCTCAAAACTTTTCCCCAGGAAGAGCGCATCTACCGCCTGCGCTGCGTAGAGGCCTGGTCTATGGTCATTCCGTGGCAGGGCTTTCCGCTGGCAGCCTTGTTGAAAGCCGTTGAGCCGATGTCCAGCGCGAAGTATGTGCGCTTCGAAGCGCTATACGACCCGGAAAAAATGCCTGGCCAGAAAAGCAGGTTTTACCCCTGGCCGTATACCGAAGGGTTACGCCTGGACGAGGCCATGCACGATTTGACGTTGATGGCAACCGGCCTGTACGGCGCTCCCTTGCCCCCACAGAGTGGGGCGCCGTTGCGGCTGGTGGTGCCGTGGAAGTACGGTTTCAAGAGTATCAAGGCCGTGGTGAAAATCGAATTGACCGAATTCCCGCCGGATACGCTATGGCACACGGTTGCTCCCGACGAGTACGGTTTTTATGCCAATGTCAACCCGCAGGTAGACCATCCGCGCTGGTCGCAGGCCACGGAACGGCGTATCGGAGAAAGCCACCGCCGAGAGACTTTGATGTTCAACGGGTATGCCGAAGAAGTGGCGCACTTGTACGATGGCATGGACCTGCAACGGAATTTTTGATGACGTTTTTCAGTAATATGATGAATAAACGCCGGTTTTGGCCGCACCTGGCCGCCTGGCTCCCCGGCCTCTGGCTGGTCTGGGCATGGCAAAGCGGTAACCTGGGTATCAATCCCATCCAGGCGGCCACCCAATTTTCTGGGCGTACTGCGTTGACCATACTGGCGTTTTCTTTGGCCTGTACCCCGCTCAATACCCTCTTTGGCTGGCGTTTTGTCCTTCCCTGGCGACGGCCGTTGGGGTTGTATGCCTTTGTCTGGGCAACTGTGCACCTGCTCTTTTTTGTGTGGGTGGATTATGGCCTGGATTGGGCAGCCTTGCACCTGGACGTGGGGTCCAAGCCCTACGTGTGGGTTGGGGCTTTGGCGATGATTGTCCTGGTTGCGTTGGCTTTGACCTCCCACCGCTGGTGGATGGTTCGCCTGGGACGCCGCTGGAAAGCACTGCACCGACTGGTGTATCCCGCTGCATTGCTGGTGTTGGTGCACTATTTTTGGGTTGTCAAGGGGAATTTTCTGGGGTTGAGCGGGGATGTTGGCCGTCCACTGGGGTATACGGCGGTTATTGTGCTGTTGCTGGTGCTGCGCGTGAGTGCGGTGCGCCGGAAAATCACACACTTGCGGGGACGTGGTCTGCGTTTGTGGCGCGGTATCACTCGTCGAAACGATACCCTGCACCGCGTATCGTGATGATGCGTTTTGGTTCGCGCGGATTGCTCTCGATTTTCTCGCGCAGCCAGCGGACATGCACGTCTACCGTGCGGCTGTTGCCTGTGTAATCCCACCCCCATACCTGACGTAAAATTTGTTCTCGCGATAGGGCCTGCCCGCGATGTTGTACCAGATACAGCAGCAGGTCGTATTCGCGCGGCTTGAGCGCCAATGGCTTGCCGTCGAGCCGCACCTCGTGTCGGTCGGCATCTATCACCAGGTTACCGGAGACCAGGTGCTTCGTCGAAAAGTGTGCTTCCTGGTTGGTATCCATTGCCACGCGGCGCAGCAACGCCTTGACGCGCGCTATCAGTTCCTGCATGCTGAAGGGCTTGGTCAGGTAATCATCTGCGCCGACTTCCAGGCCGCGTACCCGGTCTTGTTCCGCGTCTCTGGCGGTGAGCATCAAGACCGGCATTTTGTATGCTGGTCGCAGGGCGCGGCATACGGCAAAGCCATCCATGCCAGGGAGCATCAGGTCCAGGATTATCAGGTCTGGGGGCGCAGCCTGGACGCTTTGGACGGCTTCCCAGCCATCAGCCGCACAGCGTACGCGGAAACCCTGGCGTTCCAGGTTGTAGGCCAGGGTTTCCTGCAACGCGCGTTCATCCTCTACAATCAGAATTTCGGGCATGCTTTACAGTTCTACTCCAGTTTTGGCGGCCAGTTCCGCATTGCTTGGTTCAACAAGCATAGAGCCATCGGGAAAAACAATGGTGGGAATGACGCGGCGACCGTTGTTGGCTTCGCGTACGAAGGCCGCAGCCTCTGGGTCACTATCTGTATCATGCCAGATGTACTCGATACCGTAATCTTGAAAAAAGCGTTTGGCACGGCGACAATCCGGGCACCAGTCTGCACCGTACATGTGGATGATGTTTTCCATAAGTGTGTAATGCTCCTTTGCAACCAGGGATTTGGAATGTTCGCGCTGATTATACTCCAGGCAGGTCATACCAGGCAGGTCATAGATGAGAGACCACAGATGAAAGGGATGAAAGAGATGATAACTCCAGGCAGGTCATGATGAGAGACCACAAGATGAAAGGGATGAAAGAGATGATAACATCCTCATAAAACAATTCTGCACGTCGTTGCCGTCGGCTGGTAGCCGACTTTCCCGCACTGAGGCCGGTCTTCCAGCCCGCCGGAGTTCGGAACAATCTTGCGCAGTCGGCTGGTAGCCGACTTTCACGCACTGAGGCAGGGCTTCCAGCCCGCCGGGGGAGCGCTGTTCCGCAATGCAACCCGGCAACCCAAGTCACAGACACACCTCAGAGTATGTACTGAGTTGCGTGGCGACTCAACGCCAACCTGCGAAGGCAGGTTTTGCACTTGTTGCTGCGGTTTCCGACCGCCGGACAGGTCAACCAACTTTTTTGTGCTCTCCTGCCGGGGGGCTTCCACTCCGCAGATGAGTAGGAGTATAATTTGCCCATGACACAGACGCTTTCCTTCAAAAAAGTATCGCTGCCCGGATATGCACGCTATGCCTGGGGCGTGCTGGCAATCAACTTTGTGGTCATTTTGTGGGGTGCTTTTGTGCGCGCTACCGGCTCTGGGGCGGGATGCGGGGCACATTGGCCTACTTGTAACGGCGAAGTCATCCCGCGAGCACCGGCGGTGGAGACGCTGATTGAATTCATCCACCGTCTGACCAGCGGCGCGGCGCTGCTGGCCGTTATCGGGTTGGTGGTGTGGGCCTGGCGCGCCTACCCGAAGGGGCATCTGGTACGCAAGGGGGCCGGGTTCACGATGTTGTTCATCATTACCGAATCCCTGCTTGGCGCGGGGCTGGTGCTTTTCGAGTGGGTGGCGCAGGATGCCTCTATGGGGCGCGTGATTTCCATGCCCTTGCACCTGGTAAATACCTTTTTGCTGCTGGCCTCGATTACGCTAACGGCCTGGTGGGCCTCCGGTGGACAGGCGGTGCGCCTGCCGCGCGGTGATGGCCGCCTGCCGTGGTTTGCTCTGGGGTTGCTGGCAATCTTGTTCCTCGGTACCAGTGGTGCGGTGACTGCGCTGGGGGATACCCTCTTCCCCGCCTCCTCGCTATTGGAGGGGATGCGTCAGGATTTTTCATCTACAGCGCATTTCCTCATTCGCTTGCGGGTGATTCATCCCCTGATTGCCGCGCTTTCAGGGGCGTATTTGTTTTTCCTCGTCCTGGGGCAAACCCTGCAACGTAAACCGTCCGGCGCAGAGCGTATGCTGGCGCGCCTGCTCCTGGGGTTGTTTTTCCTGCAACTTCTGGCCGGAGTGACCAATCTCCTGTTGCTGGCGCCGGTTTGGATGCAACTGGTGCACCTTTTCCTGGCCGATAGCGTGTGGTGCGCTTTTGTGCTGTACTGTGCGGCGGTCTTTGGGTGGCATGAAAACGCAGTCGCTGCTTAGGATGCCGTAATTTCGAACAGGCAAAACAGTCCCCCTGTGGGACTGTTTTCGCGTTTGGCGGTTTGTCGTACCGGACGATGTAGTAGATGCGAAAGAAGGTGCGCGTCCAGTTCGCACAGTTCGGGGTGTGCTTCGAGGATGGCCGCGTAGGGACAGTGATTCAGACGAATGCGCGGCGCGGTTGCATGTGCCTCCCAGCGGGCGCGGTAGTGCATCGTGTTCAGACACTTGACCGTCTGGATAAGGTGATGCGTCAGGTGACGTTCCGGGGGGAGAGGAGGCTGCGCGTCGCTCAGTGCTTTGGACAGGGATTCGAAGGCCGCGGTGCGCCCTTCAGGGGGAATCTGCTTCAAGAGGGCATGCAACAACCCCGAAAGGTTGTCTGCCTGCCATTGCGGGGCCAGCGCGTACACCTGGGTGGGGCGTCCGCGTCCCCGAGGACGGCGCGTCTCCACTGGTTCTATCCAGTTGTCTTCCAGCAAGATGCGCAAGTGGTGACGCACATTGGCCGGGGTAACTTTTAGCGCGCGGCTCAATTCCTTTGCTGTGGCGCGCTGATTTCGTTCCAGGTATTCCAGTATTTGCTGTCGGGTGGGGTGCATGCCCCCATTATACCCGATTTATGAAAATATTTGTTTTCGTAAATCGGGGCTTTTTTGCGGTATCATTGCGCCGTGACGCCTATGGACGAGCGATTGACCTGGGATTCTCCATACGCCATTGCCCTGGCGCTCATTGAGCACCATCCCGACGTGGATTTGGAGCAGGTTTCGCTCAACATGGTGTATGCATGGACACTGGCCTTGCCGGCTTTCGATGACGAACCGGCGCTGGCCAACGACGCCATCCTTGCCGCAATTTACCAGGAATGGTACGAGGAGGTTAATCCAGTATGAGCGAATCGTTGAATTCCCCTGGATACGAAATTCCCGATGAACTTCAGGGGACGGTGGCAATCACCACGCTGGACCGCATTTACAACTGGGGGCGGCGCAACTCCATCTGGCCGATGATGTTCGGCCTGGCTTGCTGCGCTATCGAGATGATTTGTACCGCCGCCAGTCGCTATGACCTGGCGCGCTTCGGTATGGAAGTCATGCGCCCCAGCCCGCGCCAGAGCGATTTGATGATTGTCTCCGGCACGGTGACGAAGAAGATGGTGCCGCAGATTGTGCGCCTCTACAACCAGATGGCCGAGCCGCGCTACGTCCTGGCGATGGGCGCCTGTGCTTCCGGTGGCGGCCCCTTCAAGGAGGGGTACAACGTGGTCTCCGGCATCGACAAATACATCCCCGTGGATGTGTACGTGCCCGGATGCCCGCCCACCCCGCAGGCCCTGCTGCACGGCCTCATCAAACTGCAAGAGAAAATCGACCGCCAGTCCTTGAAAGAAGTCCCCTGGTACAAGAAAGGCCCCAGTGAGCCGATTCCTGTGCCTGTTTTGGGACCGGACATCATGGACCCGCGTGACTACGAGAAAATCAAGCAGTTCACCCTGCAGCCGGTAACGCCGGTACAGGAAGAAGAACTGTAAGGGAGTGTGCGCTGATGTCCGTTCAAACGCTTGCCCCTACGCTGGAAGAACGCTTTGGCGATTGGGTGACCCCCGATACGCGCAAAGGCTATGAGGGCTATGTGGTAGATGCTGCCCACCTGGTGGAATTTGCCACTGCCCTGCGAGATGAATACGGTTACGATTACCTGGCCTCCCTGACCGGTGTGGACTACCTGCCCGAAGGCAAGATGGAAGTGGTCTACCACGTCAGCCAGAGCACCGGCGGCGCACCGCTGACCTTCAAGGTGCAGGTGCCTCGCGAAGACCCCGTGACCGTGCCCTCCCTGGTTTCCGTGTACCCCGGCGCTGAGTTTCAGGAACGCGAAGCCTGGGATTTGCTCGGTATCCGTTTTGAAGGGCACCCCGATTTGCGCCGCATTTTGATGTGGGAGGGTTTCCACGGTCACCCGCTGCGCAAAGACTGGAAAGAACCGTATTTCGAAGCAGAAACCAAGCCCTTCAAGAGCCGCTGGCCTGCTGGACAGGTACACCGCATCGAAGATACCCTGCCCTTTGGCAAGAACGTGGCCTATCCCGAAGGCTTTGACCCTGAAAAGTGGACCCCCGAAGAGGAGACGGCCCTCTACGCCGGCCTGAAACACATCCCCACAGAGGACGACCTGCAAACCCAGCAAATCGTGGTCAACCTGGGGCCGCAGCACCCCTCCACACATGGCGTTTTCCGTATGGCCGCCACCCTGGATGGGGAAACCATCGTGGACCTCAAACCGGTGATGGGCTATTTGCACCGCAATCACGAAAAGATTGGCGAGCGCAACACCTATCTGATGAACATCCCCTTCACCGACCGGCTGGATTACCTGTCCTCGCTGAGCAACAACTTCGGGTACGTGCTGGCCGTCGAGAAATTGATGGGCGTCAAGCCGCCGGAACGCGCTGAGTACATCCGCGTCATCATGGCGGAACTGACCCGTATCGTCAACCACCTGTTCTCCATCGGCATGTTCCTCAACGACCTGGGCGCCTTCTTCACCCCGGCGCTGTACGCCATCGAAGAACGTGAACTCATTTTGGATGTCTTCGAGGCCGTCACCGGTTCGCGCATGATGTGCAATTACATGCGCTTCGGCGGCGTGGCGCGTGACTTCCCGCCCGGCACCCTGGAACGCATCCGCGACCTGGTCTTCAACCGCCTGCCGGCCAAGGTTGACGAACTGGATACCTACCTGACCAACAACGAAATCGTGCGCACTCGCTGCGAAGGCGTGGGCGTGCTGACTCCCGAACAGGCGATTGCCTACTCCACCTGCGGCCCGCTGCTGCGCGCCTCCGGCGTACCTTACGACCTGCGCCGAGCCGACCCCTACAGCATCTACGACCGCTTCGACTTCGACGTGGCCGTTGGCTACCACGGCGACGTGTACGACCGCTACGTGGTACGCCTGGAAGAAATCCGCCAGAGCGTGCGCATCATCCAACAGGCCGTGCAGCAAATTCCTGAAGGGCCGGTCTTCGAGGGCAAGCAGCAATATCAGGTGCGTGTACCCGCAGGCGAGGCCTATGGGCGTGTCGAAGGCCCCAAGGGTGAACTCGGCTTCTACGTGGTCTCCAACGGTAAACCCAACCCGTGGCGTTATCACGTACGCGCCCCATCCTTCATCAACCTGACCGCCCTGGCCGAAATGTGCAAAGGCAACAAGGTGGCTGATGCCGTGGTTATCCTCGGCTCGATTGACATCGTGTTGGGCGAAACCGACCGCTAACCCCGGAGACAGGAGTAAAGACCATGTACGGAATGGGAATTGTCAAGGGTCTCCTTGTAACGCTCAAGCGCTTCATCGAGACCTACGCGGATGACATCAAACGCGGCAAAAGCCGCTATCACACCCAGGAAGGCATTGCCTACCGCAGCAGCCCCGAAACGCGCGGCCTGTTTACGGTGCAATACCCCGAAGAGAAACTCATCACCCCCGAAGAGTTCCGCTTCATCCCCTTCCTGGTGTACGAAGAAAAGGACGGCCAGCGCGAGGTGCGCTGCACCTCCTGCGGTATCTGCGCCAAGGTCTGCCCCCCGCAGTGCATCTGGATTGAGCGCACTACCGACCCCAAGACCAAGCGCCCCGTCCCCGACCCCAAGAATTTCTACATCGACGTGGACATCTGCATGAATTGCGGTATGTGCGCTGAGTACTGCCCCTTCGATGCCATCAAGATGGACCACGACTACGAACTGGCTGTATACGACCGGCATGCCAACAACATCTACGACAAGGAAAAACTGCTCAAGCCGGTTTCGTACTACCAGAGCATTCGCCCGCGCAACTATACCCGCGAAGAACAGGCACGCGCTGAGGCCGAGGCTGCCAAAGCCGCCAAAGCCGCCGCTCGCGCTGCCCGCAAAAAGAAGGCGGATTCCTGAGACGGATTTGCCCCCAGGGTGAATGACATACGGACAGGTGGCGGCCGCTCCCAATGGCTGCCGCCTGTCCCTTGCTTTGTTTCCCCTGAAATTCCACCCCAACCCAGAGAGGAAATTTGTAATGGTAACCCAAGAAGCCGTACTCGAGGCCCTTCGCCAGGTGCAAGACCCTGATTTGCGTAAAGACCTGGTGAGCCTCAACATGATTCGTGATTTACAGGTAGATGGCGGTAACGTACGCTTTACCATTCATCTGACCACCCCGGCCTGCCCAATGAAGAACAAAATGAAGGCCGATGCCGAAAAGGCTGTTCTGGCCGTGCCCGGCGTCGAAAAAGTGGAAGTCCACATGGATGCCACGGTGATGAACGATGGCCGTAACCGCGGCCTGATGGATTTGCCAGTGCGCAACGCCATTGCCATTGGTTCTGGCAAAGGCGGTGTTGGCAAAAGCACCGTGTCGGTCAATGTAGCGATTGCCCTGGCACAGATGGGCGCAAAGGTCGGCTTGCTGGATGCCGATATCTACGGCCCCAACGTCCCTACCATGATGGGCGTGGACAAACTCCCCCCTCCCAGGGATGGAAAAATCACCCCTGCCGAAGCCTATGGCGTCAAGATGATGTCCATCGGTTTTTTGGTCAAACCCGACCAGCCCCTCATCTGGCGTGGCCCCATGCTGCACAGCGCCATCCGTCAGTTCATTGCCGATGTGAACTGGGGTGAACTTGACTACCTGATTGTGGACCTGCCCCCCGGAACGGGCGACGCCCCCCTCAGTCTGGCGCAAAGCCTCTCGCTGAGCGGCAGCGTGATTGTCACCCTGCCCCAGGATGTCTCCCTGGAAGATGCCCGCCGCGGCCTGTACATGTTCCAGAATTTGCAGGTGCCCGTCTTTGGCGTGGTGGAAAACATGAGTTATCTGGAACTGCCCGATGGTTCCCGCATGGATATTTTCGGTTCGGGTGGCGGCGAAAAACTGGCGAAGGAGACCGGCGTGTCTTTCCTCGGTTCCATTCCCATGGACCCCTCGGTGCGTGTGGGTGGCGATAGCGGCAAGCCCGTAGTGGTCAGCGCACCGGATTCACCGGTTGCGCAAGCCCTCAAGGCGGTGGCTGAACAGATTGCCGCCCAGGCCAGCATTGCTGCCTACGAACAAAACAACAACGTCATTCCCATCAACCTGGTGGGATGACCGCCCTGAAATCAGCATGAAAATGTCCCGGCATTTGTCGGGACATTTTCGTGTGGGTAACCCGTCGTTTCCGCATTTCAGAACGTCAGCCTTCCTGTCACTTGTCACCCCGCGTGCATGTGACAGGCTCACAGGTGATATTTTGGTGTCATTCATTCTCTGGCGCTACAGGAGAATGTCGCATAGAATGAACGCCAATTCCTGGCAATTGCTCAGGTGCCAGGGTAACGGAAGGAGGACATCATGAAACGTTTTACTCCCGTACTGCTTTTGCTGGCAGTACTCTTCGGGATGTTGCCCGGATTCTGGTATGGCCGCCATACTGCTGTTCTGGCGGCGCCGAAGCCTGTCTCCACACCCGAAAACGCCTCGTATTTCGACCTGTTGTCGGCTGCCGAAAAGGCTTACGCCGCCGGCGATTTCTCCCAGGCGCTCGATCTGGCGCGTCAGGCGGCTTTGGCCGCGCCCGAACGTGCCACCTCTGCCTGGGAGATTGCCATGCGGGCTGCGGTTGCCCAGGCCGGCGATACCTACTTGCAGGGACTGCCGCCCAGCCGCTACCGCATTGACCCTCTGCATTTCCTGGCGAATCAGGTCAATGGCACGTCTTACTTCATCATTGACGTGCGTGAACCGGAAGAATACGCTGCCGGGCACATCGAAGGTGCGCACAACTGGCCGCTGCACGAACTCCTGGCCCACATGGCTGAGATGCCAGAAAGCAAAACCACTCCCATTTTGCTGTACTGCCACACCCAAAAGCGCGCCACCCACGCGCTGGTGGTGTTACGCGAACTGGGGTACACCAACGTCTGGAACCTGGAGGGCGGTTGGGCGGCTTACCAGGAATGGACTCAAAACAACCCCATGCCCACGCCTGGCCCCACCGCTACCCCTACGGAGGAACCCCCCAGTTGTGCCCTGCCTCCCCAGACTGGTGGCTGTTGACCGCCGCACCAGATGATAACAGAGACGCCGGCGGCGCTGCTACGGGGATAACCGCGCTGCGGGTGGCGCAGTACAACGGGTGTAATTGCCGATATCCGGGGGAAAATTCACCCCCCAGGCGGCAATCGGAGAATCCAGGGCTGCACTCCAGGCCTGGGTATCGAAGAGGCCGTGGTACACCTCCGTACCATCGGAGGCGTTTATCACGCGCACCTCGGCGGAACCCGTTTCTCCGGCCTGCAGAATGGCAATCTGGGTCCCATCGGGACTCCACAGGGGCGGCGCGAGCAGTTGCGGGGACGTGTCTGTGAGGTACCGCGCCTCATGGGATTCTGTTTCTACCACGAACAACCCGCACATGCTTTCCTGGCACCCCGCATAGGCCAGATGCGGCTTATCCGGTGCCCATGTCGGTGGAGAGTTGGGAGAGGGCAGGTCGAACCCCGTACTGACCTGCCAGGGGTTGGTCAGTGGCATCCAGTTGAGGTACATACCCTGGAACGGGTCTCCATCTACCCAGGCGATGTACTTCCCATCGGACGAGCGGTCACAGCCCAAACCTGAAGTGCGCCTGCTTTCCATGGCACCCAAATATGCGTCATCGGCATAGATGCGCCATACGACAGCATCTGCCTCGTCGGTTAGCGCATTGCTTTCGAAACGCAGCCGGGCATAGGCAATGTCCGGTATTTGCAGGGCGGGCGGTGTGCCAAACGTATCCGGCGGGGCAGCAGCATTGTGCGGAGCATACACCACGACCAGCCAGGTATGGGTTACGTCAAGGTCTCCATCAGGGGGATTCCCTGCCCTGTAATGCTCGCGGCTCAGAATCAACCCCGTGTCTTCATCTATCCACAAGCGGTTGGCGCCCCAATCCACCACCAGGGCGGCGCGTCCGGCATAGACGCTTTCGAAACGCGGTTGAGGGGAGAGACTATCGTCCAGGAAGTCCGGCTGGAAGGTGGCGAGCAAAGGATGTTTGCCAAATAGCGTGCTGTTCGAGGCTTCCAGGCGTTCGTGGACTTTCCAACGCCCAGGGGTGTTCTCGCCCATTACGTTTTCTACGGGGATGGAATCGCTGACCAGCAGCCAGCCGCGCCCCTTGCTGGTGAGATATGCCTGTCCGTATCGCACCTGTTGCACACCGTTCCTGACTTCAATACGCGTGCCCATGACCCACACCGATTCCCAGGATGGGTTTTGTACTTTGGCGCGAATCTCCTCCGGCGTGGATGTCAATGACAGACGTTGGGGGGGGATGATGTCTGTCGAGGGGGCAGCAAGTGGGGTTGCCTCCGGCTTTTCCACGGCATCCACGGTGACGTTATCCACCCGCCATCCGGTTGCCGAAGCGTGCAAAGTAAGCCGCAGCCGCGCCCCAAACGTACCCTTTGGCGTTTCTACTTTGTGGACGAAGGATAGCGTCACCTGTGGGCGGGTGAAATCCACCGGTGATTGGGGCATCCATCCGCTGAAGCGTGTTACCGGGGTGGGGAGCGGCGCGGACAGGACATCTGCCAGAATCTCCTCTCCTTCAGGCCCCCACCATTCCGTCAGGCTGCCCTCCTGGAAGGTTCCCTGGTC
Source organism: Anaerolineales bacterium (assembly GCA_034435695.1). Classification (GTDB taxonomy): domain Bacteria; phylum Chloroflexota; class Anaerolineae; order Anaerolineales; family DRKV01; genus DRKV01. The sequence continues at coordinate 1,823 of DAOTWV010000215.1, read as the reverse complement.
ATTCCATTGCCCCCAGATTCCCAGCCCATCGAGGAGGCTGTCTCTGCCTGCTTTGAGCGATGGGTCGCAATATACCAGCATGGTGAACCAGAAATCTCCGGAGCGTACCGATTGCCCTCCCAGGGTGGCGGCATTGGATGGCGCTTCTCCCGCCTGCAAAGGGGGAACATCGGAGAAGCAACCAGTTACCTGCAGCGGGGCGGCAGGCGCTACAGGCGCCGTAGGGGTTGCGGGGCTGCCTGGCAGGCTGTGAATGCTCCACTGCAACAGCACAACCAGTAGAATAAGGGAGATAGCCGCGGCTGTGAGATTGCGAGTGGTTTTCCAGAGTGTCATCCAATGCCTCCTGATGTGGTAGTGGTGCATGGCAGTACTATGCCGGGCGCGCAACTGCGCCCACAGACGTACCTGGTGTTGCCGCGGGGGGGCATAGAGGCCCTCCAGCGCGTGTGCCAGGGCAAGCATGGTGCGTTCATCCTCCGAAAGAGCCGCCGGATTTCCGCTTTCCCACGCTTCCCAGAATGCTTCGTGGGGGTGTGGAGGTTGTTTACTCATGACTGGCCTCCGTCAGCAATGCCCGCAGACGACGCAGAGCGCGGTAGAGAATGACGCCTACATGGTTTTCTTTGAGTCCCGTCAACGCTGCAATTTCCCGGTGCGAAAGCCTGGATGCGAATTTCAGCCCCAACAGGTCGCGCTCGCGCGGCGTAAGGCTTCGCAAGGCCTTTTGCAAGGCCGCGTTTTCCTCCCGTATTTCTACCAGAGTTTGCATGGAGCGTTTTTCGTCGGGTATGGTCTCAGCCCGTTCAATGGGAACTTGTGGATGGCGTTTACGCCAGCGGTAATGTGAGTTGACCTGGTTGCGGGCAATCCGAAACAGCCATGCCGCAAAGGTCCCGCGCTCTGGATGAAAGGTGTGCAGCCTGTCCAGAGCGCGCAGAAAGGTCTGCGCCGTCAAGTCAGCGGCGAGGTCTTCGTCGTCTACCCGGTAGCGGATATAGCGATACACTGCGGGGTAATAGCGATTGTAGAGCGTGGCAAACCCGCTGGGGGTTTGCAGCAATTCGGCTTCGTCGGAGTGATTGCTCATCGTCTCGGTCTCTCTGTAGAAGATACGCCTGAGAGAAGATTTTATTACACTCCATGCAAACCGTGGCAGGCAGGTGTACCATGGGGGCGGGCAAGATGTATTGGTGTGCCACCCCACTGGAGAGGCAGGACGCGGAGGATGCGGATGTACGCTTCGCTGGTTTCCGTTAATCGGACATCGGTAGGACAACTGCTTGCCAGTTGTCCCGTTCTGCCAATCGGACATCGGTAGGACAACTGCTTGCCAGTTGTCCCATTCTGCCAATCGGACATCGGTAGGACAACTGCTTGCCAGTTGTCCCCCTCCCCCCGTTCTGCGGACATCTCCCTGATGGATGGAGAACCGTCCATGCCCGCTGGGGCCTGCGCCAGCGTAGCGGGCGGGCTTTTCGGGTGGTCTTCGTGCCGGACAATCCCCCCTGACAAAACACAGGCGACAGTTGCATCGCACATGACTGCCGCCTGTACACATCGGGTTTTACCGTCTCACTGGATGACGGCGCGTTTCGTATCCGAAAAATGCAATTTGCATGTTGCTGCGAAGCCCCAAAGGGATGGAAGCAATCTCCATCATCTTGCAGGAGATTGCTTCTCTCTGGCAATGCTCCGATAGGTTCTTACCGAAAGGCCCCAATCTGGCTGGCGCGGCTCACCAGGGTGGCGAACTCGGCCACTTCGGGGTCATCACCCAGCAGGGAGGCGATGCGGTACACGTGGGAGAGCAAAATTTCCGG
>DAOTWV010000214.1:0-10556 GCA_034435695.1 Anaerolineales bacterium | reverse complement strand
TACTTCCCCCGTGATACCCTACACCATCCACACCCCCCGCCTGACGTTGCGCTGCTGGAACCCCGCCGACGCCCCCCTGCTGCGCGCTGCCCTCGACCCTGAGACCATCGCCACCCTGCGTCCCTGGCTGGATTGGGCCTGGGAGGAACCCCGTTCCCTGGAAGATACCCTCGCTTACCTGCGCACCTGCCGCGGCAAATTCGACCTCGACCAGGATTACACCTTCGGGGTTTTCACGCGTGACGAAAGCGCCGTGCTGGGCGGCACCGGCCTGCACACCCGCATCGGAGCCGGCGTACTGGAAATCGGCTACTGGATTCGATTGGATGCCCGCGGGCAGGGGCTGACCACCGAAGCCGCCGCGGCGCTCACCCAGGCCGCATTCCGCTTTCATGGTGTGGCACGCCTCGAAATCCACTGCGACCCGGAAAACCACGCCAGCGCAGCCGTAGCCCGCAAACTGGGCTATACCCACGAGGCCACCCTGCGCGCCCGTACCCTGCGTCACGATGGCCGCTGGCATGATTCCATGGTGTGGACCATGCTGGCCGAAGAATTTCCGCATTCCCCCTGCGCTGCATTGCCTCTCGAAGCCCTGAATGCGTGTGGAACGCCTCTGTCGTGATGTTGCCTCCCCTTTTCCTGGAACGTATGCAAGCCCTGCTGGGGGCGGAATACCCCGTCTTCGCCCAGGCCATGCAGTCCCATGCAGAAGCCGGTTTACGCGTCAACCCGGCGAAAATTGCGCCTCAAGATTTCGTGAGCCGTGCCCCCTGGCCGCTGGAGCCGGTACCCTGGTGTGCCTATGGCTTCCACCTGCCGCCCGATGCCCGTCCCGGCAGGCATCCCTGGCACGCCGCCGGCCTGTATTACCTGCAGGAACCCTCTGCCATGGCTGTGGCCGAAGCCCTTGCGCCGCGCCCCGGAGAACGCATTCTTGACCTGGCTGCCGCACCGGGGGGCAAATCCACCCACATCGCTGCCCTGTTGGGCGGCACAGGCCTGTTGATTGCCAATGAAATTCACCCCCAGCGGGCGCGTGTGCTGGCGGAGAACCTGGAGCGCTGGGGGGTGACCAACGCCGCAATTACCAATGAAACCCCCGACCGGCTGGCCGCACATTTTGGCGCGTACTTCGATGCCGTGCTGGTGGACGCACCCTGTTCCGGCGAGGGGATGTTCCGCAAAAGCGAGAACGCCCGTCAGGATTGGTCACCGGCTACCGTTCAGGCTTGCGCCTCCCGCCAGGATGCCATTTTACGCCAGGCTGCCCGCATGGTGCGTCCCGGAGGCCGCCTGGTGTACTCCACCTGTACTTTTGCGCCAGAAGAAGATGAAGGCACATTGGCGCGTTTTTTGGAGACCCACCCCGATTTCGAGGTGCTCCCGTTGCCCCAAAAAGCCGGTTTCGCCCCCGGTTTGCCGGACGCGGTTTCGGGCGCTCCCGCGTCCTTGAAGGGGTGCATTCGCCTGTGGCCGCACCGCCTGCGCGGCGAAGGGCACTTCGTTGCCGTGCTGCGTCGTGTGGATGGGGCGGAGACTCCCCTTCCACCCCCGGCAAAACCGCGGCTGCCGCGCGAGGTGCAGCGATATCTGCAGGCGTGGCAGGCAGCCGCGTTGCACGGTACCCCCCTGGAAGGGAGTCTGCATCTGGCCGGGCGACGGGTGTACGCGCTCCCCTTGGGGTTCCCCGACCTCTCTGGGTTGCGCGTCCTGCATCCCGGTTTGTGGGTAGCCGAGGTGCGTAAAAATCGCATCCAGCCGGCGCATGCCCTGGCATTGGCGCTCAAACCGGAAGATGCGTTGCGCACGGTGCATCTTCCAGCGCAATCCGATGCGGTGTTGGCCTATTTGCGCGGGGAGAGCCTGCCGCTGCCAGGGGAAGCGGGCTGGGTGTTGGTGTGTGTGGATGAATTTCCGTTGGGGTGGGGGAAACGCAGCGGGAAGCAATTGAAAAACCATTACCCGCGCGGGTTACGCCGTCCGTTCAGGTAAACAGGGTGCGTTTGTACTGTTCCAGCGCCTGTTGGACGCGCTCGAATTCCGTGCGCAATTGTCCAAACCGCTGGGTGATGTACCCCAGGTCGGGGTTTTCCGCAGCAGCCTCTTCCAGTTGTTCACACAAACGGGAAAATGCCAGCGCCCCCAAACTGGCTGCGCTGGATTTGAGAGGGTGTGCCATGGCGCGCACCTGAGACATATCTTCGTTTTGCAAGGCGCGTTCGATTTCAGCAAAGCGCTGCGGCACGTCTTGCAGGAAGGTGTTAATCAGGTCAACCAGCATCTGCGGGCGGTCGTGGCCAATCACGTTGTACAGTTGGTTGAGAACAGCGGGTTCGATGGAGACCGCCCGCCGTGAGGTGCGGGAATCCTCCTCGTGCAGAGGGGCGGTGCCGGGAAGTACTTCCGCCGGGGTGCAGCGCTTCAAGGCTTCGACGAGCATCTCAGGGCGGACAGGCTTGCTGAGGTAATCATCCATGCCCATGGAGATGTATTGCTCCCGGTCGCCGGGCAGGGCATGGGCAGTGAGCGCCACGATGCGCGGCTGCTTCTCGATGGGCAGCATTTCGCGGATTTTGCGGGTGGCCGTGACCCCGTCCATTTCGGGCATTTGCACATCCATGAGAATCACATCGTATGGCTGGCGCTGGACGGCCTCGATGGTTTCGTGTCCGTTCGCGGCGATGTCGGCGCGGTAGCCCAGGCGCTCCAGGATGCGCTGAATGACCTTTTGGTTGACGGCGTTATCTTCCGCGACGAGAATGCGCAAGGGAAGCCGTTCTGCCATGTAGGGGTCGAAGCGAAATTCCCCGGTGCCGGGAAGAGCGGTTTTGCGGGGTTCTTTTTCTCCCGTCAGCACGCGCATGAGGGCGTCATACAGTTGGGCGGGTTTGACCGGTTTGGTGAGGCGGGCAGCGAAGAGTCGCTTTTCCTGCGGGGTATCGCTTTTACCAATGGATGTGAGCAGGATGCGCGGCCGCTTTGCCACCGCCGGTATGTGTTGGAAGGCTTCTGCCAGTTGCAGGCCGTCCGTATCGGGCATAGCCATGTCCAGCACGGCTACATCGAAATCGTTGCCCTCGTTGACCCAGGCCAGGGCTTCTGCAGCAGAGGCGAAGGCAATGGGTTGCATTCCCCAACTGCGGGCGTGTCGGGCGATGATGTAGCGGTTGGTGGCGTTGTCATCCACCACCAGAACCCGCCGTCCCACCATGTGCAATTGTTTACCGCTCAGGTAGGTGCGGCGTTGTTCGGGGCGCGTCTCGGCCACAATGGTGAAATGGAAGGTAGAGCCTTCGCCCACTTCGCTTTCCACCCAGATACGTCCGCCCATCATCTCTACCAGCCGCTTGCTGATAGCCAGCCCCAGCCCGGTACCGCCGTAGCGGCGCGTGGTGGAGGCATCCACCTGACTGAAGGATTTGAACAGGCGGTCCATGCGCTCAGGGGGAATGCCGATGCCGGTATCGCGCACTGCGAAGTGGAAACGGTGGATGTGTTCATCCATGGGCTGGGCCTGTACGGAAACGACCACTTCTCCCGCCTCGGTGAATTTGATGGCGTTCCCTACCAGGTTGACCAGCACCTGCCGCAGGCGGGTCACGTCGCCCACCAGTGTTGAGGGGGTGGTATCCTGGATGACGTAGGCCAGGTCAATGCGCTTTTCCCCCACGAGGGGAGCCATCAGGTCCAGGGCTTCCTCGATGCAATCGCGCAGGTCGAAGGGGATTTTTTCCAGCACAAGCATGCCGGATTCGATTTTGGAGAAATCCAGGATGTCGTTGATGATGTTGAGCAGCGCGTCGCCGCTGGTGCGGATGGTGCGCACGAAGTCTTGCTGCTCGTAATCCAGGTCGGTATCCAGCAGCAGGCCGGTCATGCCGATGATGGCGTTGAGAGGGGTGCGGATTTCGTGGCTCATGTTGGCCAGGAATTGCGACTTGGTGCGGGCAGCCTCTTCCGCGGCTTCTTTGGCTTCGATGAGGGCGGCCTCGGCCATTTTCATGCTGGAGATGTCTTCGACGATGAGCACCGCGATGCCTCCCTGGGGGGTCTCTCGCCAGCCCAGGCGTTGCACCAGCGGGCGGATTTGGACGCGCAGGTATTTGCCCAGCACGACATCGCGCATTTCCGTGCTGACGGTTACCCCCTGCAGGACAGCAGTGTGTGCCTGGTCGAGAAAGGCGCGCCAGGTGCAATCGGTAGCATCGCATTGGGGGTGGAAGAGTGTATGCACATCGGAACCATGCACCTTGCGCACATCCCCCAGGTGCCAGGCCTCGATGGCGCGGTTGGCGCGCAGGATGTTCGCGTCGGCATCCAGCAGGCACACCACATCGGGTACGCTATCCAGCGTGGTTTCCCATTCGCGCTTGATGCTTTCAATCTGGCGCAGGGTTTGCTGCAACTGGGCCTGGGCATTGATGCGCTCGTCGAGTTCCTCTTGCAGCGCCTGGTACAGGCGGCGGTTTTCGATGAGTTGCCCCGCGGCGGCAGCGATGTTTTGCGCCAGTTCCATTTCCTGTTCGGTGAATACCCGCTCCTCCAGCGTATCCAGCCCGACGGTGCCGATGACCTCCTGCCGCACGATGATGGGCGCAATCAAAAGGCCGACGGTGCCGCGCATTTCGTACAGGGTTTGCAGATTTTCCTGCCGGGGGTCTTTGCGCACGTTTTTGATGGCAATTGCCTTTTGGGTGGCAATCACTTCCTGCGTGACTTCGTTTCCCACCAGCGGGATGACCGCGCCCAAGGCGGATGGCCGGCCTGGAGCGATGTATTCTGCGACCACCTTGAGATGGGTTTGCCGTTCATCCAGCAAGGCTACCGCAGCCTGAGGAATGTCGAAGGCGTGGGCCAGTTCGGCGCAAATCGTGTGCAGCACATCATCCGGTTCCAGCGAGAGCGCAATCTCTCGCAGGACGCGGTGCAGTGATTGCAATTCCTGGTAGCGGCGTTCCAGTTGTTCGGCCAGGCGAATGTTTTGGACAACCGTGTCGCTACGAGCCAGTACATCGAGGAAACGCTGCCATTCCTCAAGCGTGGGCGCTTTCTCAGGGGTAAGACCGGCGGTTTTGAGGTGTCGCTGGATGTTGGCGGGCAGGGGCATAGTCACATCAACCGTTGTTGTTCTTGCTGCAAGATGCGCCGTAGAATGGCGATGGTGGTGGCGTAAGTCGAATCCATGCCGAAGTAGGAGAGCGTACCCGCTCCCAGGTTTTTCCCTTTGCTCAACGGGGTGTCGGAGGCGTAGTGCAAGATGCCGATATCGAAGGGCACGCCATGCAAATCTACGATTTCGTTGACGGGGTGCCGCTTGGGACGGTACATCTCGTACAAGGCCGAAAGATAGGGGCCGGCTTCCATCTCGATATCGGTGTACCCCTCGCGATAGAACACGTCCATGTAGCGGGTGGTTTGCAGGAAGGTTCCGGGGACAGTCACCGCCTTCTGATTGTCCAGTACCGTGCCATACACCAGATAGGGGGAGACATCGGCAGCGCAAAACGTGTTGTGGAACAGGTAGGTGTTGCGTGAATGTTCGTCGTGCACCACATTTGGAATCATGACATCGCCGCGCACCCCGTTGAGGGTGGCCGCCTTCCCCATCACGTACACGCCCTGGATGTTGGTGGTGTATTCGGCCACTTGCGAGAGAATGTTGTAGGCGGCCAGCCCCAGGGGGTAGTCAATGTTGAGAATAAGCGCATCGCTGCGGCGCAGCACATCGGGAGAGACATTGCCCAATCGAGGGTCGAACCAGGCCGGGTTCAGGCGTGCCAGTTCGATGACCTGCGCGTCTACCTCAAAATAGTGTTCGCTAGGGACGCGGGTAATGCCGCAGGCTTGCTCATCTTGCAGTTGGGCTTTCCACAACGCCTCACCGTTGGGCAGGCGGTAGGCCTTTTTGAGAATGTAGTACAAAAAATTTTCGGCGCTGGAAGGCACGTCTTTGCGGCGGATATCCTCCCATTCGGTAAGCAAGGCCTCGTCGCCCGCGGTGTGCAGGCAATCAATCAGGTGATTTTCGTGGCGTAGGGCAAAACCCGAAAGCAGGTTCACCACGCTGTGGGTATTGCTGGAGACAAAGTACACGGGGCGTTCCGCCAACAAGGGGACGTGCTGTTCGATGTTGCGCCACCAGGCGTAGGTCGCCCGGCGGTACTCGCTCATCGAGCCGCTGAGCAGACGTACCCGAAAATCGCACTTCTGGGCAGCGATTTGCTGCAACTGGGGCACAAAACGCTTGCCCCACAGGGTACGTAAACGCTCCAGGTCTTCGACCTCCAACTCCAGCGCGTCGGCCAGGGAAGTAAATGCCTGTGTCGTGCCGTACGTTATCTCCGACCAATCCAGGCGGGCGGCATTTTGCTGCAAAAGGAGGTGCAATTTATTCCATTCGATTTGGTAGGCCACCAGGACGGGAATGACATCCTCGATATCCGAGCGGCTGGCGATGAAGCAAGCCAGCGTGCCCTCTCCATCGAAGAAGCATCGCCGACGGCGCGCGGGGGCCGAAACGCGCTGCCAGGCTTCCACATCGGGGTAACCGTGCCGGGAAAAAACGCGCGCACTTTGTCCCAGCACAATGGAATGCACGCTTGGCATACACGGCGGCAGGCGCAAGAAACTGTAGATGAAGGCCGACATATCCGGCTGCTGTTGGCGTGCCAGGGGGTGCAGCAGCGATTCCATGCCGGTGTGCACCTCCTCCAGTGTGCGCAACTGCACCTCCGTAGTAGAGCGCAGCAACGAATACACCGTGCGCAGGTAAAGTTCGATTTCTTCGGATGCTGTAGTGGGAACTGTACGCTCCATGCTTATCGTCTCCGTCGAGGACGTTGTTTAGGCATCGGGGCATCCAGCGGGCTGCCGCGTCCACCACCGCTGGCGCGGTAAATCACGGAGTACAGCACGGTGAACACCCCAAAAAGCACGACCGAATACAAAAAAGTGTACGACAGGCGCACATAAAAATCGGAAAAAATCGTAGCCGCGTTGGGGATGCCCTGTACCGCCTTCCACACAAAAGGCGGAATGCCGCGCATTTCTGGTGGAACAGGGAAATACTGCGAAAGCGGCTCCATTGTCAAATCGGCCAGTGCCCAGCCCATCACTGGCGTAAAGGCCAGCATCAGGCAGCCTATGCCGCGCCATACCGGGTGAATGTAGGTGCGCGGGTTGGATGAAGTGTCACTCATAAGCCTCTCCTTCCATCAGACGGGCAGCATCTTCGACAGCCTGCACGATTTTGTAGTACCCTGTGCATCGGCAGAGATTCCCCGTGAGCGCATGTTGGATTTCCTCTCGTGAGGGGGCGGGCTTTTCCTCCAGTAATTTGGCCGCCGACATCAAAAAGCCGGGGGTGCAGTACCCACATTGTACCGCGCCATCCTCCACAAAAGCCTGCTGCACAGGGTGCAGGCGCTCTGCCTGTGCCAGCCCTTCGACCGTTATGATTTCCGCCCCGTGGGCACGCGGGGCAGGCACCAGACAACTCATCACCGCCACACCATCCAGAAAGACGGTACAGGCTCCGCATTCCCCTTCGGCGCAGCCTTCCTTGGGGCCGGTCAACCCGCCTTCCTCGCGCAACAAATGCAGGAGAGATTTGTCCTGCCCGCTGGTGAAGGTGCAGGCCTTTCCGTTGATACGTGTCTCGATGGGAGAACCCGGCTGGTGGGTTACCGCCTTCGAGAGGCGCATTTTCTCCCAGGGAGAATCCGCACCCCATAGCAGTACCGGCTCCTGCGGCACTCCCCGGTGGGCGCGCTTGCCCTGCAAAATTTCCAACGCCCTGCCGGTCAACACGCGCACCATTTCGCGGCGGTAGGCTGCCGAGGCGCGCACATCGTCAATGGGGGTGGCCGCCTCTTGCGCCAGGCGTGCCGCCTCGGCGATGCTTTCCTCGGAAAGGGGGCGATTGGTCAGGTAGGCCTCGGCCTTGCGGGCATGCACGATAACCGGCGTCACCGCCCCCAGCGTAATGGCGGCCTGACGCACGACCTCCCCCTCAAGCCCAAGCACGACAGCCACGTTGACCACCGAAATAGCCTGGGCGCGGCGCAGCCCCAATTTCAAGAAAACCCCGCGTTGGTGCGCCTGCAAGGCGGGGAACGCGATATCCACCAGCATCTCATCAGGTTGCATCACCGTCTTGCGTACCCCGGTATAAAACTCGCGCAGAGGCACCACGCGCTCCCCGCGTACGGAAGCCAGCGTCAGACGGGCGTCCAATGCCATCAAGGGGGTGATGGTATCGTTAGCGGGCGAGGCCGTAATCAGGTTGCCTGCCACCGTACCGCGGTTGCGAATTTGCGGGGAACCGACTTCCCATGCGGCTTCGGCCAGCGGGGCGGCATGCTTGCGAATCAGGGACGAGGCCACGCAGTGGTTGTGGGTTACCAGAGGCCCGAGGTGTATCATCCCGTCCTCGTCCAGGGCAATGGTATCCATGCCGGGAACGCGCGTCAGGTCAATCAGGGTATCCACACCGGGGCGTACCTTGCGTTCCAGTTCCAGCATCAAATCTGTCCCGCCGGCCACAATCCGGGCACGTGGGCCGTACTTTGCCAGCAAGGCCAGGGCTTCTTCCAGGGTAGTGACACTGTGATATGTTTTCCACATGAGCGTTGACTCCGTGAGCGACAATACAAACCCGTGTCTCAGGCTTTGGCTGACATGGGTTTGCCATCCCCTCCGTTGCGCAGCATGATGATTTCAGCCATGATACTGACGGCGATTTCTTCGGGGGTTTCGGCCTCGATTTCCAGCCCAATGGGGGAATGCACGCGAGCGATGTGTTCCTCTGGCACTCCCTGGGCAAGCAATTCTTTACAGGTCATAGCCCAGCGGCGGCGTGACCCAATTACGCCGATGTAGGCCGCGGGACTGGCCAGCAGGGGAGGCAGCGCCTGGGCATCTATGCTCACGCCGCGTGTGGTGAGCACCACCCAGGTGTGGGGGGTGATGTTTACCTGTTGCGTGATTTCTTGCAGGGGCACGGGCAGGTACTCATCCGCATCGGGGACGCTTTCGGGGGAGCAAAATTCCGGTCGGTCGTCCGAGAGAATGACGTAAAACCCCAGGAAGTGTGCCAGATGCACGACGGCCTTCCCCACATGTCCGCCGCCCAGCACCAGCAGGGTGGGAGGAGGCAAAACAGGTTCCACAAAGACCTCCACTTGCCCGCCGCACACGCCGGGGTCGCCGCGGGACGGGTCGGTCATGTTGTAGGAAAGCAACCGCGTTTTGCCATCCTGCAGGGCTTCCAGGGCTTCGCGGATAACGCGGCTCTCCATTTCTCCGCCGCCCACCGTTCCCAGGATGCTGCCATCGGGGTATACCAGCATCTTGCTGGTGCTGCGTCTGGGAGTGGAGCCGCTGGTGCGCACTACCGTACACAGCACGGCGGGTTGACGGGTGGCTTCGAGTTCGGCAAGCGCCTGGTAAATGCTTTTCATAGAGCCTCGGTGTAAGTACAAATCCGGTTTTTCCCGGAGTGTTTGGCATGGTAGAGCGCCTGGTCTGCGTGGCGTATCAGGCTTTCCAGGTTGGGGACATTTTCATCCAGGGTGGTAATCCCCATGCTGAAGGTCAACGTTACCGTGGTGCCTTCCAGGTATATGGGAGTAGAGGTAACCGCGGTGTGCAGGCGCCGGGCAATGTGTGTCGCGGTCTCCAGGTCTGTTTGCGGCAGCAGGATGACAAACTCGTCTCCGCCATAGCGCACGAGAATGTCGCTGGCGCGAATACTTTCCTGGCAGCGTCGTGCTACCTGGCGCAGCAACAAATCGCCGTTCAAGTGGCCGTAGCGGTCATTGATGGCTTTGAAGCGGTCAAGGTCGAACATCAAGACGCTAAGCGCTTCCTGGTATCGCCTTGCCCGCGCGAACAAATGCTGCCCGGTCAAATTCAGATAGCGGTGGTTATATGCGCCTGTGAGGTCATCTTTTACCGCCAGCAACTGGACTTCTTTCAACAGACGTAACTTTGCCAGCGCTAGCGAAACCTGGCTGGCAACCTGTTCGCCGCGTTGCATCTGTATCTCGTCCAGGTGATGCGGTTGCTTCCAGGCAAGGCACAATGCGCCTAACCGCATTTTATCAGAAACCAGAGGCAGCACCATGATAGATGCAAAAACGTTGCTGGACTTGGCCGTCTTGATGAGCGGTTTTCCTGTTTCCAGGGCTTGGGCAGTGAGGGTCATCAAGGTAGCGCGCTGGGCGGTTTCCCCTTCCTTCAGGGGAGGAAAAACCTCGACTTGATTTTCATCGCCCACGATGATGAAAGCCTGACTGGCGTGAAACAGGTCAGTGCTCAATTGCGCCAGCAGGGGAAGCACATCCTGTTCGTTTTCGCTGAGCAGGATGGTGCGTGTCAGGTGATTGAGTTGTTCCAGAAAGCGATTTTGGGCGCGTAACTGGTCGGTGACATCTTGCAGAGCGGTAACGTTGTGCAGGTATACCAGCCGCAGGTTGGGATGTTTTTCTACCCTGGTAATGTCGATGTTCAGGTAGTAGCCGTTCAGGTAAATCTCGTGCGGGCCTTTGCCG
>DAOTWV010000213.1:0-1827 GCA_034435695.1 Anaerolineales bacterium | reverse complement strand
CGATTACCCCCCTGCCCACCAAGACGGCCACCACCGCCCCGCCGACCGCTACCGACACCCCCGCGCCCGTCCTTCCGCCGCCGGTGCTCGTCACCCCAACGGATACCGCCACCCCCAGCGTGACCCCCACAGCCTCAAACACGCCTACGGCCACTCCCACCCCCAGCCTCACCCCGACGCCTACCATCACCCACACGCCCACGCACACTCCCACCGCCTCAAGCACTCCGACCGCCATTTCCCTCCGCACCAGTGTGCAAACCATCCGCCCGCCGACGGCCCCCTCCCTGCCGCCGACGCACACGCCCACCACACAGCCGCGCGCAACGGAAAATCTGGATGTCTCGCGCTCGGTGGCCCTGCCGCCCGCACCGCCTGCCGCCGGGCTTCCCCTGGGGAAAGTGGGCGCGGCGCTGCTGCTGCTCGGCAGCGGGATGCTGTGGCTCAGTTGGCGGCTCTACCAACGGATGAACGCCTGATGCCGCGTTTGCGCTATCTCCTGTACCTGCTGGCCGCCCTGGCAGGGGTACTGGCCTTCCTCGGCCCGTTCCTGTGGCCGGCCAATGCGCCGGACAGTCTGCGCTCGCCGCTGGCATTGACCGTTTTGCTGGGGCTGGCCTTCCTTGCCTTGCTGCTGGAAGCCCAGAGCCAGGTACGCGGTGCGCAAACGCTGGCCTTGCTGGGCACGCTGGTAGCGCTCAATGCCGCGCTGCGCTTCGTGGAAACCGTCATTCCGGGGCCGGGGGGCTTCAGCCCGGTATTTTTTCTGATTTTGCTGGTTGGCTACGTCTTTGGGGCGCGCCTGGGCTTTTTGATGGGCGCGTTGACCCTGTTCGTTTCCGCGCTGCTGACCGGGGGCGTTGGCCCGTGGCTGCCGGCGCAGATGTTCGCCGCCGGCTGGGTGGGGATGAGCGCGCCGCTGGTACGTCCGCTGGCTGCCCGCTGGCAGCGCGCCGAAGTCTATGCGCTGGCCGCCCTGGGGGTGGTGTGGGGCTTCGCCTTCGGTGCGGTGATGAATCTGTGGTTCTGGCCTTTTGCCGTCGGCCCGGCAGAGCAATCCTGGCAGGCCGGGCTTTCCCTGCGGCAGGCCGTCTCGCGTTACGCGGCGTTCTATCTGCTCACCTCCCTGGGATGGGATGCCATGCGCGCCCTGGGCAATGCCGCCCTGATGCTGCTGCTTGGCCCTGCCACCCTGCGCGCCCTGCGCCGCTTCCACGCCCGCATGGGCTTTTAGTCTGTTGGTCTGGTAGTCTTTTAGTCTGTTAGTCTTTTAGTCGCCTGGTCGGGTGGTCTGTGGTCTGTTGTCCGTGGTCTGTTGTCCGTCGTCCACCGTCCACTGTCCGGCGGTGCGGGCTGGAAGCCCTCCATCAGGGTGTGGAAGCCGGTGGAAGACCGGCTAAAACCGTCGTCCGTGGTCTGTCGTCTACCGTCCACCGTCCGGCGGTGCGGGCTGGAAGCCGGTTGAAGACCGGCTAAAACCGTCGTCCGTGGTCTGTCGTCCACCGTCTACCGTCCGTCGTCCACTCCCCATGCGTCATCCCCTCGCCTGGCTGGCCTGGCTGGCCGCCGTCCTGTTGTGCCTGAGCACAACGCGCAACCCATACTACCTGCTCGCCCTGCTGGCCGTCATTGCCTGCACCGGCTGGCGAATCGCGCCGCGCGGCGAGACGGGGCTGCCTTTTGCCCCGCTGCACCTGCTGGCCTTCTTCGTGCCGCTGGCGGCGCTCTTCAACGCGCTGACGGCGCACTTCGGCGCTACCGTGCTGCTGCGTCTGCCGGAGCGCATTCCGCTGCTGGGCGGCGCGCTCACCCTGGAGGGGCTGGTCT
>DAOTWV010000212.1:0-1629 GCA_034435695.1 Anaerolineales bacterium | reverse complement strand
GGGGAGGGGAGTGGAAGCGGAAGAGTCGCCCCTATCCCGGTCCTCCCCATCGGGTCGAGGCCGAGGCACAGAAAAGGAGAATCTCATGTCCAAACTGATTGCCCTCTACCGTCATCCTGAAGACCCGGCGGCTTTCGACAAGGCCTACTTCGAGACCCACCTGCCGCTGCTGGAAAAAGTACCCGGTCTGCAACGCACGGTGATAACGCGCTTCAACCGCACGCTGGCCGGGGAAGCGTTCTACCTGATGGCCGAGATGTATTTCGAAAACGCCGAAACCCGCAAGATGGCTATGCGCAGCCCAGAGATGGCTGCTGCCGGCGAAAACCTGAATTCCTTTGCCGAGGGGCTGTACACCCTGCTCTTTGGCGAAGAAGACTGATTTTCCCATCCCAAAGGAGTAACTCGCTATGAACTACCGCAACCTGGGGCGCACCGGCCTCAAAGTCTCCCCGCTGTGCCTGGGGACGATGCAATTTGGCTGGAGCGCCGACGAAGAGACGTCCTTTGCCATTCTGGATGCCGCCTGGGAGGCCGGAATCAACTTCATCGATACCGCCGACATCTACTCCCGCTGGGTGGATGGCAACCCCGGCGGCGTGGCCGAGCAAATCATCGGGCGCTGGCTGCAGGCACGCGGCATCCCCCGGCACCAGGTGGTGATTGCCACCAAGGTACGCGGCCCGATGGGTGAGGGTCCCAACGACCAGGGGCTTTCGCGTGCTCACATCATGCAGGCCGTGGAGGCCTCCCTGCGCCGCCTGGGTACCGATTACATCGACCTGTACCAGGCGCACTGGTTCGACGCCGACACCCCTATCGAGGAGACGCTGCGCGCGTTCGATGACCTGGTACGGCAGGGCAAGGTGCGCTACGTCGGCGCATCGAACTACCCCGCCTGGCGGCTGATGCAGGCACTGTGGGCTTCCGACCGCTACAACCTGGCGCGCTTCGACTGCCTGCAGCCGCATTACAGCCTGGTGCACCGCGAGGAATTCGAGCGCGAACTGGCCGAGGTGTGCCGCACCTACGGCATTGGCGTCATCCCCTACAGCCCGCTGGCCGGCGGTTTCCTGACCGGCAAGTACCGCAAAGGACAGCCCCTGCCGGACAGCGTGCGCGCCGGTCACCTGCAGTACCTGCTCACAGACGACAACTTCGCCCTGATTGACAAAATGGAAACCCTGGCACAGGCCAAAAACGCCAGCATCTCACAGATTGCGCTGGCCTGGCTGCTGCACCAGGAAGTCATCACCGCCCCCATCATCGGCCCGCGCACCCTGGAACAACTGCACGACAACCTGGGCGCGGTCAACGTCACCCTGAGCGATGCCGAATGGCGCGGTTTGACAGGCAGCAACGAAGGGTAGAGGGTACAGCGTACCACGTACAGCGTACAACGTACTACGTACGGCGTACCATGTACCACGTACCCTGCCACCTGCCCCCTGCCCCCTGACACCTGCAACCTGCAACCTGAAACCTGATACCTGATACCTGACACCTGACACCTGAAACCTCCCCATGCCCCCAAACACTCCCCTCACCCAGGAAGGCGACTTCCTCCAACTGAAGGCCATAGACCACGTGCATTTTTACGTGGGGAACGCCAAACAGGCCATGTACTAC
>DAOTWV010000211.1:0-2075 GCA_034435695.1 Anaerolineales bacterium | reverse complement strand
TGTGATTGCCTGCCAAAGGAGCGACGCGATGACCCATTCTTTACCCTCCGTTCCAGATGGGGAGCGTGTGGATACGGAGAAGCGAAAATTTTTGACCAACGCACAGGTTGAAATGATAGATGAGGCCTTGCATGCCCTGGGTGACTTCGGCGAAGTACGCCTGGTGGTGGAAAAAGGTCGTTTGCGCTTCATTGTGACGCAAAAAAGTTACGATGCCCTCAAGTGGCGTCCTGGCTCGATTGCTGCATTGGACTGATACCGTCATGGGT
This sequence comes from Anaerolineales bacterium, assembly GCA_034435695.1. Lineage (GTDB taxonomy): Bacteria > Chloroflexota > Anaerolineae > Anaerolineales > DRKV01 > DRKV01. Next base: position 1,806 of record DAOTWV010000211.1, on the reverse strand, counting down.
ATGCAGTGGTACGTGTTGCGCAGTAAGGCGCGCAAGGAAGATGCGGTGTATGCTCAGGCCCTGCAACAAGGGCTGGAGGTCTTTTACCCGCGCTTGCGTGTCAATCCGGTCAACCCGCGCGCACGCAAGGTGCGTCCGTATTTTCCGGGGTACATGTTCGTGCATGTGGACCTGGAAACAGTGGGGCTGTCCACGCTGCAATGGATGCCGCATAGCCTGGGACTGGTGCAGTTCGGCGGTGAGCCGGCTACGGTACCGGAGAGCCTGATACATGCCATTCGCAAGCGCACCGATGAAATTGCCGAGGCGGGCGGTGAAATCTTCCTGGATATCGCGCCGGGTGATACGGTGCGCATTCACGAAGGCCCTTTTGCCGGCTACGATGCCATTTTCGATGCCCGTATCCCCGGCACGGAACGGGTACGAGTCTTGCTCCAGTTTTTGAACGACCGGCAGGTCTCTGTCGAATTGCAGGCTGGTCAGATTACGCCGCGTAAAGGGTAACCTGCCCCGCGGTCGAATTCTCGCTTGCGTTATGCCCGGCCCGGCAAGGCTGGTCTACCAGGCGGGTACATATCGCACTGAACCCTCGACTTGCGCTGGATGCATGTCGAAATGGCGGAGCGCGCCTGCGCCCCGCGTATCTCTTTTCCCTCACTATGCTTACCAAACTTGTTTCCCTGTTTCGCAAGCAAAATACCCCTCGTATTGTCGTGGTCTCTGGATTGCCGCGTTCTGGCACGTCACTGATGATGAAGATGCTGGAGGCAGGGGGGATTCCACCGTTGACGGACAATATCCGCACCGCGGACGAGGATAACCCCAAGGGCTATTACGAGTTCGAGCGTGTCAAGAAACTGCGCGATGGGGATACCGCCTGGATTCCGCTCGCCGAGGGCAAAGCCGTCAAAGTGATTGCCGCCTTACTGCCGTATCTCCCCGATACGTACCGCTATCACGTGGTTTTCATGCGGCGCGCCATGCCCGAAATTCTGGCTTCACAGCGCCAGATGCTCATCCGGCGCGGGGAAGACCCCGATAAAATTAGCGATGAGGAAATAGCCCGCCTGTTTCAGAAGCACTTGCAGAAGGTGAAGGCCTGGATGGCGCAGCAGCCCCATCTGGCGTATATCGAGGTCAGTTACAACGAATTGCTGGCTGCTCCCCGTCCGGTGGTGGAGCGCGTCAACCAATTCCTGGGTGGAAATCTGGACGTGGAGCGTATGGCGCAAGTAGTAGACCCGTCGCTGTACCGGCAGCGTGTCCAATAGTCCACGAATGGGCACGAATGGACACGAATGGGCACGAATGGGCACGAATTTTCCCTCATGTCCCCTCTCCCTTAGGGGGAGGGCCAGGGTGGGGGAGTTCCACGAATGGACACGAATGGGCACGAATGGACACGAATGGGCACGAAATCCGCTAAATTCACCATTCCTCCTTCTGCATTCTAAATTCTGCATTCTGCATTCCTCATGCGGCGTTTCTCGGTGAACTTTACGCTGTTTTCGATGGCGCTGGACGGGGCGCTGGTGCTGGCTGCGATGACGCTGGCCGCGCATCTGCGTCCGCTGCTCAATCGCTATGCGTGGATTGCGTATTTGCCGGAGAAGCAGTTCGCTCCCTGGCCGCTTTTGGTGGCGTTTCCGGTGCTGTGGGTGGGGGTGCTGGCGCTTTTTTCGGTGTATGATGCCCGGCGGGCGGTGCATCTCCCTGCGGCGTTGACCGATTTGACGCTGGGCAGTATCCTGGCGGGGATTTCGCTGGCCGGGGTGTTGTATCTCTCGTATCGTGATATTTCCAGGG
>DAOTWV010000210.1:0-21224 GCA_034435695.1 Anaerolineales bacterium | reverse complement strand
ACCGTCCACCGTCCACCGTCTAAATAAACACCACCACCACGAACAGGAAGGAAACCGCGATGGCAAAGTACACGGTGGGAATGGTCAACCAGACGGGGGGAAGTGCGCTCAACAGGCGGATGGCCGCATCGCCGGCAGGGGTGCCGGGGATGGGGGCGCTGATGAAATCCGGAAAGTATTTGGCCTGGTCGAGGAAAAACCACAGGGAGCCGATAATGAGGTAGCCGTTGAAGGCGCCCAGCACGGCTCCGAAGAGCGCATCCTGCAGTTTGTCTTTGGCGAACTTGCCGCCGCCAACGCGTGGCATGTTGGGGGTCTGGTACCCAAAAAAGGCCAGCACGATGACAATGATGGACTGAGTCCAGAAGGAAGTGGAATTGTTGCCATTCAGAAAAGGCTGCATGGGCTGGATGTAGGTATCCAGCACGGCGATGATGAACAGTGCCAGGATGACGCTGAAGGCCACGAGCAATTCCTTGGCCCAGCCGCGCATAGCGCCGATGGCCGCAAAGACGATGACGAATAACCAGAAGACGATGTTGAGACTAATCATGGTGTTTTGCTCCCTGCCCGCTGGGGGGCGAAATCAACAGGTGACCGATGTTTTGAGCGGCCTGCGGTGTGGACAGACCAGACATGGCGGCGCGCATGGCGGTCAACCGTTCCGGTGCGCGCGCCAGGGTGAGCACAGTATCTGCCAGGCGGCTTTGCAGGTCGGCGTCGGGCAGGATGATAGCGGCCTGATGGCGTTCCAGGTATTCGGCGTTGACCTGCTGGTAGCGCCAGGCATACGGGTAGGGCACCAGAATGGCCGGTAAACCGAAGTAGGGAAATTCCCCGATGCAGGATGCCCCTGCCCGTGAGAGTACCAAATCGGCTGCGGCCAGTGCTGCGCCCATCTCCTCCCCGTGCAGGTAGTCGAACAGGTGGTATCGTTGCGCCAGTTCCGGGGACAGCGTTTGGGCGGCCTGCCGCGCCTCTTCCAGATTACGCTTTCCGCAGATGTGCAGTACCTGCAGTTCGGCGAGCAAGGCAGGCAGGTGCCTGCCCAGCGCCTGGTTGATGGAGCGGGCGCCCTGGCTGCCGCCGAAAACCAGCAGCACGGGGATGTCGGTGTGCAGGCCGAAATGCTTGCGGGCGGCCTCGCGTTCCCAGGAACGCAATTCCGGGCGGATGGGGTAGCCAGTCACCGAAAGATGTGCCCGCACACCCTGAAAGAAGGCACGCGAATCCTCCGTCGTCAGGGCGATATGGTCGGCGAAGCGCGCCAGCACTTTGAGCGCCAGGCCGGGTTCGATATCCGGCACGTAGAGCACGACGCGCGGACGGGGAGAAACCAGCCGCGCCGCCAGTGCCATGGGAATGGCAACGTACCCGCCGGTGAAGAAGAGTGCATCGGGGCGGAAACGTTCCAAAATGCGCCGCGAAGCCAGCACACCGCGCGCCAGTCGTCCCAGGTTGCCGGGCAACTGACGCAGCCCCACGCCGTGCACCCCGGCAGCCGGTACGCTCTCGAAGGGTACGCCGGCGCGTTGCACCAGGTCTTCTTCCATGCCGCCCTGGCCGCCTACCCACAGGGTTTGCAGGTCGGGGCACTCATTTGTGAGTTGATGCAGGACGGCCAGCGCCGGATACACTCCGCCGCCGGTTCCGCCGGCGCAAATCAACAACCGCATGCTGTTTGTGCTCCTTTTGTGCTTTCTCGCGTTGCGTGGTGCGTCCTACGCTGAAAATGATGCCGGTAGCAGCCAGGGTGGTCACCAGGCTGGAGCCGCCGGCGCTGATGAAGGGCAGCGCGTTGCCCGCGAAAGGCATCAGACCGACCATGACGGCCATGTTAATCATCGCTTCCAGACCAATCCAGCCGCCCAGACCAGCGGCCAGCACTTGCCCCAGCAAATCCGGTGCCTGGCGGGCGATGATGAGACTGCGCCACACCAGCACGATGTAGAGCATTACGACACCGGATGCGCCCAAAATGCCGGTTTCCTCGCCAATGACGGCGAAGATGCTATCCGTGGGCGGCACCGGCAGGCCGGTAAGTTTGGATTCCGAGCGCCCAATGCCTACGCCGAACCAGCCGCCGCGGGCAAAGGCTTCCAGGGCGCGCTGCACGTGGTACGAGGAAGAAAGCGGGTCTCGCAGCCCTTCCAGGTAGGTGTTGATGCGTACCCGCCCCGTGGGGCTGACGGCGATGAGCAGGCTGCCAATGACCACCGCGATACCCAGCAAGACGGCAATGCGTTTCCAGTCGCCGCCGCCCAGGAAGAAGAGCAACCCGCCAAGCAGCAAAATCGTTCCTGCCGCGCTCAGGTCTGGCTCCAGGAGGATAAGCCCGCCTACAATCCCCAGGATGGTGCCCATGGGAAGCAGGCCCATATCCCATTCGTTGATGGCTTCCCGGCGAGAATCGAGCCATACCGCCAGGTACACGATGGTCACCAGTTTTGCCAGTTCGGAGGGCTGCACCGAGCCTCCCAGCAGGTTGCGGGTAGCACCCAGGCGCAGGTTGCCCGCGGCCAGCACAGCCAGCAGCAGGAACAGGGTTGCTCCCATGGCCGGCAGCGCCAGCCGCCTCCAGAGACGGTAATCCAGCCAGGACAGAGCGAGTGCGCCGACCAGCCCCAGCCCCAGCCACATCACCTGCCGCTGAAAGATGCGCGTGGGCGAATCGTACACCAGCAGCGAAAAATCCCAACTGGCCGAATAGAGCATCAACAGCCCAAAGGTCAGCAAAGTAAGCACCACCAGCAGCAGGATGGAGTCAAACTGCGTGGTCCAGGCCAGGCTGGATTTTCGGGTGCGGGTTTTCAGGGAAGCGCCTGTACCCATGCTCGGAATTTCTCTCCTCGCTCCGCAAAATCGCGGAAAGCATCGAAACTGGTGCCGCCGGGGGAAAGCAGCACCACATCGCCCGCTTCGGCCACGGCTGCAGCCTGCTGCACGGCCTCTTCCAGTGTGGCGCAGCGATGCAGCGTGTAGGGGCGGGGCGCGCCTTCGCCGATGGCATCGGCAATCAAATCGGCAGCCTCGCCGAAGGTAATCACGTGGTCAACACGCTGGCGCACCAGGGCGGCGAAATCTTCCCAGGGCAGGTTTTTATCGCGTCCGCCGGCCAGCAGCACAATGGGTTCCTCGAAAGAGCGGATGGCCGCCATAGCGCGTTCTGGCGCAGTGGCAATCGAGTCGTTATACCAGGCCACGCCGCGGTGCCGCCGCACCAGTTCCAGACGATGCGGCACCCCGCTAAAGCCTTCGATGCCTTGCCGCACGGCCTCGGCGGGCAACCCTGCGCTCAACGCGATGGCCGCGGCTGCCAGGCAATTCCGCAGATTGTGTTCGCCGCGCAACTGGATGACCTGCCGGGGCAGCAGCCTCTTTTGGGAGCCATCCGCCCCCTGAAAGGCCAGCCAGCCTTTGGGAGTCAGCCAGGAAGCGAGACTCCCTTCGGGTGGCTTGCCCACCCCAAAGGTGACCAGCCGCCCGCAGACCAGTTCCGCCAGTCCCCAGGCCCCCGGTTCCTCCCGGTTGAGCACGGCGGTATCCTGCGGAGTCTGATGACGCAGGATGTGGGCTTTCGCCGCCGTGTAAGCCTGCATCGTACCGTGCCGGTCAAGGTGGTTGGGGGTGATGTTGAGCACGGCAGCCACCTGCGGCGAATGCCGCATGATTTCCAACTGGAAACTGGAAAGTTCCATCACGGCCAGGTCTTCGGCCTGCATGGCGTCCACATCGGCGATGAGCGGGTTGCCGATGTTGCCGCCTACCCAAACGCGCCCCTGCTTCCACCCGGCCTGCGCGATGCGTCCAGTGAGCGTGGTGGTGGTGGTCTTGCCCGCTGAGCCTGTGATGCCGATGACGCGGCAGGGGGCTGCCTGGAGGAAAATTTGTGAGTCGTTGCTCAGCGGGATGCCGCGGCGGATGGCTTCCTGCACCAGCGGCAGGGTAAGCGGCACACCGCCGGAAGGGCATACCAGGTCGCAGGCGTCCAGCAGAGAAAGCGGATGGCCGCCGCTTACCCAGCGAATGGGCAGGTCGGCCAGGGCGTTACGGGCAGATTGCAGGGCGGAATCGTTGCGGCGGTCGTTCAGGGTGACGTGTGCGCCCTGGCTGGCCAGGTAGCGCGCCAGCGCCAACCCCTGCCTGCCTGCACCGATGATGAGTACGTTTTGGTTCTCGAACATCACACCACCGCCAGAGCAATACCCAGCATAGCCGCCAGCAAACTGATGAGCCAAAAACGCTGCACCACTTGCGTTTCACTCCAGCCGGAGAGTTCAAAATGGTGGTGCAGAGGCGCCATTTTGAAGATGCGTTTCCCCTCGCCGGTGCGCCAGCGAGTGAATTTGAAATACGAAGTCTGCAAGATGACGCTCAACGTGGTGGCAAAGGGAATGGCAGCGATGATGGGGAGCAGCGCCCATTGTCCGGTCATGAGAGCCACCACAGCCAGCGTAGCGCCCAGCGCCAGCGAACCGGTATCGCCCATGAAGAGTTGCGCCGGGTGTACGTTGAACCACAGGAAGCCAAACAATGCACCGGTGAGCGTAAAACAAAACCGCGCCAGGAAGATTTGTCCCTGCATGATGGCGATGACGCCATAGGTCACGAAAGTGGTGGCCGAAATCAGTCCGGCCAGTCCATCCAGGCCGTCCGTCAGATTGATGGCATTGGATGTGCCGGTAATCAGGAAGATGGCAATGGGAATGTACCACAGACCGACATGTACCTCGCCCTTTACGGCTGGCAGGTACAACTCTGGTACATCCAGCACATACCGCAGGCCAATAGCGATGATGGTTGCCAGCCCGAACTGGATGGCAAATTTGGTGCGTGCGCGCATGCCTTCCACCAACCGCTTGCCGCGGATGCCCTCCCAGTCATCCAGAGAACCCAGCACGCCGTAGGAGAGCAGGGTGAGCACGGGCAGGAAGACGGAAAGCCCCAGCACCTTCAGCCCCAGCAGGGAGGCCGCGTTGAGCAGGGTGGTTACCAGCGTCACGGGCAGGATGATGAGCCAGCCGCCCATGGTGGGGGTGCCCAGTTTTTCGAAGTGCCGTTCCGGGCCTTCCACGCGGATGAGTTTGCCGATTTTGAAATGGCGCAGCACGCGCAGCAAGGGCGAACCCCAGATGACGGTGAGCATGAAACTGAATGCGCCCAAAGCGAGCGCCATGGATGTCTGGGTCACGCCGTGGCCTCCAGTCCAGAGACGATTTCTTCCATGTGCATGCCGCGGGAACCCTTGACCAGCACGACATCGCCCGCGTCCAGCAGCGGGACAAGGAAATCCAGCGCCTGGGCGTTGGTTTCGCACTCGTGGATTTTGCGCCGAGGCATACCGGCGTGGCGTGCCGCGCGGGCGATGATGTGGGCACGCCCGCCGATGGTGACCAGAATGTCGGCGATTTCAGCGGCGCGCAGGCCGACCATTTCATGCCCCTGCTTTTCGTAGGGGCCGAGTTCGAGCATATCTCCCAGCACAGCGATTTTGCGTCCTTCCAGTTCGTCCAAGAGGTTGAGTGCCGCCAGCGTGGAGGCCGGCGAAGCGTTGTAGGTATCGTCCAGCACCAGGGCGCCGCGCGGGGTGCGCGTGGCCACCAGACGTAATTGGGCATGCCCGGCGCGCAGTCCATGCACGATTTCGTGCCATGTCAGTCCCTGGGCCAGGCCTGTGGCGGCAGCGCGCAGGGCGGTATGTACCGAGTGCCGGCCAATCATCGGCACACGCAGGTACAGTGTTTCGCCCTGGTAGTGCATACGAAAGCGAATCCCCTCCAGCCCAAGGCCTTCGATGTGGTCGGCCCACAGGTCGGCTTCCGGGGTCAGGCCGTAGAAGAGCACCCGCGCCTGGGTGCGCGCAGCCATTTGGCGTACCCAGGGGTCATCATGATTGAGAATGGCCGTGCCATCGGGCGGCAGGTACTGAACGAGTTCCGATTTGCCCTCGAAGATGGCCTCCTGAGAGCCGGCGCGCTCAGCATGGACGGTGCCCACGTTGGTGATGACGCCAATCTCTGGTCGGGCAATCTCGCACAAAAAGGTGATTTCTCCCGGCACGTAGAAGCCCATCTCCAGCACGGCGCACTGATGGCCTTCGCTCAACCGCAGCAGGGTGAGCGGCAGGCCGATTTCGTTGTTGTAATTGCCCTCGTTCTTCAGGGTGCGGTAACGCTCCGAAAGCACGCCCGCACACACCTCTTTGGTGGTGGATTTTCCAACGCTGCCCGTGATGCCAACCACGCGCACATCCCGCAATTTGCCGCGCCAGAAGCGCGCCACCTCTTGCAGCGCCTGGATGGTGTTTTCTACCCGCAGGCAATAGGGCGGGGTGAGCGCCTGTCCCATGGCATCCCAGCCTGGTTTGCGCAGGTCAACTACCGGAAGGTCATCGGCCACCTCGTGTTCGATGAGGGCGTAACTCGCCCCGCGGGCAAAGGCATCGTGGATGTACGCGTGCCCGTCGGTGCGTTCACCAGGGATGGCGATGAACAAACTGCCGGGGATAGCCTTGCGTGAATCGATGACCGCATCGGTGATGAGGCGGTTTGCTGCCTGCGGGGGGCGCAGGTGTGTCAAGGCTTCAAGCAGGTCGGCCAGAGTGAGCATAAGGAGTCAAGTCGTGTACAGGTGGTCTTGTGGTGGGGTGTGCCCGGAGGTTATGGGGTAACAGGTTGCTGGTACACCTGCTGACGGATGGCATCCGGAGGAATATCCAGCAAGACGACCAGCCGCTCTACGATTTGCCGAAAGACTGGGGCGGCAACCACAGAACCCCAGATGGATGAGGTGGGCTTTTCGAGCCACACGTACACCACAAATTGCGGGTCATCCACCGGCCCCCAGCCAACGAAGGAAGCGTTGGTGGTATCGCTGGAGTAGCCGTAGGGCGTGGGAATTTCCGCCGTACCGGTTTTCCCGGCCAGGCGGTACCCCTCTACCAGGGCGCTGGAAGATTCTTCTTCCAGAGAAACAGCCAGCATTTCGCTCAGGGTTCGCGCCGTTTGTGCCGAAATGGGCTGGCTGGTAACCTGTACGGGGATATCGTACTGGTAACCCTTGTCCACCACGGCGCGTACCACATGCGGAGTGACCATTTTACCCTGATTGGCGATGGCCGCAATGGCGGTGGCCATCTGGATGGGGGTAGCCGAAACGCCCTGTCCGAAGGCGTTGGTACCCAGGTCGGCCTCATACCAGTTCGAATCGCCGGGGTGTTTGAGGTGGCCGGTAGCCTCTCCGGCCAGGTCAATGCCTGTGCGGCGGCCAATACCAAAGGCCTGCATGTACGCATAGAATTTGGGCGCACCCAATTCGGAAGCCACCCATGCCAGGCACACGTTCAGCGAGTGCTGCATGCAGCCTGTCATGCTTTGCGGCCCCCAGGCGTTGCCATCCCAGTTGCGGATGAAAATGCCGCCAATTTCAAACACACCCTGGTCGATGTACTCGGTATCCGGTTTGACGGTACCCGTATCCAGCGCGGCGGCCATGGTGAGCACCTTGAATACCGACCCCGGTTCATAGGCCTGGCTGATAGCGCGATTGAATGGTGTCTGGTTATCGGTAAATACTTCCGGGTAGCGCCAGTATTCATTGGGATTGAGTTGTGGGGTAGAGGCCATAGCCAGCACCTCACCGTTTTTTGGGTTGAGCACCACTACGGTGCCGGAGGCGGCTCCATTGGCCTTGACCGCGGTGCGCAGTACGTCCTCTACCATGGCCTGCACCTGGCGGTCTATGGTCAAAATTAAACTTGCTCCGGTAGGGGGGACGTTGTTTGCATCTACCAGGTACGGATTTTGCGCCACCATGACTTCGCGGGCGTTGCCGGCCAGTAAATCGTTGAATTTTTCTTCCAGTCCGAAGTATCCACGGCCTTCCACGCTGACGAACCCCAGCACATTGGAGGCCAATTGGGCTTCCGGGTAGTAGCGCATCAAATGGGGCTGATAGGTCAACCCCGCCAGTGTGGGAGGCGGCGCGCCCTTTGTGGTGGCTGCCGTTTGCCCCAGATTTTCTATCTGCTGACGGTAGGCATCCAGCGCCTCGATTTTCTCCGCCGAGACGTAATCCGTGAGCACCACGTATCGTGCGCCTTCCTGCTGGCTGGCCTGCAAGATTTTCCCCAGCGTTTCCGCCGGGTCCAGCCCCAGGACGGTGTGTAATGCGGTGGCAATCGCCTGTGGGTTACGGACGCTTTGGGTTTCTACACCCACCTGATACACGGTGGTGTTCCCTGCCAGCACGTTTCCCCAGCGGTCATAAATCTGTCCGCGAATGGGCTGATTGACCGAAGGGTATTGCTGGTATTGCTCGGCGCGGGCGCGTAATTCACCAGCCAGCGGCGAGACCTGGATGCGCACCATCTGGGCGATGATGCTCAATCCCAGGGCTACGAAGCCTAATCCCAGCAAAACATAGCGTGTGGCGGAGGTTTTCATGATTGGTTGAAACCCCGTGCATAGCACAGGTGACGGTCACCCGGCAGGGGTGGCCGTCACCGTAGCAATGCAAGAGCGATGAATGGATACGAAAGGTAGTGTGTCACGGGGAGGGCAACGCGCCGAGCGCCTGAGGCCAGCCCAGGGCGCTGAACTGCTGCCCCACCCAATCGATGAGCGATTCGGAAAAAGCGGGCGCGGTAGCCGCCAGCGGAGGGGGCTGCACTGCCGGCGGGGAGGCCAGTTGAACGCTTTGGCGTCCCTGGTAGCCAGGCACTACCACGTATTGAATTTCCGTTGCCGCGACGGGCTGTAACCCCAGGTCGCGGGCACGGCGGGCCAGGTTCTCGGCCGACATCAGGGTGGCTACCTGGACAGTCAAGTCGGCGTTGATGCGCTGGGTGGTCTCGATTTGCATTTGCATACGCTGAATCTCGCGCCCCAATGTCGCTGCACGAGAAGTCACATTGAGGTATAGACTGCCCAGCAGAGCCAGCCCCACCAGTCCCAGCAAGCAGCCACCCAGCCACATGGCGTTTTTACGCCAGGGGGTCAGGTAGGTGTGTGTGAAGCGTCGAGCATGTTGCATCTTCTTCTCCTTTGCTTCGTTCTGCTTGCAAGAGTTATGCCAGATGAAAATTTGTCATGATGTGGCAGGGAGTTTTTCTGCCACGCGTAATTTGGCGCTGCGCGCCCGCGGATTTTGGGCGCATTCCTCGTCGGTGGCGGTAACGGGCTTTCGAGTCAATATCCGCAACGCGGCTTTGTGCTGGCAGGTGCATATCGGTTGTTCGGGGGGGCACACACAATCCCGGCTTTCTCGTCGCAGGTAGTGCTTGACGATGCGGTCTTCCAGTGAATGGAAGGAAATGATGGCCAGCCGGCCGCCGGTATTGAGCGCCTCGACGGCCTGCGGAAGCACGCGCTCGATGTTTTGCAGTTCCTGATTGACAGCCATGCGCAACGCCTGAAAGGTGCGGGTGGCGGGGTGTATGCCCGGCTTCCCGCTGCGGGTAGCGCGTGCCACGACTTCAGCCAACTGGCGGGTGGTGTACAGGGGGCGGGCAGCAACGATAGCCCGCGCCACCTGACGGGCGCGTCGTTCCTCTCCATAGCGGTAGAGGATATCGGCCAGGTCGGCTTCGGGAAGAGTGTTGACCAGGTCGGCAGCGGTCTGGGGGCTGGAAGGCGAGAAGCGCATGTCCAGCGGAGCATCCTGGCGGAAAGAGAAACCGCGCTCTGCAGTATCCAGTTGCATGGACGAGACGCCCAAATCAAGCAGAATGCCGTCCACACCGTGCCAGCCCAGGGATTGCAGCACCTCTTGCAGGCTGGTGTAGGATGCCTGTCGCAGGATGACGCGTTCCCCAAAGGGGTGCAGACGCTCTTTGGCGATGGCCAGCGCCTGTGGGTCAACATCCAGCCCCAGAAGAAGCCCATCCGGCCTGCTGGCCTGCAGGATGCCCTGGGCATGTCCGCCAGCCCCAAGGGTGCCGTCCACATAGCGTCCTCCGGCCTGGGGATGCAGGGCCTCAAGAACTTGCTGGTAAAGTACCGGAATGTGGGGAGCAGAGGCGTTCATGTGCCTGCAGAAATTTCCAGCGTGGCGAAGCGTTGTGCATTTGCTTCGGTATTCTGGATTTCGGCCACCTGCGCCTGCCATCCGTCTGGCGACCAGATTTCGAAGTAGTTGCCTGCGCCAACGATGATGGCTTCGCCTTCCAGTTGAGCCACCTCGCGCAGAAACTGCGGGATGAGAATGCGCCCGGAGCGGTCTACCTCTACCAGGTCGGCGGTAGCGAAAATCAGGCGGCGTAATTGCCGTGCAACCGGGTCGGTGAGGCTCATCTGGTTGACGCGTGCAGAAATGTTTTGGAAAGTTTCCGGGGTGAGCACCATCAAATTGCGGTCAAAGCCCTGGGTGACGTATGCGCCCGCGGTCAGCAACTCCCGGTAGCGGGAGGGGATGGTCAGACGCCCTTTGTTATCGAGCCGGTGCTGATACTGTCCCAGGAACATTTGTTCTGCAATCCTTTTAACCACGGAACGCCGGTACACCCGGCGCTCCCACTTCGTGCCACTTTCACCCACGATTTCCCACAGTATAGCGTAAATGAAGGTAAAAAGCAAGCACTTTTCCCCACACTGGTACTTTCTTCCTATTTCTATTGCGGTTGTAGGGGGGATGCTGCCCTCTGGGAGCGCGGCAGTGGTCAGGCCCCAAAAAACGGTATGGCGACGCGTTCCCTCAACATTGCGCGGGTTCTGTACACTGGTGCTGTACCTCCTGTGGCCGCAATTTGTCCATGAAATTCGGCTGTCAGGGGGACGGGTTGTGTTACAATGACGTCTAACGTAAGAGCGTGCTTTTTCCCGCATCGAGCCACCAGGAGGGCCGTGATGACTGCTGTTTCCGGGGATTTTCGCAACCTGTACGTAGGTCTGGACGTTGAGGTGCCCGTGCTGAACGGAGGTACCCGGCGCTATGTCAACCTGGACAATGCAGCCTCGACACCAGCCTTTCGGCGTGTGCAGCAGGCTGTGGATGCATTCCTGCACTACTACAGCAGCGTGCACCGGGGCACAGGGTTCAAAAGTCAGTTATCCACGTATTTCTATGAAAAAGCCCGTCACGTTGTCATGGATTTTGTGGGGGCGAATGCGGAAACACACACCTGTATTTTTGGCAAAAACACGACCGAAGCGCTCAATAAGTTAGCGCGTCGTTTCCCCTTCACCGAGAAACGTAATGTGGTGCTCACCACCCACATGGAGCATCACTCCAATGACCTTCCGTGGCGTTTCAACGCGCAGGTGGTGCATGTTGGGCTGCTTCCCGATGGCCGTCTGGATGAGCATGATTTCGAGGCCAAACTGGCGCAATACGCCGGGCGCGTGGCGCTGGTGACCGTAACCGGTGCGAGCAACGTAACCGGTTACCTCAACCCGGTGTATCGTCTGGCGGAGAAGGCGCATGAGGCGGGCGCGCACATCCTGGTGGATTGTGCACAATTTGCTCCCCATCGCAAAGTGGATATGTTGCCTCTGGACGACCCGCGTCACCTGGACTATGTGGCGCTCTCGGCGCACAAAATGTATGCGCCGTTTGGCACCGGTGCCCTGATTGGGCGGCGGGATACATTTGCGCGCGGCGTTCCCGACCTGGTGGGCGGCGGCACCATAGACATGGTCACCCTGGACGAGGTTGCCTGGGCGCAGCCCCCGGAGCGGGATGAGGCAGGCAGTCCAAACACGGTTGGCGCCGTGGCCCTGGCTGCGGCGATTGCCCAATTGCAAGATGTTGGCATGGACATCGTGGCGCAGCACGAAGCCGAATTGACATCCTATGCCTTGCGCCGCTTGCAAGAGGTCCCCGGCATTCGCCTGTTTGGTGATACCAATCCTGAGCGCACGATGGCACGCGTGGGGGTGATTCCGTTCATGATGGAACAGGCCGACCACTTCAAAGTGGCCGCGATTTTGGGGCACGAATATGGCATTGGTGTACGTTCAGGGTGTTTTTGTGCCCATCCTTACCTCCTCTTCCTGATGGGGATAGATGGCGACCATGCGAAACAGGTGCGCACTCGCATGCTTGCCGGTGACCGTTCTCAGATGCCTGGGCTGGTGCGGGCTTCTTTTGGCCTGTACAACACCACGGAAGATGTGGATACACTTGTTGAGGCCTTGCACGCTGTGGCAGCGGGAACCTATCGGGGAAAATATCATCAGGACAAAGCCACAGGGGAGTATGTGCCCGAGGGTTGGCAGCCGGTCTTCGAGCACTACTTTGATTTTTAGCCTGTTGTCTTGCATCGGCATGGGTTGGTGAGAGGCAGGCAACAGCCCTTCAGGGATGTTAGGTTGTTGCCATTTTTTTGCTATAAAATGGTAGTTGCGTTTTGGGGTAATTTTGATATACAATCAGGACATGGATATGTTAACAAAAACGCGAAACCGCACGTGGATTTTCCTCATCGTAACATTCTTGATTTCCGTGGGGTTGATGTTGGGGCATTCTCAGGGGGCGCTCACCCAGATGGCTTACGTGGAAAAGGAGAATCTCTTCTTTCTCGCTGCAGGCCGACACGGGGTGGTAGTCGCGCGCGGCCCTACACCAGAGCAGCCGCAATTTCAGATGGTGACGGTCTTCGACACCCCCGGTTCTGCGCATGATGTGGCGGCTGTAGCCCGCCCGGAAGGGGGCTATTGGGTATACGTGGCCGACGGGCGAGCCGGTTTGCGAGTGCTGGAATTTACCGGAGGAAGCATTTTGCGGGAAGTCGGAGTGGTAGACCGTCCCTATTGGGCGGGAAGGAAAGGCGCGGAGCGGGTTGCCATCATGGATGGAAAGGCCTTCCTGGCTTATGGGGATGCCGGTATTCAGGTGGTGGACATTACCAACCCTCCGCAGGCCCGCGATTTGGGGGTGCAGGTGGATTTGAAAGGAGGCTATGCCTACAACCTGTATGCCGAGAGCAACCGCCTGTTCATCGCTGCAGGGGAACCAGGCCTGCTGGTGTACAACGTAGTCAATCCCTCAGACCCTGCGTTGCTGGGTACTCACGACCCGCCGCAACCAGTGTATGACCTGGCAATCGTCAGCGGGGAGAGCGCCTACCTGGCGGAAGGTACAGGCGGTTTTGCATTGGTTTCCATGTCCAACATCTCCAGTCCGGTGGAAGTTGCTGCGCGGCGCGATATCAAGACCGTCAAGCGCGTGGCTGTGGCCAGTTCGTCGCAGGGCGTGTGGATTTTCGCAGGTGCACAAGGACGGGGTACAGAAGTCTTGCGCTTCTTTCCGGGGCGGGTACGCAAGTTTGAAGTTCAGTCTACCGTGCCCTCGCGCTATCCTGTGGACCTGGCGCTTTCTACCGATAGCAGCCGCCTGTTTGTGCTGGATAGCAGCGGAGGGCTGCTGGCGTATAACATTTCGAAGCCTGCCCATCCTCTGTCCATTGCCAGTTACCAGTTTACTCCGCAGGGCGGGAGTTTGAGCGTATGGCTGCTTGCATTGGGCACCTCGGTAGCCCTTGCGCTCTTTTGGGTGGCGTTTTTTGCCCAGTTTGCCCTGCCTGTGCGAACCGTAGGCGACCGCTTTCGGGCGTTCACTTACCTGCTTTCCTACATTTTTGGCATGCATGGCCCCGCCATTTTCATCGAGGATGGTATCGTGCGGGAGAGTCGGGCGGAATCCCTTCGTAGAGGGCCGGGGGTGATTTTGCTGGATACTGCCAGCGCAGCCGTGCTCAAGACCCCAGGACGGTTTACTCGTGCTGTGGGGCCAGGGGTTACCTTTACCAGGGCCAATGAACGCCTTGCCGGGGTTGTGGACCTCCACCGGCAGACGCAATTCATCGGGCCATCGGGAAACGCCTCGGTTTTGTGGGAGCGGCAGCCCTCGGAAAGCGAGGATGAGTACCAGGAACGTCAGGCGCAGCGCCGGGAAACCTCCGGACTGACGCGTGACGGCATCGAGGTGGTTCCCAACATCATCGCGGTTTTCAAATTACGCACCACGCCGGAGGACGAGGCGCGCTGGCACACCCGCTTTGGGTACAATCCCGAATCGGTGTGGCGGGCGGTGGTGGGCGAAGGGGTCAACCTGGATGAGAAGGTGGATGCGCTCCCTGAAAAACGCCGTATGGCGTGGAACTGGCTGCCGGCGTACCTGGCAGTGGATGTGTGGCGCGATTGCCTGCGCCGTTTTGCCCTGAGCGAGTTGTTCGAGCGTAAATTCCCCTCCGCCGATGACCCGGAAAAAATGCTGACGGGCATGGAAGTCATCACCACTGAAGTCGCAGCACGTTTTCGCTCTGAAGAGGTCAACGTGCTGGATGAATTTGGTTTCTATAAGCGAGATGCTGAGGGCAAACCTGTAAAGCGCAAGAGTGAAGAGTTTCGCATCGTACAAAACCGCGGCTTGCAGGTGTACACTATCGTGATTACCAACATCCGCCTGCCAAAGTTGGTGGAAGAGCAATTGTTTACCGACTGGCAGAAGACCTGGGAAACGCAATTGACCAACCTCGGAGGGGCGGTAGAACGCGAGCGCATCCAGGTGGCCGATGAGGCCCGTATGAATGCGTTGACTGAATATGCCCTGTGGACGTGCGACACGCTCTTCCGGCAATTGCAGGAGGGCCGCCAGCCGGACGACCCGCAAACATTGGATGCCATGCTGATGGACCTGCGCGCTAAAATCAGCGAGGAACTCAATTTGCGCCGCCGCATGACCAACGAATGGCGCGACCTCGAGGACCTGCTGGACTGGTTGCACGTGTACTTCGACATGGATGGCTTGTTGGAGGAGGGGAGTTAAGCAATGGCAAAATCGTTGATGAGCGAGCAAATGCCTGGGAATGGCAGCCGCAACGGGTTGAATGACCTGCTCAATTTGATTTTTGGCACAGGCTGGCAGATGGCGCAGGTGCGCGGCTTCATTGCCGTTAGCGGATTCCTGGTCGGCTGGCCGGCCATTGCCCTATGGCGGCATCCCATCGGAGAGTACGTCAGCCTGCCGGCACTGCTGGCGACGTGGTTGCGTGCCTTTTTTGCCCCCGATACCCTGCTGTTTGTTCTGGCGATGGTGGCTTCTGGTTTGTTTGCCCTTGAGTGGGCGGCGACGTACATTTCGGATATCTTCGAGTTTGATACCAATGCCGTAACGCGCGAATACCTGCTGCGTGCCGCTTTCGGATTCGGCAGCGGGCAGGTGCTGGATATCCGGGATGCCAACGTGCGCAAGGAACACCCCGATTCCCCGCTCATCAAAATCGGCGGCCCAGGCCTGGTGCGTGTCCACCTGGAGAGCGCGGCCCTCTTCGAGAAGGTGGACGGCACCCCGCGCGTGCTTGGCCCCAGCGATGCCCGCCAGCGCATCGAAGGATTTGAGCGTTTACGGGCTGTGGTAGACCTGCGAGACCAGCAGGAAAGTTTCAGCGTTGAGGCCCGTACCCGGGATGGCATCCTGTTGCGAGCGGCCAACGTGCGTGTCCTTTTCAGCGTGGCACGCGGCGAAAAATGGAACCCTGAAACCTGGACAGATAGCGAACACCTGCCGCGTCGGTGGGAATTCAATGACGAGGCCGTCGAAGCCCTGGTCTACGGGCAAAAGAAGCGCCCCTGGCACCGTGCCATGGTAGATGGCAAACTCAAGCCCCGCCTGCGAGCCTTCATCAGCCGCTACTCCTTCCAGGAATTGATGTCCAGCGTCCTGCCTGTGGATGGCGATGGACGCCTGCAATTCGTCCTGCGGGATGACCTGTACCGCGAATTTCAACAGGAATTTCGAGAGTTCATCCAAAAAAGCGGTATCCAACTCACCTGGATTGGAGTTGGCACCTGGGAAGCCGATGCAGAGTCCCTGGGTGAGACGCACCTCAAGTTTTGGCAGGACAAACTGGCAAAGCAAAAGCAGGTACGCGAGAGCGCGCTCACCAAATTGCGCAACAATACCCGCCTGGATACACTGTTGGAACTTGTACGGCGTTTGCTGATGACCGCAGCGCTTTCGGGTAATGGCAACATGGAGAGCGGTTACCGTGTGCGCGCTTTGTTGCAGGAATTGCGGCAACGCCTGCGGCAGGCCATTTTGTGGCATCGTCGCCAGGGAAAGAAACCTCCCGAAAAACTGCTCAAGGTGTACGAACACCTGGGGCGTTCCTCCACCACGCGCCTGGATGGCAAGTAACCCCGGTACAGGTAAGGGGCACTGTACGCGTTGCAGACGCGCCATTGCCCCAGCAAATGGGCGGTGGAAACCTGCGTGGCCTGCCTTCGGATTCCCGCTGCAGCCCCTGCTGGCTGGATATTCTGCCTCACCAGCGGCCTTGCATGGTTCACAAGACAATTCCCTCGGATAGCAGGGGGCGCAAATATGTAGAAACGCCCCCTGTCGTGTCGCTGCGAGAAGGGTGCCTTGTAAACTCCGCGCCCGAAGCGAACTCCCGCCCAGCGTGGAGCAGCAAATAGCCTTCGCTATCCATTGGAGGAGATGGCTTCGCACCCTGACGGGCGCTCGCCATGACACAAACGACGCCTCGCAGGGAATGGCTGCTTTTCCCGGTTTCTACAACATCTGCGTACATCCTGGGGGGGGAACGTTGTTGGTAAATCGCGGTATGGTCTGGCACAACGGAATGCAGATGCCGCAGATTCTCGCAGATACGGCCAGCGAAGCGGCGAAAACCAACACTACCAGCGTAGAGCAGCGGCATCAGCGTTATCAGCGTTCTACTGACCAACATATCTTTAGTGCTCCCTCCGGGGGGAGGTAACTTCAGCCCGAAGGGAGATTCTGGTACAATGCGACCTGTAAAGGCCGCATTGTTTTTGGAGGTCATCCCATGCCCCACGAGGAAAATCTGACAGACGCCCTGGTGCTGCTCCTTGGTGCTGCCGGGATGGATGTCGTTGGCCGCCTGGATACCGAGTTGCAGGCGGGCACATCCAATCCGGCGTACATTCGCTCGTCTTTTGGCGGCGTGGCGCGTAATGTCGCGGAAAATCTGGCGCGTTTGGGGCAGCCTGCAGCGCTGCTCAGCGCTGTAGGAGAAGACGCCGTCGGCCCGCAACTGGTGCATCACCTCGCAGCCCTGGGCGTAGATACGCATGCCGTTTTGCACTGCCCCCATCACAGTACGGGGGCGTATCTGGCTGTGCTGGATGACCACGGTGCATTACGCTTCGCCCTCGATGACATGCACATCATGCAGGAAATCACCCCCGCCTACCTCAAACAACACCTGGCGCTGTTTCAGCAGGCGGAGATGCTCTTCCTGGATACCAACCTGTCTCCGCGTACCCTGCGGACGGCGTTTTCCCTGGCGCGTAAGGCGGGGTTGCGTGTGGTGGCCGACCCGACCTCTACCGGCCTGGCAGCACGCCTCAAGCCCTACCTCGACCGCCTTTACTGTGTGGTGCCCAATGCCCGTGAAGCCGCCGTCCTGACAGACATTTCCTTCGACGAGGCCGACCGTCAGGGGGCCTTGCGTGCCGCCCGTCGGCTGGTAGCCTCCGGCGTACAGGTAGCCGTCATCACCCTGGCGGAATTTGGCCTGTGCTATGCCACCTCCGATAGCAGCGGCCACATCCCGGCCATACGCACCGCTGTGGTAGACCCTACCGGCGCAGGTGATGCCTTCACCGCTGCCCTGATGACTGCCTTGCTCGCCGACATGCCGCTGGATGAGGCCATGCGTTTGGGCGTTTCTGCAGCCTCTCTCACCCTGCAGCATCGCGGTGCCGTCAATCCCGATATTTCCTTCGACAAACTCTACGAACACCTGGTGATTTAGCGTGAACCTTCCCCCTTTCTTCCACCTTTCTCCCGCCGTACAACGTGCCTTGCGCCAGCGTCAACCGCTGGTGGCGCTTGAAACCGCAGTAGTAACCCACGGCCTGCCGCATCCCGTCAACCTGAACCTGGCAACCGACATGGAAGCCGAAGTACGCGCCGGCGGTGCGGTCCCGGCCACCATCGGAGTGGTGCGCGGCAAGGTGTGTATTGGTCTGGATACCGCCGACCTGGCGCATCTGGCGAGCGATAAGCCCATGCGCAAAATCAGCCGCCGCGATTATGGCGCGGCCATTGCGCGCGGCGAAAGCGGCGGCACGACCGTCGCCGGCACCATGCTGGCCGCTCACCAGGCCGGCATCCGTGTCTTTGCCACCGGCGGCATCGGCGGGGTGCACCGCGGCGCGCCTTTCGATGTCTCTGCCGACCTGCCCACACTGGGCGATACCCCGATGGTGGTGGTGTGCGCCGGCGCGAAATCCATCCTCGATTTGCCCGCCACGCTGGAGCGCCTGGAGACGTACAGCGTGCCGGTAGTGGGCTACCAGACGGAGGTTTTCCCCGCCTTTTACGCCCGTTCCAGTGGATTGCCGGTTCCCATGCGCGCCGATTCGCCCCGCGAGGTGGTGGAAATTGCCCGTACCCACTGGGCGATGGGGATGCCCAGCGCGGTTTTGGTGGTGGTACCGCCACCCGCGGAGGTTGCCCTCCCCGATGACGAGATGGAACAGGCCGTCTCGCGTGCCCTGCAGGAAGCCCACGCACAGGGAATCACCGGGCAGGCCGTTACCCCCTTCCTGTTGAGCCGGGTTGGGGAACTGACCGAAGGGCGCAGTTTACGCGCCAACCTGGGGTTACTGCTCAACAACGCCCGCGTCGCGGCTCAGATTGCGGCCGCCTTCCCCGATGTGGGGCGCAAGGTGGTCTGAAAGGCAGCCACAGGGGGTTACTGACCTTCCAGCAGAGAACTGACCGTTTCTACCGGCAGGCCCGCATCCTGTAGCAGTTGAAAGAGCGGCTCCATGAGGGAGAAATCTTGCTGGAAGGATTCGTCGTTCAGCACCAGCCCCAGGTATTCATCCGCCGCGGCGGATTGCAGGGCGGCTTTCACATCGTCCAGGTTGACCGCTGCCGGCCCCAGGTGGGCAATTTCGAAGCCGGCATTATAAATTTCCACCACCGGGAAGCCGTTATGCGTGGTCTCCACCGGGCGGCTGAGCAGGTCATCCTTCGAGGGCGCATCGCCGGAATCGGTGGCAAAGTACAGCACCCCGGCTGGCCAATCGCTCTCTTCATCCGACATGCCCGCCGAGGTGATACCGCGCTGCGAGAGCGGGGACATGAAGGCCATCAGCGCGTCCATATCGCCCAGGTAGCCGAACTTCGTGGCATACCAGCCGTCGGTGCGCACTGCATCGGGAGCGTTGGTGTAGCCGTCGAAGAACTTGTGTGTCGGGCCGTGATGGTGCAGCGCGATTTCATGGCCTTCCGCTTCCCAGGCGTGGACGGTGTCGAGCAGGCCGTTTTCGTACACGTATTTGGCCCAGGGCCAGGAAAACTGCAGCGTGAGTTTGACCTGATAACGGTCGGCCAGGGCAACCAGATTTTCGAGAGATGCCCAGCGGCGGGCGACCGCGCCAGCCGTAGGCGGCACTTCCAGGTGGACGGCGATGAAGGCCGCCGCAGGACCGGGCCTTTCCGCCGTAGCGGGCGTGGACGCAGGAACTGTCCCGGAAGCGGGATTCGCCGCAGGGAAAGCATCCAGCCGCCCGGAAGCCGCGTCGTCGTGGCGGTAACGCGGCCAGATGGCCTGCCCGTACCCGCTCAGGCCGCTGTCGGTGATGATGTTCAGCGTCCCGTCTTCCTGCAGCACATAAACCACCCCATCGTGAATCACCGGGCTGCTCAGCACGCGAGCGCGGGAGGCCAGGTCGTAGGCCTGCTGCGTCCCGGCCTGCAAATCGATGATTTGCAAGCGGCCGTCCGTGGCAAAGAGCACCGCGCGGTCATCGGCCAGGGTGGGCGAAGCGTAGGCCGAAACGCCGGGCAGGGCTTCGAGCATCACCGGCTGACAGTCGGGGGTCACCTGCAGCAGAACCCCGAAGCGTCCGCCGCTGCCATCCGGTACGGTAGCGGGCACATAAGCCCGGCCTGCGGCGTCCACGGTGGGGGCAGCGTAGAATCCGGCGCTTTGCGTCTGGGGTTCGAAGTCGAAGGGCAGGCGGCAGACTTCGTTCAGGTCGTTGTCCAGCCGATAAAGGAAGGACTGGAAGGCTCCGGCGGCGTCGGGTGCATCGTTGGGACGCACGTACTGCACCCACAGGCCATTCCCATCGGGCACCACTTCGCCGGAAACCGAATCTTCGTTGGCGCCTTCGAAGGGCAACTTGAAGCAGGCCGGGTCGCCAGGGTCGAAGGAGGCCAGGATGTTCAGGTCGCGGTCGGTCTTGACTACCGAGCAGCCGTAAAGGTACTCGCTTTCGTCGCCGCTTTTCTCGCCCACCGTCTGGGCGGCGCTGCCCCAATACAGGTACGTGCCATCGGTCGTCACGCTGGTGCCTATCCAGGCGCGGAAGCCGTTGTCGGTATTGCGCTTGTGCACCACGTTTCCGCTGGCATCCACAGCAAAGAGCGCGCCGCAATCCGGGTTGATGGGCTGCTGACAGGCCGGGTCGGGGCCGTTGACCGTGCCGAAGTAGAACAGGTCATCCAGCACTACTCCGGCGCTGTCGGATGTGGCGCCCACGCCCACCTTGTGCCTCACCTGCAGGGTTTGGGCGTCCAGAATCAGCAGGTTGCCGCCAAAGACCACTGTCCAGTAGAGTCGGCCGCTGGCCGCGTCGTAATGGAGCGGGGCTTCGCCGGACGCACCCTGGTAGAGCGAGTACAGTTTGCCGTCCGTGGTGTTGTAGCCGAAGAGTTCACGGGCATGCGGGCCGGCGTCCGCACCGCACTCGCGGCGGGTGTGCGCCGGGAAGACCAGCCAGTCGCCGACCACGGTGGGCGTGGCTGTCAGGTTGGCACAATTGGCATCCATGGGGATGCGGACGTAGCGCAGGGCGTCGGTCTGGCCGTATTCCGCGTCTGGGAGAGGGGGGAAGGCAGGCGGGGCGGAGCGGGTACTCGTTGCCGTTGCCTGAGGAGGCGCGATGGTGTTTTTTGCGGGGGGGTGGAGAGCGGAATGGGTGGCGGTGGGCGGAACGGGGGAGGTTTTGCCAGCCGCCCCATTGCGATAACACGCTGATGCGAGCAGTGAGAGCAAAAGAAGGGCTATCAGGAACCGTTTCATGCTGCCTCCGGGAAAATGGTTTGAGGGGACGCGCGCGTTGTGTGTGGATGGAAAAAAGGCGCAGTCTCCGGAGAAACTGCGCCTGATGTGCCTGTCCGTGTGTTACGGTTGTGTGGTCGCCGTGGGATGCCGCGTGATGGTGGGCGTGGGCGTGAGGGGGGTGGCCGTAGGCCGCCGCGTGATGGTGGGGGTG
>DAOTWV010000209.1:0-17468 GCA_034435695.1 Anaerolineales bacterium | reverse complement strand
TTCTGGCCGCTGCGTTCAGCCTGACCAGTCCGCTGGTGTGGTACCACGGGGAAGTGGCGCTTTCCTACATCCTGGAATACGCCTGGGTGCCGCTGGTGGTGTACGCCATCTACCGCATGGAAAGCCGCTCCCCTGGATGGATGCTGGCGGCCTCCCTGCTCCTGGGAGTTTCCGGCGGGGTGCGCCCCAACACGCCCGTGTTTCTCTTTCCGCTGTGGGCCTGGGCAGTGTGGCGCAACCGCTATTCGTGGAAACAGTTCTTCCTGCTAGGGGTATTGCCCGGTGCGCTTGGCGTATTGTTGTGGTTCGTCCCCATGGTGCTGCTCACAGGCGGCCTGGGAAAATACATCGAAGTCATGCAGTGGTGGCAGGCACAGCACACCGCCGAATCGGGAACGCTGACAGGCATCATCGAACAAAGCATTCGCGTGGCCGCCTACCTGTTCTACACCCTCACCGCCGGGGTGCTGGTGCTGCTGTGGGGCGCGTGGAAGCACCTCCTTCGCCTGCCTGCCCTGCTGCGCAGCGACTGGCGCGCCCAGGTCATGGCGTTGTGGATTGCTCCCGGCCTGTGCTATCTGACCGTGATTCACATCCGTCAGCCAGGACACACCTTCACCATTCTGCCCGGCGTGATACTGCTCACGGCGATAGTAGTAATGGACGGTGGACGGGGGACGGGGGACAGTGGACGGGGGACAGTGGACGGCGCTCTACGGTCTACGGTCTACGGTCTATCCGCCATCCTCCTGCTCGCCAACACCGCGTTTTTCCTCTTCGCTCCGCCCTACCTGTTTGGCATCCAGCGCATGCTGTTCAACACCCCTTCAGCGCGTGCCATACGGCAATACGATACCTACGTCACGACGCGGCTGCAGGTCATCCAGGAAAACTTCGACCCTGCCAGCACCGCCATTCTCGCCAACGGGCGCAACTTCCGCCTGCCGGCCTACTACCTGCCCGATTACCAGGCGCTTGACCTTTCGGCACGCTTCGATGTCGGGATGGCGAAAACGGTATTGCCCCCGCCAATCCACACGCTGGTCTTCTTCGACGCGGACGTCATTCCCCCGCTGGCAGACGGCCTGACCCCGCGCATCATCTCCCTGCCCGATGGCGGCACCCTGACCTACATCCAATGGCCGCCGGGGCACCCCCTGGAAGTTTCCCCGCAAGGCATACGCTGACCCTCGCACTTCGCACTTCGCACTTCGCACTCTCGCACCCCGCACCCCGCACCCCGCACCTATGAATCCCATCTCCCGCAACGAATGGCGTTTCGTCGCCCTGGTGACTGCCGGTATCCTGCTGCTCACGGCCCTGCCTTACGCCTACGCCGCCCTGAGCACCCCGCCCGACAAACACTTCATGGGCTTCATCCTGAACACATCCGACCACGCCCAGTACCTGTGGTGGTACCGCGGCTTTCAGGATGCCTGGCTCATCCCCAACCGGCAAACCCCGGAACCCAACCCTGCGGTCTTCTTCAACCTGCTGTGGTTCACGCTGGCGCGCTTCGGCAAATTCACTGGTCTGGATTACCGCTGGGTGTACCAGGTCTTCCGCACCCTCACCGCCGCCTTCCTGCTGCCCATCCTGTACTGGTGGAGCGCACAGGTCTTTCGGGAAACCACCCACCGCAAGACGGCCTTCCTGACGCTGGCGCTGGGCGCGGGGTTGGGCTGGGTGCAAATCGTGCTCAAGTACACCCTGTGGCACGGCGAGTTGTACTATCCGCTGGGCGTCTATCTGGCGGAGGGGAATTTCTTCCTCAACCTGATGGCTTACCCGCACTTCGCCGAAGCCGCCGGCTTCATCCTGCTCATCTTCGGCCTGCTACTGCGCGGCGAAGAAAGCGGCAGTCTGCGTCCGGCCGGGTGGGCTGCGCTGGCAGCCTTCCTGCTCGGCTGGCAACACACCTACGATTTGATTCTGGTGTGGGGTATCTCAGGGCTATACGCGCTGACGCGCTGGGCGCAGGTGCGCCGCTTTCCGTGGTACTGGTTCAAGGCGCTGCTGCTGGTCGGGCTGATTTCTTTCCCGCCGGCGCTGTACTCCGTGCTCCTGACCAGCCTCAATCCGATTTGGAAGGAAGTGCTGGCACAATTCGACAACGCCGGCGTGTTCACGCCGGACCCACTGCGGATGTTCATCCCCCTGGGAATCCCGTTGTTTTTGGGGCTGGCGGGGGCGCTGACCACCTTCCGGGGGGTTGCCCACCCCCAGGGAGCAGATTCCCCCCCTCAATCCCGGCTGCGAACCTTCCTGGTGGTGTGGTTCTTCGGGGGCTGGGTGCTCACCTACATCCCCACGGATTTTCAAATCCACATGATTAACTCCTGGCAGGTGCCCGTCATCCTGCTGGGGGTGGATTTCTGGTTCACGCGCATACACCCCTGGTTGGCAAGGCGCTGGCGGGTGCTGGCTTCCCCTGTGCTGGCCGGCGCGGTGCTTCTAGCCGCCGTGCTGCCCACCAATGGGTACATTTTCCTATGGCGCTTTCTTGACCTTCACCGGTACAATTATCCATACTTTTTGCACCAGGGCGAAATGGCCGCAATGCAATGGCTGGATGAGCACGCCGCGCCAGATGCCATCGTGCTGAGCGCCTACGAACCAGGGCGCTACATCCCCGGCATCAGCGGACGCACCGCCTTCCTGAGCCACTGGGCGCAGACGGTGGATTTCTATGCCAAGCGCGATGCAGTGCGGGCTTTCTTCCAGCCGGAAACACCCGATGCCCAACGGCAGGCGTTGGTGACACAATTCGGCGTGGATTACGTGCTCTACGGCCCCGCCGAGCGCGCCCTGGGCACTTATCACCCGGCGCAAAGCCCCTGGATGCAGCGCGTTTTCGAGGCGCAGGGCGTCAGCGTGTGGGAAGTGCGCAAGTAACCGACAATTGCGCATGCGCAGCCGGGTACATTTATCGGTAGGAGACCAAGATGCGTAAAAAACGAAAACCCCTCAGCCGCAGAGAATTTTTGATTGCGTTAGGGGCCATTACTGGCGGGTTGACGCTGGCAGGC
Organism: Anaerolineales bacterium; assembly: GCA_034435695.1. Lineage (GTDB taxonomy): Bacteria > Chloroflexota > Anaerolineae > Anaerolineales > DRKV01 > DRKV01. Next base: position 14,439 of record DAOTWV010000209.1, on the reverse strand, counting down.
GTGCGCAAAATGCTGGCAAATGCCCGCATCCAGGCCATCAGCCAGACGTACCTGCCCTTCGTGGCACGCGGCGGCCCTACCCCCACCAACACGCCGCGCCCTACCCGCACCCCCAGCCCCACCAATTCCCCAACCAGCACCCCTACCAACACCGTTACCCCCTCCCCCACCAACACCGTTTCCCCTTCTCCCACCACATCTCCCGTTCCCACCGTCCCGCCGCCCAGCGGCAGCGGGCTGGTAGTACACGTGCGGGATGCCAATGCTACTTCCTGGCCGGGCACCAGCGGAACGCGCTTTTACGACTACGTGGACACCGCTACCGTAGAAGCCATGCTCTTCGATGCCCTGCAAGAACTCACCGGGCAATCCTCGTGGGCGGCCATCTGGAGCGTACTCTTCAACCAGGTGCACAGTGGCGGCTACCAGCCGGGGCAGAAAATTGCCATCAAGACCAGTTTCAACAACAGCATCTTCGGAAACAACGCGTGTGGCTCCCACGACAACCGCATTGACGCCGTGCCGCAACTGGCACTGGCGCTGCTCAACGGCCTGGCTGCAGCGGGCGTGCAGGCCAACGACGTGTATTTCTACGATGCCAGCGGCAGCGAGAGCGGGCAACGCTACGGCAAGACCATCCCCAACTACTTCCGCAACCCGCTGAAGAACGCCTACCCGCAGGTACACTTCATCGGGCTGAACGACTGCTCAGGCGTACAGCCCCCCACCTACGGCAAAGACCCCAGTCTGACGGTCACCTTCAACGACCCGTGGGGGCAGATTCCCGACCGCTTGCTGACCGACATCCTGTACGACGCCACCTACATCATCAACATGCCCATCGTCAAGGCGCACAAACCCGCCAAGCCCGGCAGCAGCATCGCCATTCCGGCTTCCATCAGTATGAAGAACCACTACGGCAGCATCAACTACGTGTACGCCAGTTCCAATCGCAGCAGTTTGCACGAGTACATGGAAATCAACGGCGGGGCGTACTACACCAGTACCTACAACCCGGTCGTGGATGTCAACAAGCATCCCATCATCAAGAACAAGACCGCCCTCATCCTGGCCGATTGCCTGTACGGCTCCACCGGCTCCTCGGATGATGCTATCAAGACCTGGTACATCTTCGGCAACCAGCCCGCCAACAGCATCCTCGTCAGCACCGACCCGGTGGCGCTGGACTGTGTGGCGGTGGATTTGCTGCGCCTGGAGTTGCCGCACCAGAACAACCGCAACCTGGATGACCTGCGCGTCTACGATTTCGTTTTCTGTGCCCAGGAGGCCGGGCTGGGCGTATGCGAAGGGACGCGCGGCAACCCCGGCGGCGACCCGCTGCAAACGCCCTACGGCAGCGGTTATTCCAATATCACCTACGTGCGCATTGACCGCTGAAAAGCCACATGCTCCCCCAGCGCAACTGGCAAGCAGTTGCGCTACATGCTCTCCAAGTAGCGCCCGCAAGGGAGTGCATCGAGGGGCGCGTGCGCTTATGCCTGCACAGTACAACTGGCAAGCAGTTGCGCTACATGCTCCCCGAGTAGCCCCGCAAGGGCACGTATCGAGGGGCGCGTTGGGGCTTGCCTGTGCGAGAAACGGTAAGGCTTAGCCTCGATAGCGGAAACGATGTCCCCAGGCAATCAGCCGCTTTTCGAAGCCGTGGTAGGTCGCCAGCGCCAGCAGGCAGGTGACCAGGCCAGCAAGCACTGTCACTGCTGCGCTGTGCGCATCCACAAGGCGCGGGGAACGATGCAACACCAACGCGTGAAGGATGCCATTGACCATTTGGTGGAAAAGATAAATGCCGTAGGAAATGCCTCCCAAGAAGCGCAGAAAAGGGGCCTTGAACAGGTGCGCAAGCCACGCGCTGTCATCGGAAATGAGGAGCAAAATCAGCAAGGCGTACATCAGCCCCAGCAGAAAGAAATGCTTCAACGTCCCCAGCGGCTCGGCAAAGGAAGTGTACACAAAGAAAGCCACCAACACCCCAAGAACCGCCTTCAAGACCCCTCCATATCGCTGCGCCAGGGCCAGCCCTCCCGGAGCCGCCTCGACAATCGCCAGCAGCGCCCCAAAGAAGAGCGCATCCATGCGCCACGGCATCAACACAAAATCGTAAAAGTGTCCGCTCCCTAACGTATAGCGCAACATGAGGGGAAAGATAACCAAGAACCCTGCCAGAACAGGGAATTTCCGTCGTTCTGATTTGCGCACCAAAAAGGGCAAAAACAGATAGAACTGCTCTTCCACTGCCAGGGACCAGGTCACCGCCAGGAATTCATTGCCAAACGTACCGTGCAACACCATGGAAAAATTTTGCAGGTACAAAAAATACGGCCACAGAGGCATGGCGCTGGCAAACAAGGCTGCAGGCAGCAGGTTTCCCTGCTGCGCCACCCAGCGCAGGGACCAAAAGAGCAACAAAACAAAATAGTACAACGGGAAAATACGCGCCACCCGCCGGAGGTAAAACACCCGAAAGTAATTCTCCGCTTCCCGGTGGTGGAGCAAAATGCGGGTTATCAGAAAACCGGAAAGCACGAAAAACAAATCTACCCCGCTCCAGCCCTTGCTCAACATTTGTCGCACAATATGCCATCCCCCCCCAGCCGCTTCTGGAATGGGCACCGCGACGTAGTGATACAACAACACCAGAAGGATTGCCGCCCCGCGTGCGCCATCCAACGCCGGGATACGCCGCAAAGACTGGCTGCTTCGTCTCTCATTTTCACGCATAGCGACCATTCTACTCCAAATTTTCCCCCTTGCCCCGCGATGCGGTAGAATTTCCGCATGAAATGTGACCTCGCCATCATCGGCGCGGGCGCCGCCGGCCTGATGGCGGCCATCTGGGCTGGCCGCAGCGCTCCGCAAAAACGCATCCTGCTGCTGGATTCCGCCCCCAAACCGGGCGCAAAAATCCTGATTTCTGGGGGAGGGCGCTGTAACGTCACACATACGCACGTCACCCCGCAGGATTACGCCGGCAGCACCCCCAACGCCATCCGCAAGGTGTTGCGCCGCTTCGACGTGCCCCAAACGCGCGCTTTCTTCGAATCGCTGGGCGTACGGCTCAAAGAAGAAGCAGGGGGAAAACTCTTCCCTGTCAGCGACCGCGCCCGCGATGTACTCGCCGCCCTGCTGGATGCAGTACACGCTTCGGGCGGCGAACTGCTCCCAAAGCACCGCGTCACCCAGGTGGAACGCCTGCCCGCGGGGTTCAGGGTACGCGGCCCCTGGGGAGCGCTGGAAGCCTCAAAGGTCATCCTCGCCACCGGCGGGCAGAGTCTGCCCCAAACCGGCTCGGACGGCAGCGGCTATGCCCTGGCACAATCCCTTGGGCACACCCTCACCCCCCACCTGCTGCCCGCGCTGGTTCCGCTCACCCTGCCTACGGGGCATTTTCTCACTACGCTGCGCGGCCTGAGCGCCGAGGTATGCCTGGAAGTGCGCACCGCCAGCGGCAAACGTCTGCATCATACCAGCGGAGCGCTGTTGTGCACCCATTTTGGGATTTCTGGCCCGGCAGTGCTGGATATCAGCCGCCACTACCTGCTGGCGCACCTGCATGACCCCCATGCGTCCCTGTTCGTCAACTTCCTTCCCGGCTCTCCCCCCGAAACGCTGGATGCCGCGCTGCAAACACTGGGGAAGCGCACCCCTCTGCGGCTGCTCACGCCTCCCCTGCCGGAGCGCCTGGGACGCGCCCTGTGTGCCCAGGCCGGCCTGCCCGCCGGAATCACCGGCAGCACCCTGACACGCCAGCAGCGCCGCGCCCTGGTGCAAACCGTCACCGCCCTGCGCCTGCCCATCACCGGCTCACGCGGCTTTCAGGCTGCCGAGGTCACCGCCGGCGGCGTGCCCCTCAACGAAGTGTTCCTCGCCCGCATGGAATCGCGCTGCACGCCCGGCCTGTACCTGTGCGGCGAAATTTGCGATGTGGACGGACGCATTGGCGGCTTCAACTTTCAGTGGGCCTGGGCCAGCGGCTATGTAGCCGGAAGTTCCGTTTTCGCATCGAAAACATGACTTTGTGTATTTACCCCATTTTGCGATTCCGGTCTTCCCCTTCCCTCCAGGGAAGGGGAACTTGACGCTGGTAAGACACCAGACTCCCCCTTCTGCATCGGAAGGCGGCGCGGTGAGCCCGTCGAAGCGGGGGGTGGGAGGCAGGTTCCCACGCCAGGGGGAGCGGGTGCCGAGGCGCTACCGGCGGCGCGCAACGTAGAAGGTGTACACGCCCTGTTCGCTGACCGGGTTTTCGTAATGACTACGGGTGAGGCGTTCCGCCGGGAAGCGCAGGTTCCAGCGGGCGGGCAGGGCAATCCAGCGGCGGGTGAGGGCGTGCAGCACCAGGGAGGGAAGTCCGAAGTAGTGTCCCCATTCGACCACGTGGAAGGCACGCGGCGGAATGTAGTGCCACCAGCGTTCTACGTCAAAGCCGGCCTGTGCCAGACGCTGAGTCCACACTTCAGGCGAATCGCAGTGGTAGTGGCGCGAGATGCGGTTGAAGAAGGCGCGGTAGGCATCCCCCAGAGGACGCAGCCCCACCCTGTCGAGGGCGTTGCTCACCGAAAGGGACGGCAGGAAGTTGTGGTTGGGGACGCAAAACAGGAAGGGCGCGCCCGGCCGCAGGACGCGCGCCGTTTCGGCCAGCACCGCATCCACGTGCGGGATGTGTTCCAGCACCGAGTTACTGATGGCGCTGGCAAAGTGCCCATCCGGGAAGGGGGAACGCGCCGCGTCCCCTTGCACGACCAGGCGGTAGGCGCCGGTGCGCACGGCTTTGCGCAGCGGCCCCGTCCAGGGGTCAATGCCGGCATCCAGGGGACGGTCGAAGGTCACGGAGGCAAAGTGCCCGTCGCCGCAGCCCACATCCAGAATGGGACGGGGCAGGTCGAAATCCTGGTAGAAACGCGCTTCGACGGCGCGCACAAGTGAGCGGAAGTAGGGAAGTTCGCGAATGTGAAGCCAGAGGTAGTCGGTCATGGGAAGGCAGAATGGTGAATGCAGAATGATGAATGCGGAATGATGAGGGCAGAATCAGGGTGAGGGGCGGGGGGAGCGGGGGCTGACAGGGTTAGGGGTCAGTTGCAGCAGGCGCTCGAAAAGGGTTTCGTATTCGGCTGCGATGGTGTCGGGGGAGAAGCGCAGACGCACTTGCGCCGGGTCGCCGCGGTAGGCTTCGGGGTGATTGAGTACTTCGATGAGCGCCTCGGCCAGGGCCTCGGCATCTGCCGGGGGAACGGTGCGTCCCATGCCGGTCATGGCAACCGGTTGACGCACGCCCGGCAGGTCGGAGGCCACCACCGGCGTGCCGCAGGTCATCGATTCGACCTGTACCATGCCAAAGGATTCGGTGCTGTTCAGGCTGGGCAGCACGGTGACATCACAGGCGTGGAAGAAGGCGGCCACTTCTTCATCCGGCAGCACCCCCAGGAAAGTCCAGTGCTCGCCCAGGGCAGCAATCAATGGGGCCAGTTTGCGGGCGTAGGCTTCCTCGCCCAGGACGTTTTCGTGCTGGCCGACGTACAACACGCGGGCGTTGGGGAAACGCGCCAGAACGCGCGGCATGGCCTGCACCAGGTATTCGACGCCCTTTTCGGTTGCCAGGCGCGCCAGCATGCCGATGACCGGCTGGCCGGGCTGCAGGCCGTACTTGCGGCGGAAGGCCTGCAAGGCAGCCTCGTCCACCGGCGCGACCTCCACCGAGGGGGGAATGACGGCGATTTTATCCAGGTAGCGGCGCAGGAAGGGCGAGTTTTCGGCGTAGTCGCGCGTGTTGGTGACGATGCTGGTGGCAGCGCGGGCGGTGATGTGGTTGGCGATGTGCGAGGCCTGGTTCGCAAGGAAGTGAATCGGGCCGCGCGGCAGGCGCAGGTCGCAATGATAGGTCATGACAACCGGTTTGCCGAGGGCGCGCCCCAGCAGGGCGATGGGGGCGGCGTCCAGTTGGGGAACGTGCACGTTGACCAGGTCGGCTTGCCGCATGAGGCGGGCGGCCTGCGGCAGCATGCCGGGCATGATGACGCCCTTGCTGATGCGCATGAGCACCCAGGGGCGGACGACGCGCACGCCATCGCGCATCTCTTCCGCCGGCAGGGCCGGGTCGAAGCGCGAGGTCAGCACGGTGACGTTGTGGCCGCGGCGCGCCAGGGCGCGCGCCATGCGCTCGACGTAAATCGTCAGGCCGGAGTAGTGCGGGCGGTAGTAGGTCAGGGCAATGAGGAGGTTCATAGGGCAGGTTTGCAAGGGGGCAGGTTTGCAAGTGGGCAGGCAGCGTCAGACGGCCACACACCAGAAAAACGCCGTGTTATGCAGACAGACGTTTTCATGGTTTGCCAGGCTAAGGGCGCAGACAAAACCGATAGAGACATTCTTGCCCGACGGTGGCTGTGTAGCCCCCCCTTCCCGTCCTTCCCCCACCGGGGCAGGGAGACAATCTCCCTCCGCTGGCGTTAGCCGCGGCTCGTTTCCTCGGTTAGCCACTTCGCCAGGTTTTGCTTTATGCGCTTGAGACGCTCAGGCGAGATTTCTCCAATTGCGCCAAGAAGAATATCACCGGAGACTACTGCTAACCGCCCAACTCGAATGACGCTGGCAACCTTCAGGCCGCTTTGCTCAAAATCTTCATCACGCTCTTCGATAGTCTCATCAAACCCGTCAATGTATTGATGTATCTGCGATGAAATCATGCAAATCAACCAATTATCATACTTGCCAGGCAGTTTCCCCAGCAACAGCGCAGGACGCAATTTCCCCTCGGCCAAATCGGCTTGAGGAAAACGAAATATAATCACTTGCCCCGCTTTTTTCATGCAAACCTGACCTTGATATCTGCCACGGTGTACAGGCCCGGCTCATCTTCCATGCCCTGCATTGCCGATGACAATGACAGTTTGGACCAGTCCTGTTCTTCTTGTTGCTCTGCTTTCATAAGCAAATACTGAACGAAGTCGAGCACTTCCCTTTGGAATGAGTCAGGAAGTTTTTGTGCGTGCCGATAAATCATTTCTTCAAGCGTCATGGCTTATTCTCCATTTCACCATAAAATCCTGTTCCCATTTTACCTCAGGAACAGCATGTGATGAAGCAGGTTTGCAAGTGGGCAGGTTTGCAAGTGGGCAGGTTTGCAAGTGGCAAGTTTGCAAGTGGCAAGTGGGTCAGGTGCGGGCGCGGCGCCACAGGCCGGAGAGGGTTTCGCCATCCTGCATCAGGGCGTAGGCGCCAATCAGGGTGGTGGTGAGGAAGTGCAGGGCGTGTACCAGCACGGCGTAGGCCAGCGCAGGCTCGTAGGGCACATCCAGCAGGGCCAGCGCGCCGACGACGGCGGCCTCGAAGACGCCCAGCGCCGCGGGGGCGGAGGGCAGCGCCACCCCGACGGCAGCCGCGCCCAGGACGAACGCACCCCACCACCAGGAAGCCTGAGGCGCGAAAAGGCGCAGCAGGAAGGCGTATTCCACTACTGCCAGCCCCCAGGTGAGCATCATGCCGCCCAGCGCCAGCAGGAATTGCCGCGGGGCGGTCAGCAGGGCAAAGCCGTCCAGGGTGGCTTCCAGGCGCGGCCAGATGAGGGTGCGGAGGGGCGGCCAGCGCTCCAGGAAACGGGAAATCCACGGGGTCCAGCGGGCGCGGTGACGGGCGAGGAGGTAGAGCAGCCCCAGGGCAGCGGTAACCACCGCAAGGGAGGTCAGCGCGGCGGGCGCAGCCCAATCGGCAGCCAGCGCCAGGGGGATGGTCATCAACAGGACGGCCGCGGCCAGCGCCAAATCGAAGGCGCGTTCCATCACGATGGTCGAGAGCACGAAAAAAGTGCCCAGGCCGCTGCGTTCTCCCAAGAGCAGGGCGCGCCCCAGTTCTCCAGCGCGCATGGGGAAGACGTTGTTGAGCAGGTAGCCTTCGTTGAGGGCGAACAGGGCACGCCGCCACCCTACCCTGGTGCGCAACATGACGCGCCAGGCGAAGACCCGTGTGAACATGGAGACGATGAAGAGAATCCAGCCCAGGAAAAAGCCCCACCAGGGCACCTGCCGCCAGGCGCGCCACACCAGCGACCAGTCGGCCAGGCGCGCCAGCGCCGCCAGCGCCAGCACGCTGACCAGCAGGCCGGGCAGCCAGGCCGTCCAGCGAGGGGCGCGGGGCGTGTTCAATCCTCCCCCAGCCGCAACACCGCCAGGAAAGCGTCCTGCGGGATTTCGACCTGCCCGACCATTTTCATGCGTTTCTTGCCCTTCTTTTGCTTTTCGAGCAGTTTGCGTTTGCGGGTCACATCCCCGCCGTAACACTTGGCGAGTACGTCCTTGCGCAGCGCCTTGACGTTGGCGCGGCTGATGATGCGCCCACCAGCCGCGGCCTGGATGGGCACGGTGAACAACTGGCGGGGGATGAGTTTCTTGAGTTTGGAGACCAGTTTCTGCCCCTTGTGGTAGGCATCGTCACGATGGACGATGGTTGCCAGGGCGTCCACCGGCTCGCCGTTGACCAGGATGTTGAGGCGCACCAGGTCATCGGGGCGGTATTCGGCAAACTGATAATCGAGGGAAGCGTAGCCGCGGGTGCGGGATTTCAACTGGTCGAAGAAATCCACGATGATTTCGGAGAGCGGAATCTCGAATTGCAACTGGACGCGGTTTGGGGTGGGGTACTCCTGCCCGATGAAGACGCCGCGCCGTTTGGTGACCAGGTCCATCACTGCGCCGTAGTAGTCGGTGGGCGTGAAGACCTGAATTTTCATCCAGGGTTCGCGGATTTCGGCGATTTCGGCCTCGTCCGGCAGGTCGGCGGGTGAATCGATGCGGATGACTTCGCCGCTGCGTTTGAGGACTTCGTACTCCACAGAGGGGGCGGTGACGATGATGTCCAGGTCGTACTCGCGTTCCAGGCGTTCCTGCACGATTTCCATGTGGAACATGCCCAAAAAGCCGCAGCGGAAGCCAAAGTTGAGCGCCTGGGAAGTTTCCGGCTCGAAGACCAGGGCAGCGTCGTTGAGTTGCAGTTTTTCGAGGGCTTCTTTCAGGTCTTCGTAATCTTCGCCTTCGACGGGGTAGATGCCGGCGAAGACCATCGGCTTGGGATGCTGGTAGCCGGGCAGGGGCGCGGGCGCCGGTTTTTTGGCGTGCGTGATGGTATCGCCGACGCGGCACTCGTGCACGGTCTTGAGTCCGGTGGCAACGTAGCCCACTTCGCCGGCGGAGAGGCGGTCTACCGGGCGCATGTCGGGAGCGAAGGTGCCGATTTCCACGGGGCGCAGGTCGGTTTCGGTCGCCATCAGGCGCAGGATGTCGGCGGGGGCAATCTCGCCATCGAAGATGCGCACATAGGCCACCACGCCCTTGTAGGAATCGTAGTGTGAATCGAAAATCAGGGCGCGCAGCGGGGCTTGCGGGTCGCCCGTGGGAGGCGGCACCTGCTGTACGACGGCCTCCAGCACGGCATCCACGTTACGGCCTTCCTTGGCGGAGATGCGCAGCACCTGGTCGGCGGGGGTGCCGAGCAGGTTTTCGATTTCCTGCGCCACTTCGTCCGGCATGGCTGCGGGCAGGTCAATTTTGTTGATGACGGGGATGATTTCCAGGTCGGCTTCGAGCGCCAGGTACAGGTTGGCGAGGGTCTGGGCTTCGATGCCCTGGGTGGCATCCACCACCAGCAGGGCGCCTTCGCAGGCGTACAGGGCGCGGCTGACTTCGTAGCCGAAGTCTACGTGACCGGGGGTGTCAATCAGGTTGAGTTCGTAGGTCTGGCCGTCCTGTGCGGTGTAGGTCATGCGCACGGCGGAGGCCTTAATCGTAACGCCCTTCTCGCGCTCCAGGTCCATGTCATCGAGCACCTGGGCGGTCATCTCGCGGTCCATGAGCGTGCCGGTAAGTTGCAGCATACGGTCGGCCAGGGTGGATTTCCCGTGGTCGATATGCGCGATGATGCAGAAGTTGCGGATGTGATTCATGGTCATAGCGACCGCAAGTATAACATTTTCTGGCAGGGAAGCAAAAGGAAACAGCGACGGGTTCTGCCGTCGCTGTTTCTCCAGGGGATAGCGCCCCAGGGGGCGGTTAGCAGTGCTCAGGGAGTGCCAAAGTCCTGCGTCCAGTAGTGGTGATAGTTGACGTTGCCGGTATCGTTTGCCAGGTAGTAGTAGCCCACACCAATATCGGTGAAATTGCAGTTGAGGATGTTATCGCGGTGGCCGGGGCTGCTCATCCAGCCGTTCATCACATCCTGCGGCGTGGCGTACCCGGCGGCGATGTTTTCTCCTGCCCAGGAGTAGTTGTAGCCCTGCGCAAGAATGCGGTCCCAGGGAGAGGAACCATCCGAGCCGGTGTGTGAGAAGAAGTCGTTGAGCGCCATATCCTCGCTGTGCCCCTGGGCGGCCGCCTGCAGACGGCTGTCCATCGTGAGGGGGCCACAACCCACCTGTTGCCGCTCCTGATTGACCAGGTCCACCACCTGCTGGGCAAATCCGGGAACGGGTGTCGCGGTTGGTGTAGCGGTAGACGTTGGCGTAGGTGTGGGGGTGGGCGGCGCATTCTTGAGAATCAACGGCAGGTAAATGCCGCGCCAGACGGGGGTCGCTGTGGGGGTCAGGGTGGGGCCGCCGGGGGTAATGGTTGCCGTGGGCGTAAGGGTTGCCGTGGGGGTGAGAGTAGGCGTGGGCGTGAGGGTAGGCGAGGGAGTAGCGGTGAGGGTGGGAGAAGGGGTCACCGTGGGGGAGGGGGTGGCAGTGGCCGTGGGCACGCCGGAGACCCGAAAATTCGCCACCGTGTAGGCATTGTTGTTCAGCACCTGGTAATTGGCCGCGTCGCAGGCCGGATGTCCCAGGTCACCGGCCACGCAACTGCTCGAGGTTCCGGGAGCGACGCCCATTGGCGCGCCGCCGTAGGTGTTGTTGGGGTTGGAGAAGTACTGCAAGCGGGTGCAGTATCCCCCCGAATCGGAACACTCGGAGTTGTAAGCCATGATGGTGCGCCAGCCGCCGCCGACGTTGACATACCCGTGGCTATAGGTGTACTCGTAGACGCCAGCGTCCACGTACCAGTCGTGCTGCAGGCCCATGTTGTGCCCCAGTTCGTGTGCAAAACTGTAGTAGCCGGTGGCACAGGTACGCGCCACCACGGTGAATCCCCAGGGGGCAAAGGCCGCGCTGGCCGTGTTCATGAAGTAGCCCAGGCCGCAGTATTGCGTATCTTCGATAATCAGGCTCACCAGGTCGGCGTGATAGGCATCGCGCAGGGCGTGGATGTTATCCATGTACCCATCGCTGGTGCCTTGCAGGCGCGTCAGGTCGGTGTCGAAATTACCCGATTCGGTATAGGGAACTTCTACGGTATGCACCAGGTTGAGGCGCGGGGTGACGCCGCTGTTCAGGTAGGCCTGATTGGCTTCTGCCACAGCCAGGTCAATGAGGGCTTGCATTTGCGCTGTCCCGCCGACGGCGCTGCGCGCCGCCGGGGTGTAGAGCACCATCACGTCAATCTGGGAACCGTCATCCGCGGTGGGGGCGAATCTCCCTTTGGGGGTGGCTGCCCCTCCCAGGGTGGCCGGCGCATCCAGGGGCGGCAGTTCTTCGGGGAAGGCGCTGTGGTCCAGTTCTTCGATGATGTGTACGCCGCCCCCGATAGCGCGCAGGCGGAAGACGCGCTCGCCGGTGTTGACGTTGCCCATCAGGTTTTCCCCATCCCAAAGCAGGAGCGCCTGCCCCAGCGGAAATCCCTTCAGGTGGCCGCTCCAAACCGTGCTGCCGCGCGGTCCCGGGGAAATCGAATCCACCACCCAGTCATACTGCACGTCCGCCAGCAGGGACAGGCTGAACGTATCCCCTGGCCGCAAACTGCGCAGCACAGCCGGATGTACCTGCACAAATCGGCGGCGCACCACGCCGATATCCGCATCGGCTCGATAGCGTTGGGGCTGTGCTGCATCGGTAAAGAGGGGCTGCTGTTGCGCCTGCACTGCAGCCCATCCGCCTAAAGAGGCCAGCAGCAGCACCAATACCAAACCGATGCGTAAAGGCGTGATTCGGAACATGTCAACCTCCTGAAGAAATTTGCGGGGAAAGGGTTTCATTCATTATACCGATGCTGTCAACAGGCAGGCTTGCAATCACGTTATTCATTCCTGCACTCGTATCAGGGCGTAAAGCAGCAGCGTCAAGGCGCCCAGCGCAGCCAGCGCCGTCCCCACGCCCAGCGCGTCGGCCAGTGCGCCCAGGAGCAGGGCAAAGCCGGCAGTCAGCAGGGTGGTGGCCTGCGATTCCACAGAAAGCCCGGAGGCCATCACGCGGCTGGCAATCTGGTCGCTGATGAAGGCCACGTTCATCGGACGGCGCAGGTTGTGCAGCACGTAAAAGCCCAGGAAGGCCGCAATGGCGAGGATGGTGAGGTTCACCCAGGTAGCGAACCCCGCCAGGATGAGCAGCCCGGCCCCCAGCAGAAAACTGAGGTTGATTGCCCGCCCCAGAGAGGAAAAACGGCGACTGAAGCGGTCGGCGCTACGGGAGGCGTAACTGGTGGCAAGGTAAATCACGAAGTACACCGCGCCAATCACCAGCGCGCTGCGGCGTTTGTCACTCAAGGCCAGGAAAAGCGGCAGGGAGAGGGCAAAACTTTCCATGATGGGCTGGAGATAATCTTTGGCGGCCTTGAAGAGGGCGCTGAAGGCCGCGCTGTTGCCGATGGCGCGCAGGGCATGCGGCTCGGTGAACATGCGTTTGAAGTCATGCAGTGTGGCACGCGTTTGTTCCCAGATGGCATCGGCATGCACCTGTCGCAGTTCGCCGTCCAGTTCAGGGGGATAGGTGAGCAGGTTGATGAAATCGAGCACGTAGGGCACGGTTGCAGCCAGGAACATGGTGCGGTAATGCCCGGTGTAGAAGACCAATCCGGCGGCAATCAGGGCGTTGACGGCAGAGCCGAATTGCGAGGCGGAGCGGGTACGTCCGTAGTACGAGACTTTCTCGTTCTCCCGGCCGGTCAGGCGCAGGTATTCCAGAATGAGCGCCTTGTGTGTCCCGCTGCGAAAGGCCTCTCCAAAGGCGAAGAAGACCATCGCCAGAGCGTACCATCCGAAGCCAGTCAGGGCGTAGAAAACCAGAAATGAGACGATATAGGCCCCAAAGGCCATCAGCATGGATTTGCGCCGCCCGAAGGCATCGGCAAACACGCCGGTGGGCACTTCCAGCAGGTTGGTTGCCACATCCCGCACGGCGTACAGGGAGCCAATTTGCAAAAAAGAAAGACCCGCTTCCCGGAAAATGAGGATGAGGAAGGGGTCGAAGAAGCGCAGGTTTTTGAGGAACCCATAGAGCGCAAAGCGGGGGAACATGCGGTCGGAGTGGCGCATAGTCGGTTAGTCGCTTAGTCTGTTGGTCGCCTGGTCGGTTAGTCGCTTAGTCGCCTGGTCGGTTAGTCTTCTGGTCTGTTAGTCTTTTGGTCGGGTAGTCCGTGTTATTCTGTGCATTTCCGTGGCTGCTTTCCGTGGCTGGTGGTCTGCTGGTCTGGTAGTCTTTTGGTCTGTTAGTCTGTTGGTCGGGTAGTCTTTTAGTCTGATAGTCCGTGTTATTCTGTGCATTTCCGTGGCTGGTTTCCGTGGCTGGTTTCCGTGGCTGCTTTCCGTGGCCGTCGTCCACGGTCTACCGTCCACCGTCCGCATTCATCATTCTGCCATCACAACCGCTTCCACCCAGGCAGCGATGGTTTCCTCCGCAGTTGCTTCAGCATCAGCGGCCAGCCAGGCCAGGAATTCGACGTTGCCTTTGGGGCCGCGCACCGGTGAGCGCGCCAGGCCGCGCACGGTAAAGCCGTTCTCCTGGGCGTAGTGCAGGGTTTCGGTCAATACACGGCGGTGAATCTCCGGGTCGCGAATCACCCCCTTGCCGCGGGAAACGTCCCGCCGCCCGGCCTCGAACTGGGGCTTGATGAGGACGATGCCCTCCCCCCCCTCCGCCTCTCCCGATAGGTGCATGGCAGAGGGCGAGGGCCTCAGCCAGCGCCGCACCACCGGCAGCAAAACCTTGAGCGAAATGAAGGAAGCGTCGATGGTCACCAGCGAAATCGGTTCGGGCAGGGATTCGACGTAGCGCGCATTGGTGCCTTCCATGACCACCACACGCGGGTCGTTGCGCAATTTCCAATCCAGGATGCCCTTGCCCACGTCGATGGCGTACACTCTGGCGGCTCCGTTCTGCAGCAGACAGTCGGTGAAACCGCCGGTGGATGCGCCCACGTCGGCACACACGCGTCCGCTTACCTGCACGGGAAAAGCCTGCAGGGCGGCTTCCAGTTTGTGCCCGCCGCGCGAGACGTAACGCGGGCCGCTTTCCAGAGAAATATCCGCATCCTGGCGGACTTTGGTAGCCGGTTTGATGACCACCTGACCATCCACGCGCACCTGCCCGGCCATGATGAGCGCCTGGGCTTTGGCGCGGCTGGGAGCCAGATTGCG
>DAOTWV010000208.1:0-6390 GCA_034435695.1 Anaerolineales bacterium | reverse complement strand
TGGCGCAACTGCTGGCCAGTTGCGCATTCGGACAACTGACAAGCAGTTGTCCTACGGTGTCACTGCAAATGGCATTTTTCGGATAGATACTATGCAAGAATTTTTCGCATCCCGCTTGCGCTCTTTCGGTTATGCGTTTGCCGGATGGTGGTATGTGTTGCGCACCCAGCGCAACGCCTGGATTCACGCTCTGGCAAGCGTGTGTGTTTTTCTGCTCGGTTTCTGGCTCCACCTGGGGAGAATCGACTGGGCGCTGCTCATCTTCGCCATCGCGCTGGTATGGACAGCCGAATTCATCAACACAGCCCTGGAAGCCGTGGTAGACCTTGCCAGTCCTCACCAGCATGAACTGGCGCGCATTGGCAAAGACGTCGGCGCGGCTGCCGTGTTGATTGCTGCCCTCGCATCCATTCTCATTGGTCTGCTGGTGCTTGGGCCGCCTCTCTGGGCACGGTTTTTCTAAACAGGCGGGCACTATCCAATCTATCGTTTACGCGTTATGCGAGCATGCGCCCCATGCCGCCCAACGCGCACAACCTCAACGCTATGGACTCCAAAGACAAAACCATCCTCCAGACTCTGTTGACACAGGAAGAAAACGCTGCACTGGGTGTTATTGTGGACACCCAGCCTTACGTCAGCATGGTGCCGTTCGTGTACTGGCCTGAACGCACCCTGTGCATCATCCACACTTCCAGCCTGGCACGGCACAGTGCCGGGTTGTATAGCGGCGCGCCCTACAGTTTGATGGTCATGGATACCCATTGGCGCGGAAACGCCTTGCAAACGCCGCGCGTAACCCTGTGCGGCGAGACTGCGCTTTTGCTGCCAAACACCACCTTGCATCAGAACGCACAAAAAATGTATCTTGCGCGTTTTCCCCATGCCAAAATCACATTTACCCTGAAGGACTTTTCGCTTTTCGGGCTGTACGTACGCGAGGCGCGTCTGGTGGCTGGCTTTGGCCGCGCCTACACCCTCACCACCGAAGCCCTGAAGGCCATTTTCGAGGCAAACACATGAACACATTTCGTTTTGGTACTGTCGGCTCCCCCCTTTCTCGCCCCAAGAAACCCGGTGGAAGCGTGGGCGCCGTATTGCACAGCGCACAGTTAGGACTGGATGCCCTCGAATTGGGCTGGGTGCGCTCGGTGCGCGTCTCCGAAAAGACCTGTGCGGCCATTCGGACGGCGGCACAGGAAAGTGACGTTGCCCTGAGCGTCCATGCGCCTTACTTCATCAACCTGAACGCCGACCAGACCGAATGGCCTAAATCCCGCAAGCGCCTGATGGATGCCGCACACTACGGAAACCTGGCAGGCGCCACCGACATCGTCTTCCACCCCGGCTCGTACTTCGGCAAAGCCCCGCAGGAAGTGCTGCCTCTCGCCATCCAGCGACTGGCCGATTGCATGGAAGAATTACGTGCCGCCGGCAACCCCGTTACCCTGCGCCCGGAAACCATGGGCAAGGGTGCCATGCTTGGTTCTCTGGAAGACACGCTGGAAATGAGCAAAGCCATCGAAGGGGTAGAACCCTGCCTGGATTTCGCCCATCTGCACGCCCGCCCCGGTGATGGAAGCATGAACACCTACGATGAGTGGTGCCGGGCGCTGGAGGCCTACAGCACCGCCCTGGGCGCAGAATCCCTCCACCGATTGCACATCCATCTTTCGGGCATCCAGTACGGCCCAAAGGGAGAACGAGAACACCTCCCCCTGGACGAATCCGACCTGAATCTGGAAGCCATCTTTCAGGCGCTGCAATCCTTTGGCTGTGGTGGACGCATCCTGTGCGAAAGCCCCATCATGGAAACGGATGCACTCAAAATGCAGGCCCTGTGGCAAAAAAGCCAGAACACTTTGTGATGAAAATCACTTGCCTTCTCTGCTCTTTTCCAGTATTCTGAAAGCGAATCAGGCTGTCATTGCATCGCCTGTAACTGCACAAATCCCCAAGGAGGTCGCCTGTGTTCATTGTACAGGACATTCTCAAAACCAAAGGGCAGGATGTGTGGACGGTGACAACCGACACATCGGTGGGGGAAGCCCTGACGATGATGAAAGAGCACAACATCGGGGCGCTGCTTGTCATGGAAGAGGGGAAACCGGTGGGGGTATTCTCAGAACGTGACCTGGCACGCGGCCTGGCTGGACGCGGAGATTTCTCGCTGCACACGCCGGTAAAAACCTTGATGACCTCCCCTGTGGTCACAGTCACCCCCACAACCACTATCGAGGCCTGCATGGCACTGATGACCGACAAGCGTATCCGCCATCTGCCCGTCATGCAGGATGACCACTTGCTGGGCATCATCTCCATCGGCGATGTCGTCAAAGGGATGTTGACCCACAAAGACGGCCTCATCCGGCAACTGGAAAACTACATTGCCGGCACCGACTACGGGAAATAGACTTCCCCCTCGCCCGCATCAGCCCGCTTCGGCGGGCTTTTTTTGCGCCGCACGCGCTACCACGGCGCGCAGCAAGGCGATGAACTCTTCCGCCTGCGTGCTGGTGAGCAATTGACGGCGCTCTTCACGCGTGATGTGGTACGGCTTCAGGTATTGTGCGGTGTGCTTGCGAAAGAGCACCAGGCCGCGCTCCGGGCCGTAAAAAGCCAGCATGCGCTCCAGATGACGCAGCATGACGCGCGCCACCTCCGCCACCGGCACCTGCTCCCGGTCCAGGCCGGCGAAAATCCAGGGGTTGCCAATCGCAGCGCGCCCAATCATCACCCCGTCGCAGGCCGTGTGCGCCTTCATGCGGGCGATATCGGCCACGCGGCGCACATCGCCATTGCCAATCACCGGAATGGAAAGCGCCTGTTTGATTTCGGCAATCGCATCCCAATCGGCCTGTCCGCCATACTTCTGGGTACGCGTGCGCCCGTGGACGGCCAGCAGCGCGCCGCCGTTTTCCTCCACGATACGCGCCACCAGCAGGTAGTTGCGGCAGGTATCGTCCCACCCCAGGCGGATTTTCCCCGTCAGGGGCACATCCAGCGCCTTGCTCAAGGTGCGGAAGATGCGCGCAATCTTGAGCGGCGTCTTGAGCAGCCCGCTGCCCGCGCCGCGCCCCGCCACCGTCTTGGCCGGACACCCCATGTTGATGTCGATGATGTCGGGGCCGAGTTCCTGCAGACGCAGAGCGCCCTCCAGCAGGCGTTGCGGGTCGTCATCGAAAATCTGGAATACCACCGGGCGTTCACTCTCATCGAAGGCCAGTTTGGAGGCCTGCTTGCCCCACCCTTTGCGCGGCAGGCTGAGGATGTTGACGAATTCGGTGTAACTCATGGCCGAGCCGAGTTCGCGGCACAGCAGGCGGAAGGGCAAATCGGAGTAGCCCTCCATGGGAGAGAGAATCACGTCCCCGTAAACGGGCACGCCCCCGACGTGGAATCGGGGCACGGACTCCCTTTGGGGCGGCGCGGCAACCTCAATGGCGGCAGCCCCCGCAAAGGGAGTCTGCTTTCCGGCGGTCTGCAGGGGGCGGGGGAAATCTTCGGACATGGTTCAATCGCTCACCAGCGCCAAATCCAGCGCCTGACGCAGGGAACGCGCTTCCAGCACTTCGATACCTTTCGGCCAGGGCATCCTGCGGCGGATTTTGCGCGGTACGATGGCGGCCTTGAAGCCCAGTTTGGCGGCTTCGCGCAGCCGCGTTTCCGTCTGCCCGACGCTGCGTAATTCGCCGGAGAGGCCGATTTCGCCAATCAGCACCACATCGGCGCGCACCGGCTGGTCTTTGATGGAGGAGGCAATCGCGGCGGCGACAGCCAAATCGGCGGCCGGTTCGGTCACTTTGAGGCCGCCCACCACGTTGACGAAGATGTCCTGCTCGCCCAGGCGCATCCCCATGCGGCGGGTGAGCACCGCGGTGACCAGCAGCAGGCGGTTGAAATCCACGCCGTTGGGCGTGCGGCGCGGGTTCCCGAAGGAAGTCGGGCTGGTAAGCCCCTGCATTTCCACCAGGATGGGGCGCGTGCCTTCCATAGTGACGGCAATGGCGGAGCCGGGGGCATTCGTCATGCGCTCGGCCAGGAAAGCCTGGGAGGGGTTGCGCACTTCTTCCATGCCGCGCTCGCCCATCGCGAAGACCCCCACTTCGGAGGTCGCTCCAAAGCGGTTTTTGACGGAGCGCAGCAAGCGGTAGGCCTGGAAGCGGTCGCCTTCGAGGTACAGCACGGTGTCCACGATGTGTTCGAGGACGCGCGGCCCGGCGATGGCGCCCTCTTTGGTGACGTGCCCGATGAGGAAGACGGCAATCCCGGAGGTCTTGGCGAGTTCCCGCAGGCGGGAGGCGCATTCGCGCACCTGGGAAACCGAACCGGCGGAGGAGGACATCTCCGGGCGGTAGGTGGTCTGGATGGAATCGACCACCAGCAGGCGCGGTTTGACGTTTTCGACGTGCTGCAGGATGGCATCCAGGTTGGTTTCGGTGACCAGCAGCAGGTTTTCGGGCATGGGAAGCGGCGAACCGTCTTCGGCGCGCAGCAGGCGCACGGCGCGCATTTTTATCTGGCGCTCTGATTCTTCGCCGGAGACATACAGCACGGTGCCGAGTTGCGCCATTTGCATGCTCATTTGCAGGGTGAGGGTGGATTTCCCGATGCCGGGGTCGCCGCCAATCAGCACGATGGAGCCGGGGACGATGCCGCCGCCCAGGACGCGGGAAAATTCTTCGATGGGCAGGGGCAGGCGCTCCTCCGCGTCGCCGCTGATGTCATGCAGGCGGCGCGGGGTGGATGTGGGGGTCACGGATGGGGTTTTGCGGGCGGCGCTTTCGGGAGCGATGGTCTCTTCGACCATGCTGTTCCAATTTCCGCAGCCGGGGCAGCGCCCCATAGGACGCACGCTGACGCGTCCGCATTCCTGACAGACGTAACGTGTTTTGGGTTTTGCCATGTTTTTTTCGTGGGAAGCACCTGGTGAGCGGCCAACAAAACGTTTGCAGGTGCCCGGCAGGAGATGTCCCCTATGCCTGCCGGGACACATCCCTTGCAGAGTATGCGGGTAGCCGAGGACAAAGCCCCAGGCTACCCGTTTTCAGGTTCGTATGTGCGAAAGAGACGTGCGTGCCGTCTCTCAGGTCGCCGGCTCCGGTTTGGTGGGCTGCACCGATTCTTCGGATGGTTCTGAGCCAGATTTGCGCTCCATGACCAGTTCTCCGTTTTCCACATCGATGAAGACGGTTTCTCCTGGCTGGAACTGGCCAGAAAGCAAGGCATCGGAGAGGGTATCTTCGATTTCGAACTGGATGACGCGGCGCAAGGGGCGGGCGCCCATATCCGGGTCATACCCTTTCTCGGCCAGCCATTCGATGGCGCTTTCGCACACTTCGATGGAGATTTCGTGCTCCTTGAGGCGCTCGGCCACCTTGTCCAGTTCGAGGGAGACGATTTGCTTGATGTCCTCTTTGTTGAGGGCACGGAAAACGATGACCGAATCGACGCGGTTGATGAACTCTGGGCGGAAGACGCGCTTGAGCGATTCGGTCAATTTCTTGCGCATTTCGTCGTAGGCCAGCAACTCTTCGGTACTTTCATCATCATGCGCCAGGTTGAATCCCAGGGCTGTCTGGCGGCGGATGGTATCGGCGCCTACGTTGGAAGTCATGATGATGATGGCGTTGCGGAAGTCCACTTTGTGGCCGCGCGCGTCGGAGAGGTGGCCTTCTTCCATGATTTGCAGCAGCATGTTGTGGACTTCGGGATGCGCCTTTTCGATTTCGTCGAAGACGATGATGGAGTAGGGACGGCGGCGGATGGCCTCGGTGAGTTGTCCGGCCTCTTCGTAGCCCACGTAGCCCGGAGGGGCGCCAACCAGGCGGCTGGCGTTGTGGCGCTCCATGAATTCGGACATATCCAGTTGGATGACGGCTTCTTCGCTGCCGAAGAGGAAGCGCGCCAGTTGTTTGGTGAGTTCGGTCTTGCCGACGCCGGTCGGCCCCAGGAAGATGAAGGAGCCAATCGGACGGCGCGGGTCTTTGAGACCGGCGCGGGCGCGGCGTACCGCCTTGGAGATAGCGGTGATGGCTTCATCTTGACCGATGATGACCTTTTTGAGTTCTTCCTCCATGCGCAGCAGGCGCTCGGATTCTTCCTGGGCAATCTGCATGACGGGGACGCCCGTCCACATGGCCACGACTTCGGCGATGTCATCGGCTGTCACTACGGGGCTGTTGCTGCGGTCCCAGCCGGTACGCAGTTGTTCGAGTTGCATTTCCAGCGCCTGGATGCGTTGCTGCATCTCCTGGGCATCATCGTTGCGCCCATCTTCGATGGCCAGGGCGTGATTGGCCTGCAAGGCGCGCATTTGTTCGATGATTTTGCGCGAGGTCTTGGCGGCTGGGCTTTTGTACATGCGTACGCGGGACGAAGCCTCGTCAA
>DAOTWV010000207.1:0-10051 GCA_034435695.1 Anaerolineales bacterium | reverse complement strand
TGGCGCAACTGCTGGCCAGTTGCGCATTCGGACAACTGACAAGCAGTTGTCCTACGGTGTCACTGCAAATGGCATTTTTCGGATAGATACTTGGCCAATCAGCCTAACGATTTATCGTTGGGCGCGGGTGGCTGAGTTGTTACAAGGAAACTATGGTTTTTCGTCATTTCTCATCAAGCGGGCGTAGATTTCCCGCCGAGGCCAGCCGGATTGGGCAGCCAGGCGGCGCGCGGCGCGGGAGGGCGCTTCGCCGCTGCGGCGGGCATCGGCGATGGCTGTGCGCAGCCGCTCTTCAGGCCAGGTTTGCGCCTCAGGGGTGCGGCAGCCCTCCAAAACCAGGGTAAATTCCCCGCGGGGGGCGGTTTCAGAAAAATGGCGGCAGGCGCTTTCCAGGTCGCCGCGCCAGATTTCCTCGTGTACTTTGGTCAATTCACGCGCCACGGCGATGCGCCGGTTTCCCAGTTCGGAGAGCAAATCCTGCAAGGCGGCCTGCAGGCGGTGCGGTGTCTCCAGAAAAATCAGGGTATAGGGCAGGTCTCGCACTTCTTGCAGGGCGGTGCGGCGTGCGGAGGATTTGCGCGGCAGGTACCCCAGGTAGAGGAAAGCATCCGTAGGCAGGCCAGAGGCAATCAGGGCAGCCAGGGGTGCGCTGGGGCCAGGAATCGGCGTGACGGTATGTCCGGCGTGCAAGGCGGCCTGTACCAGTTCCCAGCCAGGGTCGTTGATGGCCGGCGTGCCGGCATCGGAAACCAACGCCAGGTCACCCTCGGCGAGTTTTTCTACCAAATTTGCTGTTTTGTGCGCCTTGTTGTGCTCGTGGTAGGCAACGAGCGGGGTTTCAATCTCGTACCGTTGCAGCAATTTGCGCGTCTGCCGGGTGTCCTCTGCGGCAATGAGGGGTACTTCCCGCAAAATGCGCAAGGCGCGCAGCGTGATGTCTTCCAGATTTCCGATGGGGGTGGCAACCAGGTAGAGGGTGGACATATCACGGCCAGGTGTAGATAGCGAGGTTCACGGTTTGCGAATCGGGCAGGTAGCCATTCAGGCGCAGCCACCCTATGCGCCCGGCATCGGTGCGGTAGCAAACGTACGTGCCTACCAGCATGGTATCCACGCGCAGGGGTGTTGTTGCAAGGGCGCTCTGCTGGCACTCTTCGGATGAGGGGGCTACCCCACCCCACAAGGCGATTTGTGCGCCGTTTTGGGGGAGAAATACGGGGTTGAGGCTGGTATCCTGCCCCAGGAGCAAATCGGCGCCGGCAGCGGGGTTACGCGCGTTGGCATCCAGGTCGAGGGTATCGCTAAGCGTGAGAGTCGCCGGCCCGGCAGCCTGTGGTGCCGTGGTAGGCTGCGGCGTCTTGGTAGGCAGCAGGGTGGAGGTGGGGGTGTCCATCACGACCACTTTGATGCGCACGTAGAAGAACAGCCCATCACCCGGCCCCAGGCCAAAGAGTACGCCTGCGGCGTTACGCAGTTTCCAGTTGCTCTGGTAGGTTCCGGGCTGCTGAGGTGCGGTCATCTGCACGCTGATGTCCACGCTTTCGCCGGGGGCAACATTGCCGGGCAACGCCACGCTGACTTCCTCTCCCATCTGTTCCCCGGAGAACCACACGGCGGTGTAGTCGGGCGTCCAGGTGCAGGTGCCTGTGTTGACCAGCCGCCAGGTTTTGACGAAGGTCTGTCCGGGGTACATCTCGGAATCATCAGGGATGGTGACGTCAATGGGGTTGCCTGGGGCGGCCTGGTCGCATTGGGTAGTGGGGGTGGGTGTTGCAGGCAACGCGGTGGCCGTAGCAGTACCTGCCGGGCGCGGGGTAGCAGTCGGCGGAGGGGGAGTTGGGGTGAGTGTTTGCGTTGGCAATGCCTGTGTTTGTTGTGTGAGTGCGATGGCTTCAGTCAAACGCGCCTGCACGGTCTGATACACCTGTGTGCCATTGAGTGCAGGCGTCGTGGGTGCCGGGTTTCCCGGAAAGGCACATGCGCTACTCAGAACCAGTATGAGAAGAAGGGAGAAAACACGGGATTTCATGGCTATACGGGCGAATCTGTCCACAAACAGGATACCCCTGCCAGGCAAAGACAAAGGGCAGATTCACTGGTCTTCGACGGAAGCGATTTGTGCAGGGGTTGCGGGGGGATGACGTTGCAGGGTTTGCAGACGTTCCATGAGGCAGCGGGCAATATCGCGCGCGGCGGTAGGACGCGCCATTTCCCGGCAAGCCTGCCGCGCCTGGGCGTAGGCCGCCCGGTTGGTTTGCCAGTAACGCAAAGCAGAAACGATTTTGGGGACGCTGGGCGCCCAAATGCCGGCACCGTTTTCGGTTACATAGGGGATGTTGCCGTCTTCCTGCCCCGGCAGGCGGCTGTACAAAATCATCGGCAAACTGGCATTCAGCGCCTCGCTGATGGTCCCCGGCCCGGCTTTGGTGACCAGCACATCGGCAGCACGCATGAAGGTGGGCATATCGCGCACAAAGCCATACACAAAGGCAGGTATCGGCCAGGTGCGCGCTTCCAGACGCGCCTTGAGTTTTTGGTTCCGCCCCGCAATCACCACCAGCGTGATGGGGAGGCGCGCTTCCGCTATTGCCAGGGCGGTTTCCTCCAGCGGCCCCATGCCTTCGCCGCCGCCCACCAGCAAGACGGTAAAGCGCTTTTCAGGCCATCCCAGGTCATGGCGCAGGAGGCTGCGCTCTCCCGCCGGCTGGCAGAACCGCTCGGCCACCGGCAGGCCAATGGTTTGCACCTGTTCCGGCTGCAAACCGGCGCGCAAGGCGCGCTGCCGGGCCTCTTCCGTGGGCACGATGCACAGGTCTACCGAACGTTCGTACCAGAAGGCATGGGTGGTCACCAGGTCGGTCACCACGGTGATGAAGGGGGGGCGTTGTGCCCCCAGCGCTCGCAGCATGGGTGCGTTTGCCAGAGGATGCACGGAAACAATCAGGTCGCAGGGGTGTTGGCGCACCAGCGCACGGAAAGCACGGCGAATGTACGGCCATGTGCTGTGGTGCAGGATGCTGACGCGGCGCGGCCCGTTGCTCAGGCGGTACCCAAGCCCCCACAATTGCGGCACGCGTACCATCATCGGGTACAGGTCTGGCACGCGGTTCAACGGGGGGGGAGCGTATTGCTTGAAGATATCCACCATCTCAGCCGAAACCGCATCGCCATATTCCAGATGAAGGGCTTCGATGATGGCTTCTGCCGCGCTGCGATGGCCTCCGCCCGTATCGGAGAACAAAAACAACAGGTGAGGGCGTTCAGGCGTCATTTTCTCTATCCTTTCCTGGCCGGAGTGCTTTCAGACGCTGGGCTAATTTGCGGCGCGGCAGCAACACGCGACGGCCACACGTCAGACACTCCAGGCCAATTTCTGCCCCCAAACGGACGATTTTCCACTCATACCCACCGCAGGGGTGCGGTTTGCGTAAACGGACGATATCATCCAGGTGTAATTCAGGAAGCATGGTTACCACTCGACGTATCTGTGCACCCATACCCGCAGCGCACAGAAATTTGCAGGCTTAAACTGCCCCCCGATTGTAACACGCCAGCGCCGTGCAGTGGATGGAGTATAATTTGGGCGGAGGTTTCCATGTTCAATTTGAGTCCCGCTGAAGTTCTGGCCAATATCGTCGTACTGGTCATTGCCTTTACCGTGCACGAACTGGCACATGCCGTCACCGCTGATTATTTCGGAGATGATACCCCACGCCTGCATGGGCGTTTGACCCTCAACCCATTGGCGCACCTGGACCCGCTTGGTTCTTTGCTGCTGCTGGTGGCGGGTTTCGGGTGGGCCAGGCCAGTGCCCATCAACCCGGCGGTATTACGCCGTCGCTCGCCGGCGGCAGTGATGTGGGTTTCGCTGGCCGGGCCGCTTTCCAATCTGCTGCTGGCTGCGCTGGCTGCCATCCCCTTCCGCATGGGGCTGCTCACCCCCGCCATTCCCCATGGCCTGCTCCCCTCCCTCTCTCAAATTTTCACCCAGTTCATCTTCATCAACCTGGTGCTATTGCTGTTCAACCTGCTACCTGTCGCCCCTCTGGATGGCGACAAAATCCTGGCCTTCTTCCTGCCTGCCGAGTGGGAATGGCGCTTCGATTCCCTGCGCCCTTACGGCTCCATCATCCTGATGGTGCTCATCTTTCTGGCTCCCATGATTGGCCTGGATGTCCTGGGGTGGGTGGTATTCCGCCCTGCAGTACACCTGTTTGGGATACTCGTCGGCGCGGCATGAGTGTGGCACGCGTGGTTTACCGCGTGCGCCAGTTCTGGCTGGCGTTGACTTCCGCGCCGGATGAAATCCAACTCCAGGAAGCGCGCAGGGTGCTTTCCCCGGCACTGATGTCCCTCTTCCTGCGCATGACTCCAGATGAACAGGCGCACGCGCTCCGGGTGTTGCAGACCTTACGCTCTCAGGGGCACACCCATCCCGATTTGTTGCAAGCCGCGCTATTGCACGATGCAGGCAAGGCCGCCCAGCCGCCCTTGCGCCTGTGGGAACGGGTACTCATCGTCATTGGAAAAGCCTTGTGGGAGGACGCGCTTGCCCGCTGGGGGGACGCGCCCCCCAAAGGGTGGCGGCGTCCCTTTGTGATTGCGGCACAGCACCCCCTCTGGGGGGCGCAGATGGCCCAACAGGCCGGCGCGTCCCCTCAGGTGGTTGCCCTCATCCGTGAACATCAGCAGCCCCGCCCTCATCCCCCAGAAACCCCTTTTGAACACCTGTTACACCACCTGCAAATGGCCGACGATGCCAACTAACCCCCTCAAAAGAGTGTGACCCATGACTGTAGAAATCACCATCCTTGGCCTGGGACAAATCGGCACATCCATCGGACTGGCCCTGCAAGGCCGCGAAGACATCCTGTACCGCCGCGGCTACGACAACGAACTGGGCACTGCCCGACAGGCCCAGAGCCGCGGCGCAGTGGACAAAGTGCACATCAACATCCCCAACGCCGTGAGCAATGCCGATGTCGTGCTGCTCACCCTGCCGATGAGTGAAATTCGCCCCATGCTGCAAACTATCGCTGCCGACCTGAAAGAAGACGCGGTGGTGATGGATACCTCTCCCGTAAAGCAGGCGGTATCTGGCTGGGTGAAAGAGTTGCTGCCCCCTGGCCGGCACTACGTTGGGTTGACGCCAGTGCTGCATCCTGATTTTCTCTTCTCTCAGGATTCTGGCATGCAGGCCGCCAGCGCAGATTTGTTCCACGATACCCCCATGTTGATTGCCGCACCACCCGGCACGCCTTCCCAGGCGGTAAAACTGGCCGCTGACCTGACCCGTCTGCTGGGCGCGGTGCCGCTCTTCGCCGAACTGGTGGAGGTGGACAGCCTGATGGCCAGCACCCACATCCTGCCGCAACTGCTTTCGGCGGCCCTCATCAATGCCACGGTAGACCAACCGGGGTGGCGCGAAGGCCGCAAACTGGCTGGACGTCCGTACACGGAGGTCAGCGCCCCTATTGCCCACCTGGATGCCCCCGAAGCCCTGGGACAGGCGGCAGTGCTCAACCGTGAGAACACGCTGCGGGTGCTGGATGGGTTCATCGCCGTGCTACAACGCATGCGCGCAGATGTCGAAGCCGCCGATAACGAATCGCTGACTTCTCGTCTGCAACGCGCGCGCGAGGGCCGCGAGCGCTGGTGGGCGCAGCGCCTGGCGGCCGATTGGAGCAGCCCGGAAACACCGGCCAGCACGCTGCCTTCGGCTTCGGAGATTTTTGGCCGTTTGCTGGGCATCAATCGGCGGCAACGCGGCAAGGAATGAAGCCCTGTTACTGCTACATCGTGGAATGCGCCGACGGCACGTATTACACTGGCTGGAGCACCGACCCGCTCCGCCGGGTGCAGGCACATAACCGCGGGCGCGGGGCGCGCTACACACGCTCCCGCAGGCCGGTTCGTCTGGTGTATGTGGAACCGGTTCCCGACCGTTCCGCCGCCTTGCGACGGGAACGCCACATCAAATCGTTGACGCGCGCGCAAAAAACAGCCCTCATTGCCGCGGGCAGCGCGCAAACCCTTCATTTCATCCAAACCCGTGAGGTGAGTATGTCTGTGCAAACCCTTCCCCCAAAATTGCAATGGATTGAAGACGAACTCCAAAATTTGCATGACAGTGGCCTGTACAACCACATCCGTACGTTAGGCTCCCCCCAGGGCGCCTGGCTGACAGTGGACGGTCGTGAGGTGTTGAATTTCTGTTCCAACAACTACCTGGGACTGGCCAACCACCCCCGCCTGGTGCAGGCAGCCCATGAGGCCATCGAAAAGTATGGCGTGGGGCCGGGCGCCGTGCGTTCCATCGCCGGCACGATGGACCTGCACGTGCAACTGGAAGAACGCCTGGCAAAGTTCAAGGGCGTAGAGGCAGCCATCACCTTCCAGTCCGGCTTCAATGCCAATCTGGGCACCGTCCCCGCGCTGGTAGGCAAGGAAGATGCGATTTTCTCGGATGAACTCAATCACGCCAGCATCATCGATGGCTGCCGCTTGTCGCGCGCTAAAATCATTCGCTATGCCCACTGCGATGTAGCCGACCTGGAAAAGCAACTGAAAGCCCACCGCAATGCATACCGCCGGGCGCTGGTCGTTACGGATGGGGTATTCAGCATGGACGGGGATGTCGCCCCGCTGGATAAAATCTATGAGGTCACCAAAAACTACGATGCCATCCTGATGGTGGATGACGCCCACGGAGAAGGCGTACTCGGACGCGGTGGACGCGGCATCGTAGACCATTTCGACCTGCATGGCAAGGTGGATGTCGAGGTAGGTACGCTCTCCAAGGCCTTCGGCGTAGTCGGCGGGGTGGTGGCTGGCAATGGGCGCATCGTGGAATGGCTGCGTCAGCGCGGCCGCCCCTTCCTCTTCTCCTCGGCGATGACCGTGCCGGATACGGCTGCCTGCCTGGCTGCTATTGATTTGCTGGAGGAATCCACCGAACTGGTAGACAAGTTGTGGGAAAACGCCCGCTACTTCAAGCAGGAGATGCAGACTCTAGGCTTCGATACCGGCATGAGCGAAACCCCCATCACGCCGGTAATGCTTGGGGAAGCCAAAACGGCGCAAGAATTCAGCCGCGCGCTCTTCGAGGCCGGGGTCTTTGCCATGGCTATCGGTTACCCCACCGTACCGCGCGGCAAGGCGCGCATCCGCGTCATGATTTCCGCTGCCCACAGCCAGGATGACCTGGATAAAGGCCTGGAGGCCTTTGCCACGGTTGGAAAACATTTGGGCGTTATTGCCTGAGTTTTCCGGTACTACACGAACACAAAAGCGGCTCCGCGCGGAGCCGCTTTTGCATTACAACACATTGCACAACGGGGAAGAGGAGATACACAAGCCAGACGCACCTGTCAGGCTTCGGAATTTTCATGGAAGGGGTCGTAATCCGGATTGGTGCCAGACCACACACAACTGGGCGTACCGTTCAGGTTGCATTGCAGGCCAAAGGAACAGCGATGCGCAACGATGCGCGGCGGCTGGTCTGGCAAACGGTCATCCGGGTAAACAACCTGGGCTTCGAAACTGACTTCCTTGCCAACGCGCTGGCAATAACTGACTTTGATGGTTTGCCACTGGCGAATGCTCATAGGTACGCCTCCTGTCTGGGCTGGTTCGTTGGCTTCAGTATAGAAGAGAAAGCACGGAATGGAAAGTGTCACTTGTCACCCAGAAAACGGACAAATAACGGTATTTTCATGTGATTTAGGTATAATGCCCACATGGCTATTGACCGTTTTGGACGTTCCATTGGATATTTGCGCATCAGTTTGACCGACCGCTGCAATTTACGCTGCGTGTACTGCATGCCGGAAGAGATGACCTTCCGGCCGCGTGCCGACCTGATGCAGGATGAGGAATTGCTGCGGCTGGTGAGACTTTTCACCCGTCTGGGATTCCACAAATTTCGCCTGACGGGCGGCGAACCGACCCTACGCCCCCATTTACCCGCCCTGGTGCGCGCCATTGCGCAAATGCCGGGTGTGCAGTCTCTCAGTATGACGACGAATGGCATATTGCTGAAAAAACTGGCCGCTCCTCTGGCGGAGGCTGGTCTGCAACGCGTGAACGTCAGTCTGGATACGCTGGACAGCCAGCGCTTCCGGCGCGTTACTCGCTGGGGCCGTGTCGAAGACGTGCTTGAGGGGTTGAAAGCCGCCGAGGAGGCCGGTTTGGAACCCATCAAAATCAACACTGTGGTCATGCGCGGCTACAATGAAGAAGACATCGTTCCTCTGGCACGTCTGACATTGACCCATGCCTGGCACGTGCGCTTCATCGAGATGATGCCTTTCGCTGGACCTACGGATTTGCAGCAACAGGCCGCGGTACGCGCCCCTGAGATGCGCGCCCGCATCGAGGCGGCACTTGGCCCCCTGCAAGGGAATGGGAAACTGGATGGCGAGGCACGCCTTTATCGTTTGCAGGATGCGCCAGGTATGGTAGGATTCATTTCCACCCTGAGTCAGCCTTTTTGCGCCAGTTGTACCCGCGCGCGCCTGACAGCAGACGGACGTTTACGTATGTGCCTGCTGCGTGAATACGAGGTAGATTTGCTCACGCCAATGCGGCAGGGTGCCAGCAATGAGGCACTGAGACAACTGATTCTCGATGCCGTCTGGCACAAACCATGGGGGCACGCGCTGGGTGAGGACATCATTCCGCTTAATCGCGTGATGAGCGAAATCGGCGGCTGAACTTGAGGAGCCTCCATGACATGTTTCCCCTGGCAGGCTGTGCTGTTCGATTTGGATGGCACGCTGCGCCACAGTACCCCCCACGCAAACCACACTCTGCTTGATTTTGCCGTTGCCCTGGGCGCGCAGGATTCCCCCTCCAGGCGTCGACGCGCCCTGTTGTGGGCACACTACTATTGGGCAAACTCTCCAGCCCTCCTCCAGGACCTGCGCCGCTACCCCCAACGCGGTACCGCTTTTTGGACCCAGTACACCCGCAGACAACTCCTGGCTTTCGGGTGCTCCCCCGCCCAGGCACGCTATCTTGCTCCCAGGGTACAGTACACTATGGCAGAGTGCTATCATCCAGAGGACAACCTGTATCCTGGGGTGCTCGACACGCTGGAAACGTTGCGACAAGCCGGGTACCTTGTCGGCGTATTGACCAACCGCCCATCCACCGTAGATGACTATCTCCACGAAATAGGCGTAGCCGAGCACTGCGATTTGATTCTGGCTGCCGGACAAATCGGGTACTGGAAGCCGGACAGGCGCATCTTCCAGGCAGCGGTACAGGTACTGGGGATTCCCGCCTCTCAGGTGCTTTATGTGGGGGATAACTACTATGCGGACGTCGTTGGCGCCCGGCAGGCCGGGTTAACCCCTGTGCTGGTTGACCCGGAAGCCATTTTCGCACACATGCCCTGCCAGGCCATAGCAAACGTGGCAGAGTTGCCACAACGGGTTCTCGCTCTGCCCCCGGCTTCCAGTTCCAGATAAGCCATCCACATCCAGCGGTGAAGCGCCAAAGCCGGACAAATCTGGATGGCAACGCGCCGTCGGAGTTAGTCAACTTTGGTGCTCTCAGCCGAAGAATGACTTCCCTGGTGGGGGCCTTCTGGGCAGTGTTCATGAGGCAACTGCCATCCAGTTACTGCCACAATGCAAGTCTTCGGCGAATCTCAGCACAGACCATCTGGCATGGAAGTACTACGCGTACACCGAAAAAAATACCCCGCTGGAAGTACCGCTCCCAGCCCCGCTTCAGCCATGCGTTCCACACCATCTTCCCCGTCTCCTGAAGGTCGCCGGACGAATTTACAGAAGAATTGTTGCGTAATCTCGGCGTTTTTACTTGCATGGTATTACTTTGATTAAAAAAAATGAATAGTAAACTCGGAAGGAGCAATGAATGTCGATTTGGAAGAAAATCTATGAGTGGGGAGTGGCTACCCCTTATCGAAAGGCAATTACCACTTTAGTGCTGTATGTGATGTCTTTTTGCATGTTACGTTTTTTGATCGACCCTCAAGAATTTCTAAATGACATATGGCATGAGATTATTTATGCTGTAGTTG
>DAOTWV010000206.1:0-5798 GCA_034435695.1 Anaerolineales bacterium | reverse complement strand
GCAGATGGCGCAGATTACGCAGAGGAAAGAAGAAACAATCCGTTCAATCTGTGTAATCTGCGGATACTACGCGGCAAATTTGGAATTGCTGGGATGGATGTCACCACAGATTTGATAGACGCTCCACAAGCGCGGAACACATTATTTTGCATGATAACAAGAAAGCCTGCCCTGGTGACAGATAGAATTGTTAGGCCAGGTCACAGCCCGTTTACACGGAGTGTTCTTGCGATAATGGTGCCTGAAGGAGCGAGAACCCCGTTGTAACAGAGAGCGAATGACAACCCAATCGGCCGGCGGTTGGAAACCGCGGCTACGGTTGCCAAACCTGCCTGCGCAGGTTGATTTCCGGTCGCCGGAGGGCGACTTTGCAACCGCGGGTGCAGATTCATCTGCCGCTGGAAACCGCGGCAATGGTTGCCAAACCTGCCTGCGCAGGTTGATTTTCGGTCGCCGGGTTGCACCGCGGGATGGGGGTATGCCGTCCGGCACATCGTTTTTGGTGTGGCCTCTTCC
Source organism: Anaerolineales bacterium (assembly GCA_034435695.1). Lineage (GTDB taxonomy): Bacteria > Chloroflexota > Anaerolineae > Anaerolineales > DRKV01 > DRKV01. The sequence continues at coordinate 5,282 of DAOTWV010000206.1, read as the reverse complement.
CTGGAAGCACGAAAACGTTGTTGGTGAATCGCGGTACGGCCTGGCACAACGGAACGCAGATACCGCAGATTTGACGCAGATTCCCGCAGATACGGCCAACGAAGCGGCGAAAACCAACACAACCAGCGTATATCAGCGGTACCAGCGTCATCAGCGTTCTACTGACCAACACATCTTTCGTGCCCCCTCTTCCCCCCTCGCTGGCACATTTCCTTGCATTTTGTGGTACAGTTGTGCGCATGCCCAATACACGCACATGGACTTACCGCTTTCTGCGCGCCCTGATTCGTGGGGTGTTGCACGTCATTGCCCGGGTGGACATCGAAGGGGTGGAGAACATCCCCTCTCAGGGCGGCTGTATCGTAGCAGCCAATCACCTGGGGCGGCTGGATGTGCCGCTGGTGTTGTACACATTGCAGCGCGAGGATGTGATTCTCATCGTGGCGGAAAAATACCGAAAGGTAGCGCTCTTCCGCTTCCTTGCCCGTCAATTGGATGCCCTGTTCGTAGAACGCTTCGAGGCTGATTTCGCCACAGTACGCAAAGTGCTGCGTCGGTTGCAGCAGGGCGGTGTCTTTGTCGTAGCCCCCGAGGGCACCCGCAGCCCGACGGAGCGTTTGCTGCCCGGCAGGCCGGGGGCGGCCTACCTGGCCTCGCGAACCGGCGTGCCCGTAATCCCGGTGGGCGTCACTGGCACGGAAGACCGGCTGGTAAAGCATCACCTGAAACGTCTGCACCGCCTGCACATCCACGTACGCGTGGGAACGCCTTTCACCATTCCCCCTGTGCCTGCCTCTGCTGACAGAGAGGCATACCTGCAGCAGGCTACCGACGACATGATGTGCCGTATTGCCGCCCTGCTTCCAGAACGCTATCGCGGCGTGTATGCCGGGTGTCACGAGTAGTCCTGTCCTCTGGTTGCCCGGCCTACCAAAAATGTTAAGAAAATCCCCCCAAAGTCCCATTGGAAATTCTTAACATTTCCCGTATAATGGAAACTAACCACCGGATGAAATGCCTGACACATGCTATACCTGCTCCTGGCATCAGGTCGTTTTCATCCGCAGAAGACGCAGGTTTGCAGATTTTCCGCGTTTTATCTGCGTAGTCCGTGAAACCTGCTATATGTCTCCGGCGTGATTCACAAATTATCCGGTGGGCAGCGCTTCGGATAGCAAGCACCCAAAAGCAATTCATCGGTTTCCAAGAAGATTTTTACAAGGCAAGGGTAACGGACACATATGCGGGCACACATCATTTGGATTGAAGCAAAGCGCGCCAAAACACCAGATTTTATCAGCCGCCTGAGAGCCAAGGACCTGGAGGTACAGGTGCTGCCCACAGGACAGGCCGCATTGGAGTGGCTGGAAAAGCACTCTACCGATGTGATAGTAGTGAATGCAGCCTCTATTGGCTCCAACGGAAAGGGAATTTGCCAACGCCTGAGAAAGCACTACCCCCAGTACCCTATCCTGCTCATCAATACCCCTGAACACCCTCTCCCCCCCGGCGTGCAACCCGCCCATCAGGTGCTCACCCTCCCCTTCACTGCCCGCAAGTTATTCAACCGGCTGCACACGTTACTGCCCTCCAGCCATGAAAAAGTCATCACATCCGGGCCAATCCACCTGGATACCGAGCGCAACATCGTCGAATGTGATGGCCGCCAGACTCACATCACCCCCCGACTGGCGCGTTTACTCAAAGTGTTGATGGAAAATGCCGGCAAAGCCATGGAACGCGAAGCCTTGTTTACGCGGGTGTGGGAAACTGCCTACCTGGACGACACCCGTACGCTGGACGTACACATCAGTTGGCTACGCAAGGCCCTGGAAGAGGACCCGCGTCGTCCGCGTTATCTCAAAACCATCCGCGGGGTGGGCTACCGGCTGGACACCCTCGCAGATTGACTACACGCAAATCTCCCCGCTTTCTCCTGTCAACAACCAGAAACGCACGCGCACGTGTGCCCCGCGTTCCCTCAAGAAACATTCGCGCGGGATATCTCCCTGTCGCCAGGGACGCACAGCCTGCGCCACACTGTGAAACACCTTCCCATCCCAGGCAGGGTCGACATCCCAGTATGCCAGGGCCGGAGGCAGGGATTCCCCTACCAGGCGCAGCCGTCCACCAGAGGTTCCGTCAGGCTCCCACAGGACACGCGGCAACTCATCCGGGGGTAACGCCTCCTTTTCTGGGGAGCGGGCGGTTTCCTGCAGGTACACAGCATCCCCACCGGCCACTGCCAGCCGGGCCTGCGTGGTGAATATCGCCCTGCGAGTAGCATCCACGGCTACGAAACGCCGCCCCAGGCGCGCGGCCACTACCGCGGTTGTTCCCGAACCACAGAAAAAATCCCCTACCAGGCCATCGGGAGGAGAAGAAGCCTTGATGATGCGCTCCAGCAACGCCTGGGGCTTCTGCGTGGGGTATCCCGTGCGCTCATTATGCAGGCGCGCCACTACGGGAAAGTACCACCAGTCCTCTGGCACTTTGCCGCGTTTCAAATCAGGGACTTTACCAAACCCTGCTTTCCGGGAAGAACGGAAGGTCTTGACTGTATTCGGGTGGTAGGGTTCGCGCACCGCATCGGCATCGAAGTAGTACTCCCGCCCTTTGACATAGGCCAGGATGGTATCGTGTTTGCGATTGAATGCCGAGCGAATGGGGGAAGGCCCGTGATAGACCCACACAATCTCGTTGAGCAACGCATCTGCACCGAAGATTTCATCCAACAACAGGCGCGCGTAGGCGTTAGCGTGCCAGTCCAGATGCAGGTACAACGTGCCATGCGGGGCCAGCAGGCGATACATCAAATGTAAACGGGGATACAGGAAGTCCAGATAGGCATCCAGCGAAGGCCATTCATCCGCATAGCCTTCAGCCAGTTGCCAGGTATGTGGCTTGCGGGAATCTTCGCCATAGCCGCTGCGCGCCTTGAAACGTTGCCGGGAGAAAAAGGGAGGGTCGGCATAAATCACGTCGAAGCGCCCTTCATACTCCGGCAGCAAGGCTGCCATCACCGCCAGATTATCCCCCAGTATCAGACGGTGCCGGGGCTGCACATCCGGGTAGCCGCGCCCCTGCGGGAAAAGGACTCCCGTGGTACGCAGGGACGCGGCTTGCATTTCAGGAATGCCTTTGCCAGGCCATGTCAATGAGGGCATGGCTCCATTGTACCCGATTCTCAGGCATCCAGGGGCGCGGGAGCGGCTCAGAGAGCACTAAAAGGTGGTTCACCACGTCTCACTTCAGCATGCGCCACCCCACAGGCAGCAAAATGGCTGCCAGCACCATTTTGAGCACGTCTCCGGCGACGAAGGGCACCAGCCCCAGGGCAACGGCCTTTCCCAGGCCGCCGACGAAAAGCGCCAACCAGGGCACACCCAACGCATAGATGCCCACCTCGCCAGCAAGAAACGGCAGCCAGGCCGTGCGCAGGCTGCGTTCCAGGCCGCGTTCGCTCAACCACCCCACCAGCCAGGCCGCCAGCACGAATCCCAAAAGATACCCCCCCGTGGCCCCCAGCAAATGAGAAACGCCGCCAGAACCGCCTGCAAACACGGGAAACCCGGCCAGCCCCTCAGCCAGATACAGACCCAGCGCAGCCGTACCACGTCGGGAACCCAACAGCGCGCCGACAAGCAGCACCCCCAGGGTTTGCCCGGTCACAGGGACAGGGGTAAACGGCAAGGGGATACGTACCTGCGCCAGGGCGGCTACAAGCAGTGAGCCACCGGTAACCAACAAGAAATCCCGCCAGCGGGCATCCAGACGCGGTAAGCGCTTTTCCATCAAAACAGGGGCAAGAGTTGTCATGAGCATTTTCTCCTTTCGAGACAGGTGATACGAACCGCAAGAGAGAACACACAGACAACCGCCAGGTCGCGCCGCACACACAGGGGTGGTACAATTCCCCCGCTATGCCAGAAAACATTCTTGCCATCGATAACGGTACCCAAAGCGTGCGCGCCCTGCTCTTCGACCCGCGCGGCAACCTGCTGGCGAAGGAGCGCGTGCCCATCGAACCCTATTTTTCCACTGCGCCCGGCCTGGCCGAGCAGCACCCACAGGTCTTCTGGGAGGCAGTGTGCGCCGCCTGTCAGGGGTTGTGGGCGCAGGGTGTGGATAAATCCAGCCTGGCCGCGGTCACGCTGACCACCCAGCGCGGGACGGTGGTCAACGTGGACGCCCAGGGAGAGCCGCTGCGCCCGGCCATCGTGTGGCTCGACCAGCGCCGCACGGAGGGCCTGCCACCCGTCGGCGGGCTGTGGGGGCTGGCCTTCCGCCTGGGGGGGATGTCGGGAACGGTGGCCTACCTGCAGGCAGAGGCCGAGGCCAACTGGATTCGCACCCACCAGCCCGAAATCTGGCAGCGCACCCACAAGTACCTGCTGCTCTCCGGCTACCTGACGTGGAAACTGGTGGGGCGCTTCGTGGATTCGACCGCCTGCCAGGTGGGGTACATCCCCTTCGATTACAAGCGCCAGACCTGGGCGCGCGCCTGGGATTGGAAGTGGCGCGCCGTCCCGATGTCACCGGAGATGCTGCCGGATTTGATTCCCCCCGCGCACCCGTTGGGGGAAATCACCCCACAGGCGGCGCAGGCCACCGGGTTGCCCGCCGGCCTGCCGCTGATTGCCGCCGCTTCCGACAAGGCCACCGAGGTGCTGGGTGCCGGCGCGCTGTCGCCGCACATCGGGGCGCTCAGTTACGGCACGACGGCTACCATCAACACGACGCACAAGCGCTACATCGAGGTCATCCCGCTGCTGCCGCCCTACCCGGCGGCCGTGCCGCACGCCTACAGCCTGGAGGTACAGATTTTCCGCGGTTACTGGATGGTGACGTGGTTCAAACAGGAATTCGGGCTGCGGGAGCAAAAACTGGCCGAAGCACGCGGCATCGCCCCCGAAGCGCTCTTCGATGACCTGGTGCGGCAGGTGCCGCCCGGCTCCGATGGGCTGGTGCTGCAGCCGTACTGGTCACCCGGCCTGCGGCATCCCGGCCCGGAGGCGCGCGGCGCCATCATCGGGTTCAGCGACGTGCATACGCGGGCGCACATTTACCGCGCCATGCTGGAGGGGCTGGCCTACGCCCTGCGGGAGGGTGCCGAGCGCACCGCAAAGCGCAGCCGCGTGCCGATTACGGCGTTGCGCGTCGCCGGGGGCGGCAGCCAGAGCGCGGCAGCCATGCAGTTGACGGCCGACATCTTCGGCTTGCCGGCTTCCCGCCCGCACGTGTACGAGGCTTCCGGGCTGGGCGCGGCGATTGACGCGGCC
>DAOTWV010000205.1:0-10283 GCA_034435695.1 Anaerolineales bacterium | reverse complement strand
TTACCCGACTTTGGTGTCCTCAGCCGGGGAATTGATTCCCCGGCGGGTGGGCTGAGCAGTTACGTGCAATTTCGTTTTGCGTTTGGTTCATTCCTGCTGTGCCCGTGCATTGCGTGATGTGTGGCACATTCTGATGGGGTGAACCGCATAATTGGAAGGAGAAAAATCATGCACTACCGACGTCTGGGTAAAACCGGTATCAAGGTCAGTGAAATTTCCCTGGGGGCGTGGGTGACTTTCGGCGGGCAATTGGATGATGCCGCTGCGATAGGACTCGTGCAGGAGGCTTTCGACCAGGGGGTGAACTTCTTTGATAACGCGGATGTGTACGCTGGTGGGCGGGCGGAAATTGTGATGGGTAAAGCCATTGCCGACCTGCCGCGCGAGGCGCTGGTGCTTTCCAGTAAAGTGTTTTGGCCTACCATGCCAGGGCCAAATGGACGCGGGTTATCGCGTAAACACATCTTTGAATCGCTGCATGCCTCGCTGCGACGGTTGGGAACGGATTATCTCGATATTTACTTTTGCCATCGCTTTGACCCCGATACCGCCATCGAAGAGGTGGTACGCTCTATGAGCGACCTTGTGCGTCAAGGGAAAATTCTGTACTGGGGCACTTCGGAGTGGCAACCCTGGCAAATCGCGATTGCGTGGGGCATTGCCCAGCGCGATGGACTGGTGCCGCCTGTAGTGGAGCAGCCCCAGTACCACATGTTCCATCGACAGCGCGTTGAGGAGGAACTTGCTCCTTTGTGCCGTGAAATTGGGCTGGGGCTGACTACCTGGAGCCCCCTGGCGTTTGGTATCCTGACTGGCAAATACAATGACGGTATTCCGGCGGATAGCCGTGCCGCGCGAGAGGATACCGCCTGGCTGCGCGACCATTTGACCTCTGCCCGCCTGGATGCGGTACGTGCCCTGGGGGTGCTGGCCGCCGACCTGGGTTTGAGTACGGCGCAACTGGCGATTGCCTGGCTCCTGCGGCGTAAAGAGGTCAGTACGGTGATTACCGGTGCAACGCGGGTGGAACATTTGCATGAAAACATCCGGGCTGGCGATGTGGTTTCTTTGTTGACAGATGATGTGCTGGATAGTATCGAGACAATCCTGGAAGGCGTGCCGCCTATGTGATGGTGTGGTTTAACCCTCACAGGCCGGGCTGCTCAGTCCGGCCTGCTCCTTTGGGTATTGGTGCCATGCGCTGGGTGAGAGCGCATGGCACCTGTCGAGGAAGCAGCGTCTATAGACGCATTGGAGCCGTGAATTGGCCCGCAGCAGCCTCCGGCAGGACTTCGCAGCGGCACGTCGACGTCCCTGAAATTGTGCGCTTGCGGAGCCTGGCGCAGGATGAAACGTAGCCTTGCCAAAGGGTATGTTTGCCTGACTTGTGGGCAATGGTCTGGGGTATAATTTCTGCCGTGAAAAAAGCACGCCGTCCAGAAGATTTGAGTGTCGAAGAGTTGCGCCGCCTGTTGGTGGAAAAGCGGCGCGCAGACCGTCGCGCCCGCCTGGAGCATTTCCGCAAGACGGGGCGCGTGGTTTCGATTGCCGATGACTTCCCTGCGCCGGCGGTGGAACCCTCCCGTCCACTGGGAGACCTGCCTGTGGTGGATGATGCTTTGCCACAGGCACCGCGCAGGCAGAAAAACGTACTGGATGGTTTTTTGTTGTTGATTGAACTGGCAGCAGTGATTGGGCTGGTTTTCATTCTGTTCAATGGCGTCACGCTGATGAACACTCTCAATCAGGAAGTAGCCAGCGCCCTGGTGCAGCCCAGTCCAACGCCTACGCCGTTGGTGGTGGCGGTGGTGTTGCCCTCAGGACACACGCCGCCCACGGACCCAGGAGGGGCGCGCCCCAATGAGGCCGAAATTCCAGAGCATTTGCGGCCGCTGGTGCAATCTCTGTCCAACGTGCCGCTGCCCACCCCTGGCCCAGAACAGGCAATTCGCATTCAAATTCCGGCGCTTAACGTAGATGCGCCGGTGGTGCAGGGAGATGGGTGGGAGCAGTTGAAGAAAGGGGTGGGGCAACACATTGGGTCAGCGAATCCCGGCGAAAAGGGAAATGTAGTCCTCTCGGCGCATAATGACATCTTCGGGGAAATTTTCCGCTATCTGGATAAACTCAAGCCCGGAGATGAAATCATTCTGTACACCAATCAGCGGGCATACCGTTACATGGTTACCCGCACGCGTGTGGTGGAGCCGACCGAGGTAAGCGTTATGCAGCCCACACAACGCCCTACGGTTACGTTGATTTCCTGTTACCCATATCTGGTAGATAATCAACGCATTGTTGTCAGTGCGGAATTGCAGCAATAAGTGTGAGACTGAGGTACAATTGGGATAACTTTCCTGTGTTGGGTGCAACGCAGAGAATTTTCAAGGAGTTATCAGATGAGCCGTAAAAGCAAATCGCAGAATCGCCGTCCTAAAAAAACAGGGAAGCCCCTGGGGTTGTCTCAGGCGTATGAATTCAATCCCGACTACAGTTATGTGGTGAAGGATTTGCGGCGCATTGGTGCCCTGGCGGGTACCTTTTTGGTTATTTTGGTGGCGCTTTCGTTTTTCCTGGGGTAGCGTGTAAGCGCTGCTCCCTCCCCTTGTGAACTTCCCGTTGGCAACATGCAGCGGGAAGTTTTGCTTTCAACAGAGGCTGCGGGGCGCGCTATTCCACAAAATTGTCAGGTAGAAAAACACAGGGCGCAGTACAATAATTTGCGTTACGGTGAACGCGGATTTACTCAGGTACAATAGAGGGGCTTCATCTGGTATTTTGCCATTGGAGGATATACGCTGCACATGACGACATTTCCCCCCACCTACCCCAACAATCATCGCCCGCAATGGTCGCCGCAAACCAAATTGGTGGTGTCGGTGTTGATGCTATTTTTTGGGGTGTATCTGTTGTATCAATTTCGCGCCTTGCTGCCACCGCTTATTCTGGCTATAGTTTTGGCGTATGCGGTATCGCCTATTGCTGTTTTCCTGCAAAGCCGCTTACGGTTGCCGCGTGGGTTGGCCATTTTGCTCGGCGACATTATCTTTTTTGCGATTTTGTTAAGTCTGCCGGCTATTGTGCTGCCACCTCTGGCTTCCCAGGTTGCGGCCTTGAACCTGGATTTGCAGCGTTTGCTGGAGGTGATAGATAGCGCCCTGAGGCATGATATCCCCCTTGGCCCTTTCGTACTGCACCTTCCTTCTCTGGTTGGACAGGTACCCCTGGCTTTCGACCAGATGTTGCAACCTGTCCTTGGACAAACCCTTAGTCTGGCTGCGGAGGCTCTCTCCTCGGTAGTATGGATTATCTTCATCCTGGTAGTCTCGTTTTACTTGATGAAGGACTTCGCTATCTTTGATACCTGGATAGAAGAGCACGTACCTCCACTATACCAGGAGGATTACCGGCGCCTGCGGATGGAAATCCACCGCATTTGGGGCGCTTTCTTTCGGGGACAGTTGACCCTGGCGCTGGTGGTTTCGGTGATTTTCACGGCTATCGGTTTTATCGTTGGATTACCGTTTGCCCTTTCTATGGGGATTCTGGCCGGGTTATTAGAGTTTCTGCCCAGCATTGGGCATGGCATCTGGTTGACACTGGCCGTCATCATGGCGCTGCTTTTCGGTTCTACATGGTTGCCAATCCCAAATTGGGCTTTTGCTTTGCTGATAATCGGGTTGCACATTGCTTTTCAACAATTCGATTTGAATTACTTGATTCCACGCATTATTGGGCGCAGTGTACACCTGCCTCCACTGGTAGTCATTTTGGGGATTGTGGCCGGGGCAATAGCGGCGGGCGTTCTTGGCATTCCCCTGGCTGCACCAGCGATTGCCACGTTACGGGTTCTGGGCCGGTATATTTATGCCCGGCTGTTCGACCTTGACCCCTTTCCGCACAGTGTTGCCCCGCCTTTGCCGCCTCCAGACCCGCAATGGTATCGTCGGCTTTCTTCGACACACTGGCTGAATCGTCTTGCGCAAAAATATGGGCGTCAATCGCGAACCTCCGAATAAATTGCTCTCTCCTCCCTGGAGTGCCACCACGAAACTGGTCGTGGGGTTGTCTTTCGTCGCGGCTGCTGGCGCGCTGGTGGTATATTTCCGCGCCATTTTGGGCTGGTTGTTACTGGCATTTGTGTTTACCTATCTCTTGCACCCCCTGGCGGCAGGCTTCAGCCGCGTGACACGTCTTTCATGGCGTGCATCGGTGAACATTCTGTATTTGCTGCTGGTGGTACTGTTGTTAGGCTCTTTTACAGCCACAGGGGTGGCTGTGGTGCAGCAATTTCAGGCGTTGTTGACAATTATCAGTCGGTGGTTATCTACGCTGCCTGCCCGCCTGGAGGACATGGCACAGGTGTATACCATTGGAAATCTGTACACCATTGATTTGCGTCAGTTGGACCTGGTGGCGATTTCCCAGCAAGTGATTGGTACTTTGCAAGGGTTTTTGGGGCAGGCTGGCAGTTTGTTGAGCACAGTAGCGACCAGTGCAGTCAGCCTGTTGGGGTGGCTGCTCTTTGTTTTGCTGGTGTCATATTTTATTCTGGTGGATGCCGGGCAGGTTCCTGACATGGTGCGCTACTTGCACATTCCGGGTTATGATTATGATGTGCGCCGTATGGGGCGAGAGGTCAGTGCCATCTGGAATGCCTTTTTGCGCGGGCAATTGTTGATTATTTCAATGGTGATACTTTCCTCTGGAATACTGATGAGCATTTTGGGGGTACGCTTTGCTTTTAGTATCGCCTTGCTTACTGGTCTGGCACGATTGGTACCGTACGTAGGTACCTTTACGAATGACGTGGTTATTTTCCTGGTGGCTTTTTTCCAAAATGGAAATTACTTTGGCCTGCCGCAATGGGGGTATGCGCTTTTGGTGTTGGGTTTGGCCATTTTACTGGACCAGATATTCGATAACGTCATTTCTCCGCGTATTTTGGGGCAGAGTTTGGGGGTGCACCCTGCCGCGGTGTTGATTGCGGCCATTGTGGCAGCGCGATTGTTGGGATTTGTAGGGTTGGTATTGGCTGCTCCTGTGTTGGCAACACTGCGCTTGTTTTCCCGGTATCTGTTTCGTAAAATGCTGGATCTGGACCCCTGGCCAGAGCCGGAGATTCCTCCTCCCCCTTTTGCTATACCGGGCATACAGCAACTACGCGGCTTGTGGGAAAAACTACGCGCGTCCCGTCGTTCTGCTACCGAAATGAAAAAACGCCCCTGAAGCGCAGGGGCGTCTTCATGCCTAAAGGGGAGAGATGTTATATTGCCAGGCGGGCTTCTCCGTACAGTTGTTCTCGTAAGTTGAGCACCTGACGACGCATGCGGCTATCCCGTTCCATAAGGTCGGCTACCTTATCACAACCATACATCACGGTGGTATGGTCCCGCCCTCCGAGCATTTCTCCAATCTGTGGGAGAGAGAGATTGGCTTCTTCGCGTAACAGATACATGGCGATTTGACGGGGCACAGCAACCCGTCGGCTGCGTTCCCGGCTTAACATGCGTTCAACGGTGATGCCAAAAGAATCGGCAACAGCCTGGATAATTTGTTCTGGTTCTACTTTGGTTCTTCGGGGGAGCAGGTCGGCGAGGGCAATTTCGGCCAGATTGGGCGCGGCAGGCATGCCTCGCAGGTTGGCAAAAGCCACCACACGAGTGAGGGCGCCTTCAAGTTCGCGAATATTGGAATTTACCTGCCGGGCTATCAATTCCAGGGTGCCGTCGGGTAACTGGTAGCCAGCGCGTTCTGCTTTGTACCGCAGGATGGCCAGCCGAGTTTCAAAATCGGGAGGCTGGATGTCGGCAGTCAGCCCCCACTCAAAGCGTGAACGCAGGCGTTCTTCCAGGGTGACCATGGCCTTTGGGGGCCGGTCGGATGTCATGACGATTTGCTTATCCTGTCCGTGGAGCGTGTTGAAGGTGTGGAAGAATTCTTCCTGGGTGGATTCTTTACCGGCAATGAATTGAATATCGTCAATGAGCAAAACATCAATGCGGCGGTATTTCTCCCGAAACGCCTGGGTAGTATGCCTGCGGATGGCGTTAATCAGGTCGTTGGTAAATTCTTCGGAGGAAACATACAGCACTGTAAGTCCTTGTTGCGTACAGTGGTTGCCGATGGCGTGCAGAAGGTGGGTTTTGCCCAACCCTACACCCCCATAGAGAAAGAGGGGGTTGTAAGCCTGGGCGGGGCTTTCGGCTACGGCCATACAGGCAGCGTGCGCCAGGCGGTTGCTGGGACCAACAACGAAATTGGAGAAAGTGTACCTTTGATTCAGACGATTATGATTTCCTGATGAACCATTTGTCCCAGAGGCTTGTGCTACCGGTTCCTGCTCTATGGGGGGATTGTTTTCCAGGGGTTGTTGCCAGACGATGAAACGCACTTCAATAGTGCGGTCCAGGATACTGGCCAGGATGCGTTGCACGGTAAGCGCCAGCCGGTCTGCGAGCCAATCACGCGCGTATGCGTTTTTTACCCCAATGGTAAAAACGCCATCTTCGTAGGATACCAGTTCTGCATCGCGTACCCAGGTATCAAAGGCGGCCTTGGGCATATCCATTTGTAGTTGTCCCAGTGCTGCCTGCCAGGCCTGTTCGGCATTCATTGAAGACATCCTCCTCCCGAAGCGAAATACTGTTAAGGAATTTTTCCTGTCATTATGGTGAGAGTGAAGCCCAACACCGAAGGCAAATTATTGTCTGGGAAAGTGCGCAATGACAGGATATTGCCTGTTTCCCATGGGGTGATACATATCGTTTGGGCTGGCACCGAATTAGCAAAAGTGGATGGGGCTGACCGGTGGCTTCTCTTGCATTATTTTTCTGAGAGGAAAAAGTAGCCCTTGCTATGACGTGTGCCTGTTGCTTGCTTTAGCGGTCAATGGTGTTAATGGGGTCTCCTGGTGTTGGCAAAAGGGAGAATTGCCACAACCCAACCTGCCCTGTGCAATATGTTCTGTTGCAAGGGGGACAAGGAAATTTCAGGTTTGCCAACCCAAAGGGGAACTGCAACAAAGTGCAGATAAAACTGCGGTTATTCTAGCAGATGGAACGAGTTTGAGCAATACGCAAAACCTACGCAAGGTTAAAAAAAACGAACTCTTTAAGGTTAGGTTTCTTTAAGGCTTTGTCATGCTTTTTTTATGCGACAAGAGGTATTACTTCGCGACATGCATGTGCTTGAAGCATCCCATGTATGGCTCAAATGCGTTGTCCAGCCCTGTATTTAGGGGAGTTGTGCACATATTTCCCCAGAGTTATCCACAAATCTTAAAGAATTCACTTTCTAGCAATACCTTTTGAGGAACGCGAATACCGCGGAAGAAGAGAATGGATTGGCAGGTAGCAACGGGAATCTAACGATTCTTTTCTTTAAGGTTCGAGTTATGTGGTGCTCTTTTGGGCAAGAGGGAGGAAAACCGGGCATAAACGACAAAAAAAGCGGCACCTTTGGCATTGGTGCCACTTGTAAGGGAGGGGAACAACCTTGGGGGTTAAGAGTCCTCTTCAGGCAACTGAGCGTCTTCGGAATCGGCCTCGATATGTTTCCCCAGTCCCTTTACTGCGGATTCCAGCACATCCTCTCCTACCAGATTGAGCAATTGTGCACCTAACAATAGCGCTTTCGTGCGGTCATCTATGGGGGTCTTGTAGATGGTCTCTACAAGTTTCCCAAACTCCTTTTGCGCCTCGTCGTCAAGGTTTTGTAGCAGAGCAAACGCGTAGGCGGGCAATGTCATATAGGCCTTTTGGAAGGAAACATGCGCCATGATGCGGCTGACGCTGCTGGCACGTGCTTCTGCCCGTACGCGGTCCACTTCCCGGTCTATGGCATCGAAAATAGACTGTAAGAGACTGTAGGGACCTATGTGGATGTCCTCTTCGTTGACGCGCACCGTGAGAAAGGATGAGCGAATAAGCAGCATAGCACCAAAACCAGCCCCAAGTACCTGCATCCAGCGTATGCTTTCCGGGGTGCTCATGCCAAAGTCCCATTGAAAGACGTGGGCCAGGTATAGCGCAAAGGCGGAGACGGCGGCATTGAGCAACATGTAAAACAAAGCCGGTATGGTGCGCAGGACGTAAAAAGGTTCGTCTCGGTAACGAGAGATGATGCCGCCCAATCCTACCAGGGCGCCAAGTATGCCGGCTACCAGCCAATCCCAGAGCATGCTTTTCTCCTTGCAAGGAAATCAGATGCGGATATCTTTCAATGCCTGGCGTCCCAGGGAACTAAGGCGCACCTGTTCTATCTGTGGGTCTTCTGGCGCGGGGACGAGTTCAAGCATCCCAATTTTCGTCAGGTTGTTCATGTGTTGGGCGAATTCCATAAAGTTCATAGGGGCTTCGCGCATTAAATCCGGGACAGTAATCGTTTCGTGTTGTGCAACGATGCGCAATAAGGTTGTGGTTTGCGCATCTGGTGCTACAACTTTGGGTTTGGCAGAAGTGGAAGATGGGGAGGCTTCTTCTTCCTCCGCCTCATCGGAAGGGGATGTATCCAGCGCCTCCTCCAGAAACTCTGCGATGAGTCCCGTTTCCTGTGCTGCATTCACGGGTTGAATGCTCTGGGCGATTTGTAAGAACGTACCAAAACTATTGGCCTTCTTGGGTATTTCGCGTTTTTGCCTCATGACCTTGTACCTCCAGGGGGAACACTTTGATTGTACCACTCAATTTTTTTTGGTTCGGCTTACCACCAGGCGTAGCCCCTCGACGGCTTTTACCTGGATATATTCACCGCGTTCAATAGGAAGCACCTCATTTGGGGCGGCTTCTGCGCTCCACTGCTCGCCAGAGACCTGTACCTGTCCCTTGGGATTCAGAGGCACCCGCACGATGCCGCGTTGCCCAATGAGGGTGGATTTACCCATTACCGGTGGCTTTCTTGTGGTGTAAATTCCCATACCAACCAGCATGGCAAACATGCTTCCCATGGCCAATCCCACGGTGATGATGAGGGGAACAGAGACACGCTGAAATTCGGGGGCATGGCTGGAATTGAAGAGTACCAGAGAGCCGAAAATGAAAGTGAGCACGCCGGCTATAGTCAATGCGCCATGTGTGGAGGCCTTTACATCCAGAGCGAAGAGAGCAAAAGCAATGGCCAGGAAGAAGGCGCCAAACCAGTTGACAGATAGCAGCCCCATGCCGTAAGCCGCCAGAGCCAGGCTTACCGTGCCTATGAAACCCAATACCCATCCCCCTGGGCTGAGAAGTTCTCCCAGAATACCTGCTATTCCCATGACCATGAAGAGGAAAACCAGATTTGGGTTACCGAGCAGTTGGAGTAAGGTTTCCACGGGGTTCATGGAAACGTGTATCCGGGGGGCGGCAACGGTGTGTAGCACCTGTTCCTCGCCCTTGACTTGAATCCGGGTATTGTCCAGTTGTTGGAGCAACTCTTCTGTATCGGCGGCAATGTAGTCTATCAACCCAACGTCCAGTGCTTCTCTGGCAGAGACGGCACGGGCGTCCAGGATGATGTCCTTCGCCAGTTGTCGTGCTGCAACAGGGCGCTCCTCCGTCATGGTTTGTGCAGAAGCCACCAGAATTTGTTCCAGTTTATTTTTCATGGTGGAATCAAGGTCGTCCCCAGCGGGACCAACCGGGCTGGCTGCCCCGATGACTGTCTGAGGGGCCATGGCGGAGCGATGTCCTGCCATAGTGATAATCGCCCCCGCACTACCTGCCATAGCGCCGGCCGGGGAGACGTAGACAATGACCGGTATGTTGCTGTTGACAATGGCCTGCACTATGCGATTCATGCTTTCGATTTGGCCGCCAGGAGTGTTTAGCCGCAGGATGATAGCCTGGGCTTCTTTTTCCTGGGCTGTCTTCAGGCCGCGCTCCACGTAATTGGCTGTTGCAGGAAATATCGGGGCATCCACGCGTAGAATAACCACAGGCGCGGAGGATTGCCCCATAGCCGGTACCAGAGGCAAGAGAATGCACAGGCATAGCAAGAGAAAAATCCGAAATCGCATAGGTACGGGGGGAGTCGAAAGTGGCTTCTCTTGTGATTATAGTCCAAATCTGTAGGGATGGAGGGAAGCCGGGGGGATGGGAGTACTAAAACGTTGTTGGTGAATCGCGGTATGGCCTGGCACAACGGAACGCAGATACCGCAGATTGGACGCAGATTCTCGCAGATACGGCCAACGAAGCGGCGAAAACCAACACAACCAGCGGATATCAGCGGCACCAGCGTTATCAGCGTTCTACTTCCCAACATATCTTTCGTGCTCCCGAATCACTTCGGCCATGCGCAGT
>DAOTWV010000204.1:0-4542 GCA_034435695.1 Anaerolineales bacterium | reverse complement strand
CGGGGGGGAGACCAGAAAATCAGAACAACCTTGCGGCTTCCCGCACCACGCTTTTCAGGTAGGTGTGTATTTCGCGCTGCATATACCCCGTGTAGTCGGCGCTGCTTTCCTCGCGTTGCGGGGCGCGAATGCGATGTGCGAGCAGGTTGACGAAATTGCGCTTGAGCGACCACTTGCCGCGCTTTTTCCAGCCGTTGCCAGTACAACGGTACATGGTGAACGGAATTTCTACTTCGCCACCTTCCAGACGAGTTTCCAACAATATCGTCATCCCGGTGCGCGAAGTGATTTGCCAGGTGAGGAGCAGCGTGCCAAATTCGTGGGCTATTTCCTGAATGCCTTGTTGCACTTGTTCCGAATCGCCGTGCAGCAGGCGTTTTCTGGCAATCTTGTCCAATTTTTTGACCATTTTTTTTGGCATCTGGTGTTGGGTGTGCTGGCCTTTGGGGTCTTGTTGGTAATACGTGGCCTGGATAGCGGCCAATTTCCAGCGCCCTGGGTGAATTTCCGGTTTTTCGCGTTGCACGATTCGTTCTCCGCGCTGACAGGTACGCGGCAATGGTTTATCGGTGGCCTGTTTTTGCCAGCGTTTGCGCCGGAAGGATTTCAGGGCGCGGCTGGCGGTGTACAGGCTCAACAAGCCCGCCAGGGTGCCTACCCCCAGCACCGCGCTCCAATCAAACCACGGCATCGGCGCGTACTCTTCCACGACCTGGAAGCCCTGAGGAATGATTTGCCTTTCGGTGTGGCCATCGGGGTAGGTAGCCTCTACCGTTACCGCGTACCAGCCGGGGGCGGCGTCCCAGGGGATATACACGGGCGCTGCCACCACGTCATCGGCGAGGGGAGTGGCGGGTTGCGGAGAAAACGTGCCTACGGCGATACGGATTTCTTGTGGCGCCAGAAAACCCGAACCATGAACGTGCAGGTCGATGTTTTCATCGGGGTAGCCTGTGACATTTTCAAGCCATGCTACAACCAACGGGGGCGGAGGGGGAACCGTGGGAGTAGCTGTAGGGGATGGAGGGCGTGTAGCCGTTGGTGTAGGGGGAGGTGACGTAGGCGCAGGAGGCGGCTGCAACACAAAGCCTTCTTTCAGCGAATCGCGGTAAGGCTGGGCGTCGCCCACATACCCTGTCAGGGTGACATCGTAGGCTGTGGCGGCGCGTGTGGAAGGCAGAACGAAGACCGCACTGGCCTCCTCATCGGAGAGCACGCGTACGCTTTGCGCCTGTATGGGGCCTATGGCGAATTCCAGGCGGTCGTAGAACGAAAACGCCTGGCCGTGTAATCGCACCTCCACTTTTTCCCCGGCGTAACCGGTGCGGGGAGTTATCGAGCGCAAAACCAGCGGCGGAACCACGCGGATGCCTTGTTTCAGCACGTTGCTGGCCGCGGTCATCCCGTTACCATACGTTCCCTGGACGCTGGCAGCATACCAGTCGGCTGCCAGCCCCTCAGGGATGCGTATCTCCGCACTGAGGGCCTCATCGGAAAGCACGCGCACATTGCTTGTAGTCATCCCATCCACATGGAATATCAGGTTTTTCACCTGGGAAAAGCCAGAACCGTATACCCTCACCTGCACCGTCTGACCGTTGTATGCCGTGGACGGGGTAATCCCTGTCAGCGCGACTTGGGGCGGCGCGTATACCTGAAACGGAAAGGTGCTAATCACCTCTTGCGTACCGACATTACCCACAACCGTCAGGTCATACGTGCCGGGAGGAGTCGTGGCCGGAATGGCGAGGTACAGTTCCAATTTGTTGTCTGAAACGACCTGAGACTTGTTGGGGGCAGGCAGGGAATCCACATAGGACAGTAAGCCATCGGGAAATTGCTTAAACCCGTAGCCCTTCACCACTACGGATACAGTATCTCCAGGGTACGCTCCCTTTGGTGCGATGGACGTGATGCCCATCTCCGGCAGGAGCACGGTGAAACCTCCCGGCAGCACACCGCTAAAGACCTCGTCTGGCCCGAAAACGCCGGTGATGCGCACATCGTAAGGCCCCGCATAGTACGCTGGAATGTGTACTGGCACCTGCACGCGCAGTTCGTTATCGGAAGCCACATACAGGTCGGGTGTGCTTATGACGATGTCATTTCCTATCTGCAACGTCAGGGTGTAGGCTCCCGAAAACCCGTACCCAAATACGATGACTTCGATATCCTCACCAGGGTAAGCCTCCCTGGGAGAGATGTCGGTAACGCCGATGACGCCTTGTTGCGCATGCCCGGCATGCAGCGTGCCGAACAGCAACCCCATGCACAGGAAGAACAATAGCAATCGTTTCATCTCACACACAACCTTCTGCATCCCTGCGTGGATGCAGTTTCACCTTACCATAGCGCAGGTAGAAATGACCAAAGGAAATTGTGAAGTACCAGGGGAGCAGCATCGGGAGCGAAAACAGCATGTTTGTTTGAAAAGATGACAAACTAGCCTTGATTTTCGCCTTTTTTGGGGTAAAATACAGAACATAACCCCGTATTTTGTTTAGTTTTTTGGCAAATTTGCTTCGCCTGACGCTGCTTTACGTATGCGTTGTGTTCGCATACCTGCGTGCTGGCTCTCAAGGAGATGGCTCTGGGGCTGCACCACAGGCATGCCTCCCTGGCAGGTTCTGCACACCTCGATATTGTTGCGCCCTTCATGCTGGCATTGAACTTAACGACTCCAGGACTGCATTTTGGTCATTATGGGTATTCTCCCCTGGCTTTCTCTTTCTTCCCCAGGTCGTAGACGGGGACTGTGAACGCGCTGTGTGTTTGCAGTCCCCGTTTTTGGTTTTCCCTGGACGTATCCAGGGCATTTTCCATCGCATGAAAGGAGTTTTCGCCATGCACTTTCGCCTTTCTCCCCTGTGGCGGGTGTTCACTGCCCTTACGCTGCTGGCCGCTTTGCTGGCGCCGCTGAGCAGCGGAAGCGCTGCTGCCCCCGCCCTTCCATCCGCTTCCCCCGTCGTGGACGGCGTGATTGATGCCGTCTACGGCGCACCGGTGGCGCAAGACCCCGCCGGTGATGGCAACGGCAATGCCCCCATGGACTTGCTCGACCTGTACGTGACCAGTGACGCGGACTTCATCTACTTCGCCTTCACGGTCAACACCGACCTGAGCGCCAACAACTGGGGCAAATACGCCATCTACCTGGATACGGATGGCGTCTCCGGCTCCGGAGCGACCTCCGACGCCTGGGGGCGCAACGTGACCACAGATGCTGCCCACCGCCCCGAAGTGGCGCTTTACTCCTGGGTGGACGCGCCCCCGTACGATGTCGGACACACCCAGGTAGTCAGTTGGACGGCCTCTACCAGCAGTTGGGATTGGGGCAACGTCGCCCAACTGGATGCCGCCGCCATTGGCGCTGGGGCCACCTCCGTCATCGAGTGGAAGGTCTCGAAGGCCAAATTGGGCAACCCCAACGGCTTCTGGCTGGAAGTGTGGGATACCGGCGGCGGGGGCAGCGATAACGCACAGGATACCATCGCCTTCCCCGCCGACGACTGGAACGCCGCCGACTGGAGCAGCCAGGCCGTTTTGCGCGTTTCCACCCCCTACATCGCCATCGATGGCAGCCGCGAGACTACCTGGGGCGCACCGCTCGCCAGCGACCCGGCAGGCGACATGAGCGAACCCAACCTCGACCTGACCGACCTGTACCTGACCGAAGACGCCGGCAGTTACTACCTGGGTTTCGATGCCTTCGCCTCCTCCTGGGGCATGACCTACGGCGTGTACCTGGATACCGTGGCCGCATCCGGCGGCACCTCCGACCCCTGGGGGCGCGCCGTGGCAGCCTCTGCCGACCACCTGCCGGAATATGCCCTGTACGCCTGGCACGATGGCACGGACGTGCTGCAAGACGCCCAGTTGACCACCTGGAACGGTGCCGGCTGGGATTACCCCACCCTGATTTCCCTGGGCGGCGAGCAGGCCTACAACGCAGCCAACGACTGGATTGAATACCGCATCCCCAAGAGCGCCCTCGGCAACCCCGCCTCCCTGGCGCTGGAAGCCTTCACCACCGGTAGCGGCGGACACGCGCAAGACAGCGTCCCCTCCGACCCCAACGTGGCCTACGGCGCGCCCGATTGGGGCAGCAGTACGACCACCCTTTCGGCCTTTGCTGTGTACCCGCCCTCTACCCTGACGCTGGATGTCACCGCGCCTGCTGACGGTGCGAAATTCTCCACCGCCGCCATCGATGTGACCGGTACCGTCAGTCCGGCCTTCGGCGTCACCGTGACCGTGGGTCTCAACGGCACGGCCACCTACACCCCCACTGTGACCGCCTCCGGCGCGTTCACGCAGCCGGTCACGCTTGCTGTGGGCAGCAATACCATCACCGTGACCGCCACGGATGGCGCATCCAGCCTCCAGGCGGTACGCACCGTGACCTACGGCGCCTCACACGATAACGACATCTGGTGGAACGAACTGGCGCACGACAGCCGCGACCCCCTGTACCGCACGCCCACCGGCCCTGTTACCACTGGTACGCCGGTCACGCTGCGTTTCCGCGCCGCCCAAAACGAC
>DAOTWV010000203.1:0-4218 GCA_034435695.1 Anaerolineales bacterium | reverse complement strand
CGCCGTCAGGGTCGTCTTCCCGTGGTCGATGTGCCCCATCGTACCCACGTTCAGGTGCGGCTTCGTGCGCTCAAATTTCTGCTTACCCATGCGACGTCATCTCCTCATCAAAAAAAGTGTCACAAGAAATGAATGGTTTCGGTGACGAGAGCCCCCAATGGGACTTGAACCCATGACCTCACCCTTACCAAGGGTGCGCTCTACCGTCTGAGCTATGAGGGCTTATGACACACCGAAGCGCCGACAAGCAAGGTACTCGCCCGTCAGCGCAACTCTCAAATTGTCTTCCCCGTGTTACGGGGAAGTGGGCAGGGACGGATTCGAACCGCCGAAGGCGTCTGCCAGCTGATTTACAGTCAGCCCCGTTTGTCCACTTCGGTACCTGCCCGGGTGCCAGTTGCTGGTCAACTGGTCGGTGTGCCTTTCAAGGGGGAAAGGCACACTGACTGGCAGACCAGCAAGCCGACGATGGGACTTGAACCCATAACCTACCGCTTACAAGGCGGTTGCTCTGCCGGTTGAGCTACGTCGGCGCTTCGGATAAGCGCATGGCATTATACCAGAGGCATATTGCCACGGCAAGGCTGGAAAGCAAATTTCCCAGCGGGGCAGAAGTCTATCAGTTTTTCCGGCGCGCGTCAATGGTTTTAAGGGTACGTTTGTGAAAATTGGCGCGCCTGCCAGGCGAAGTACAATGCCACGGAGCCCGCCGTCGCCGCGTTGAGCGATTCGACATGCCCGCGCATGGGTAAACGCAACAAGGTATCACACGCTTTGCGCACCAGAGGACGCATACCACGCCCTTCGTTGCCCACCACAAGCGCCAAGGGGCCGCGCAAGTTCACCTGGGAAAGGGGGCTGGCTTGTGGGCTGCCATCCAGTCCTACTACCCAGATGTCTTCTCGCTTCAGGACGGCAATAGCCTGCGCCAGATTGGTCTGAGTAATCCAGAGGTGTTCGCTGGCCCCCGAGGAAGCGGTAACCACCGCGGGGGTGACGGTTGCCGTTCTCCGGGGAGGCAGCAGCACCCCGTGGACACCAACGGCATCCGCCGTGCGCAGCAAAGTCCCCAGGTTTTGGGGGTCTTGTACTGCATCCAGGATGAGGAAAAAGGGGGGTTCATCGCTCTGGTCGGCGCGGTGCAGGATGTCTGCCAGGGCAACGTAGGGGTAGCGGCTGGCCTGAAGGGCGATGCCCTGATGGGCAATGGGGGTCAGTTTGTCCAGTTGTTCGCGCGGCACCTCCCGTACCGGCAGGCGACGTTGTTGCGCCAGACGCAGGCAATCGGCAATGCGCCCTTTAGGCTGGATGCCGCGTGCGATGTGCAAAGTGAAACCCTGCCGCCGGGCGGCGCGCAGGGTTTCGTATACCGGTTGACGGCCTACAATCCATTCTCGCATGACCAATTCTCACCTGGGTAGCCTTTATTCCCAATGCCAGGTGGTGCCTCCTCGAGAATCTTCAATGGTGACACCCAGGTCTTTCAGGCGGTCGCGAATCAGGTCAGAAAGCGCCCATTGCTTTTGCTTGCGCAATTCTGTGCGTACGTCAATGAGCAGGTCAATGAATGGCTCGGCACCCTGAGCGGGTTCATCCCCAGGGGCCTGCAGGCGCAAGCCTAACACGCCCGTCAAATCCAGGAGCGTTTGCTGTGCGGGTTCCAGCACGGCCTGGGTTATCCCCGCCGTGCGCGCTTGATTGATAGCGCGCACCAGGGCAAAAAGGTGTCCCAGCGCCCCAGCGGTATTGAAATCATCATCCATGGCTTCCTCGAAGCCCTTGCGGGTGGCCTCGACCTGTGCTTGCAGCGCATCCACATCCGGGCCAGTAGATACGCTGGCTTCAGGCAAGGCAGGTTTCAAGGCGCCGCGCAGACGTTCAAGGGCTTTCTCGGCTTGAGCAATGACATCGTCATTGAAGGTCAACGGGTTGCGGTAACTGGAATTGAGTACCATCATGCGCAGGGCATCGGCATCATGACGGGAAAGAAATTCTTCGATGGTAACCAGGTTGCCCAACGATTTGGACATCTTTTCGCCTGAAAGTTGCAGCATGCCGTTGTGTACCCAGTAACGGGCGAAAGGCTTGCCGGTGTAACTTTCGCTTTGGGCAATTTCGTTTTCATGGTGCGGGAAGACCAGGTCATTGCCACCGCCATGGATATCGATTTGCTCGCCTAAATGCGCCAGGTTCATGGCAGAGCACTCGATGTGCCATCCAGGACGGCCAGGTCCCCAGGGGCTTTCCCAGGCCGGTTCACCGGGTTTGGCCGATTTCCACAAGGCGAAATCCATGGGGTCTTCCTTCAGGTCACCGACTTCGATGCGCGCGCCAGCCCGCATGTCTTCCAGTTTGCGCCCAGAGAGTTTGCCATAGTCATCATCTTTACGCACACGGAAGTATACGTCGCCATTCGGGGCCGCGTAGGCGTACCCTTTTTCAATCAAGCCCTGCACCATGGCGATAATTTGCGACATCTCTTGTGTGGCGCGGGGGTTGACGGTAGCGGGCAATACGTTCAGGTCGTGCAAATGCTGGTCGAATTCGCGCATGTATGTTTCGGCCAATTCCAGAGGGTCGCGGTTTTCCCTGTTGGCGCGCTGGATGATTTTGTCGTCTACGTCCGTGTAGTTCATGACATGGAAGACCGCGTAGCCCTTGTATTCGAGGTAGCGCCGGATGATATCGAAAACCAGGACAGACATGGCGTGTCCCACATGGGCTTTGTCATACACTGTGGGGCCGCACACGTACATGCGCACTTTTCCTTCTTCCAGGGGGGTAAAGGGTTCTTTTTTGCGGGTAAGGGTATTGTAAATTCGCAGAGTCATTTGTGCTCCTTGGCAGTCACGCGGGCAAAAATCATGCGCCCGGCGGAAGTTTGCAAAACTTTGGTAACCATAACGTGCGTTTTCAGGCCAATAAATGGCTCGCCATCTTCCACCACAACCATTGTGCCATCGTCCAGGTATCCAACGCCCTGCCCTGGTTCTTTCCCGGCCTGAATAATTTGCACATCCATGGTTTCCCCAGGCAACAACACGACCCGGACAGCATTGGCCAAATCGTTGATGTTCAACACGGTGACGCCTTGTAATTCGGCAACCCGGTTGAGGTTATAGTCGTTGGTCAGGATGGGGCAATGCAGTTGTCGCGCCAACACCACGAGTTTGGAATCGACCTCCCGCACGTCATTGACATCAATATCGCTGATGCGGACAGGGACGTTGGTGAGTTTTTGCAGTTCACCCAATACCTCCAAACCGCGACGGCCGCGTTGCCGACGTAAACTGTCCGCAGAATCGGCCACGTACTGCAATTCGTTCAATACAAAGCGGGGAATGAGCAATTCCCCAAAGAGAAACCCCGTTTTGGCAATGTCTGCGATACGCCCATCGATGATAACGCTGGTATCCATCAAAATAGGGCGCAGGGGCGATGGATTGGCCTCGTTTCCATCGCTTACCACGTCTCCGCCGCGTCCTGAAAAAATCATCGTCAATACACTCACGATATCATCCGCCCGCAGGACAAAAACAGCAACCCCCAGATAACCAAAGAAAACTGCAGCGATGAAGGGTAAAAAATCCTTGAAAGGGGGCGGCAATTGTACCAACGGGAAGGTCACCAGGGCGGAAATCAACAGTCCGGAAACCAGCCCCAACAACCCTACCACCAGTTTTCGGGCGGAAAGTTCCGCCAGGCGAAGGCGTAACGCGCGAATGGGGCGCACAGTAAGCCACGGGGTGACTATCAACCCTGTCAACGCACCCACCAGCGCAAATACCACAGCGTACAGTTCCGGCTCTGCCACCAGTTGCCCGATGGAGATACCGGCGTACATCCCGGCGATGGATAATATGACCATGCCGAGTAACCGAGCAATAAAATCTATACTCACGATAATTCCTCCCGCCAGATTCCTCTGGATACCCTCCCAAGTCCCAAAGAAATCTGGGTCATGACGTATGTGGCCGATAAAATAGCCAATAAAGCCGCAAGGTGGGCACCTGAAAGTTACTGCCCTGAACCTTCAAGTATAATGTAACTTCAGTTGCGTAAAAAAGCAACCTGGTTAAGTACCGATATACCGCGTCTTTGTCCGTACTGCGGATTAATCTCAGACGGTAACTGCTCAGCCCACCCGCCGGGGAATCAATTCCCCGGCTGAGGCCACCAAAGTCGGGTAAACCCGACTGCATGGCGCCAGCCGGATTG
>DAOTWV010000202.1:0-4124 GCA_034435695.1 Anaerolineales bacterium | reverse complement strand
TTCAAGTTCACCCTGTACGATGCCGCCTCAGCCGGGAACATCGTTGGCAGCACGGTGACGCAGTCGAGTATCGCCGTCACCAACGGGCTGTTCACCGTCACCCTGGATTTCGGGAGCAGCGCCTTCACCGGCGATGCACGCTGGCTGGATGTTCAGGTACGCTGCCCGGCCGGGAGCGGAAGTTACACGAGCCTCAGCCCGCGCCAGGCGCTCACCGCCGCTCCCTATGCGCTGAGTTTGCAGCCGGGGGCAACCATCCAGTACAACCCGGCCGGGTACGCGCTGGGGCTGGGCGGCGGCAACTGGGACCCCAACAGCAGTGAGGGCGACTTCCAGATTGGCGACAGCACGTACAAGTTCAAGATAGCGGTGGCAACCGCGGGCGGCGGTGCGGGGGATGTCCGCCTTCGGGCGCAGGGCGGCACCAACCGCATGATGCTGGGCGGCGGCGCAAACGATGTGCTGACCATCACCGACAGCAACGTCGGCATCGGCACCCTCTCTCCGGCGGCGAGTAACACTTTGCAAGTCGAAACCAGCAGCAGCGGCACAGCCGTGTACGGCTATGCCAGCGCATCCAGCGGAGATACCGTCGGCTTGTGGGGGCACAGCGCCAGCACAACCGGACGCGGCGTATTCGGCCTGAACAGCGCGTCCAGCGGCGTCACCTACGGCGTGTGGGCGCAAAGCACCAGCACCAACGGCCGGGGGGTACTTGGCTATGCCAGCGCATCCAGCGGCACTACCTACGGCGTGTACGGCATCAGCGACAGCACCAGCGGCCGGGGAGTGTACGGCTATGCCGGCGCCGCCAGCGGATACACCTACGGCATGTACGGCCAGAGCGTCAGCAGCAACGGTACGGCCGTATACGGCTATGCCAGCGCGGCCAGCGGCCCGGCGCTGGGTGTGGTTGGCAGGGTGGAAAGCCCGGATGGCAACGGCGTCTCCGGCCTGGCCGATGCGACCACCGGTTCTCCCATCGGCGTGTACGGCCGAAGCAACAGCCCCACCGGATGGGGCATCTACTCCAACGGAAACGCGCACATCGAAGGCCAACTCACCTGGAAGCCAATCACAAGCACCTTGTCCATCCCCCCCGCAGCCTTCACACCCTCAAGCAACAGCGGCTCATACATTCAGGGCGGATACTACCTGCACCCCGGCATAACGCTGCCAGCCACGATTTTCTATGCACCGGTCAACCTGCCGCCAGGCGCTACCGTGACGAAGTTTACTTTCTATTGGAGCGATAGCAGTGCCTCGGACGGATATGCCATTCTGCAACGCTCCGACAACGTTTCCTCGCCCGTGGATATGGCCAATGCGCCGACATCCGGCAGCGCGGGGCAATCATCATCCACCGATACGAGCATTGCGTACGCCGTCGTCGATAACACCCAGTACAGTTACCTCATCGC
Organism: Anaerolineales bacterium; assembly: GCA_034435695.1. Taxonomy (GTDB): domain Bacteria; phylum Chloroflexota; class Anaerolineae; order Anaerolineales; family DRKV01; genus DRKV01. The sequence goes on along the minus strand of DAOTWV010000202.1, from coordinate 2,703 downwards.
GCTCTATTTGCCCGACAGCAACGTTTACGCCTACAACATTTTCATCGAATACACCATCGACCGGCCTTACTGAGTGGAACGCTTTCAGGAGATGACAAAATGAGCAAATTCAAGCGAACGGCCTTGTTGGTGGTATTGCTCACCGCCCTGCTGACAGCAGGATTGGTGTTTGCAGGCCCCCTCGCGGGGTACACCCTGCCCTGGTGGACGACCGATGGCGGCGGCGGGACATCCAGCGGGGGCGGCTACACCCTCTCCGGGACGGCCGGCCAGCCGGATGCCGGGACTCTGACCGGCGGCAGTTACACCCTGGGTGGCGGCTTCTGGGGCGACGGCAGCCTGACATCCGGGGGTGGCTTCGCCATCTACCTGCCGGTGTTGATGAAAAACCCGTAAAAACAGCAAACCCCGTCGGGAAGCGCTTCCCGACGGGGTTGCATTGCACGGGGAAAAGGGGCTCGTGCGCCGGATGCTCCGTTGCTCACGCCGCGTTCCCGCGGCTGAGCCAGAGGCGGCGCGCCCAAAGCATCGCTCCCGCAAACAAAATCCCCGCAATCATCACAAGAACGATGCCTGACGACGCACTATGCGCCCGGAAATCCTGCAGCCTGACCGCGGTTGGCGAGGTGATGTTATCCAGCGTGCCCAGCGTTACATAACTGCACATCGTCCCAACGCTCACCCCGCTGAACGTCACCGTTTTGGCGGTGCTATCCACGCTGGTGGCGGTGGCGATGTCGCTGAACGCGCCGCTGGTTCCCACTCGCTCCAGCAAACGGTAGTTGCTGGCCGGGGCGGTGGGTGTGTAGGCGCCCATCCCGGCGGCGTTGAAGTCGAAGGTCACATCCAGCGTGCCGCCGTTGCCGTTCTGGTCGTTCAGGTCGCAGTACCACACCCGCCCCCAGCGCGCCGGGTTGGGGGCAGTGTCCCACGCGCCGCCAGTAGGCAGGTCCAGGTTGGTGTTGCCCGTGCCGCCGTCGTGCCCGAAGAGCACGTCATCACCGGTATCCTGCAGGAAGGGCGTCGTGGCATTGTCGCTGAGGGTCAGTCCGGCGCTGGAGGCCGGATTGACGCTGGCCCACAGCGCGGCGACATCCTTTTGCGCGGATACGGTGGCATCCCCCAGCGGTACAGTGGACGCCACCCAGTCACCGGCTTCGGTGTTGACCAGCACGCCATTGTGGTTGCCGGTCGCATCGGTGACGGTCGTACCGCTCCCTTCGTTGAATTTCCAGTAGCCGGTCAGGTGGGGTTCCGTGCCTTGCAGTTCCCGAAACATATCGGCCTGGATTTCGGCCTGTGTGCGCGCCACGTTCCAGATGCGCACCTCGTCCAGCCCGCCCCGGTACTGATGGTTATCCCAACTGTTCCCAAAGCGCATCCCGATTCCATTGGTAGACATCGGCCCGCCCATGTTCCTCACGCCCTCCAACTTCCCATCCACGTACATCCGGGCGTATGTGCCGTCGTAGGTCACCGCCACGTGATGCCAGCGGTTGAAACTACCCAGGAGAACCGGTCCATGAAGGTGATGAATCACCCCATTTGATGTATACATCTCGAAGTGAACTCTGCCCTGGTAGGTAGGGTTGTGGTCATTAATGATGTTGAGGGAATACCCCTTGTGCCCGCCCCAATCGTATTTATCCACGATGCGGGGGTAATCGCTGGGCTGCGTTGGCGCTGGCCTGACCCAGGCTTCGATGGTTATGGCATTGGTGTAGTTGTAGTAGTTGCCAATAAGCACGTATTCATAACCGGCATCATAGCCGATATTCAGTGCGCTGCCGCCGTTGTTCCCGGCGCGCGCCGCCCCCACTACGACTATCAGTAGCCCCGCGAGCGAAAAAAGCAGGGTTGAAATGCGTTTCATGGCTGTTCCTCCTTCCAGGCAGATTTTCCATGGGACGATGGCAGGGACGCATGGCTGTCTGCCGCGGCTGCCCGGATGACCAGCGGCAGGTACACGGTGTACGAGGCGGGCGGCGCGGTCACGGTGACGGTGGTGACGGCCGCGTCGCTGGCGGCGTGCGTGTCCGTGACCGTCAGTGTGAAGGTCAGCACGCCCGCCGTGGACGGCGCAGTGAAGGTGGGAGTCACTGCGGACGGGTCGGAGAGGGTGACGGCTGTGCCGCCGGTCTGCTGCCAGCGATAGGTCAGCGCGTCGCCGTCCGGGTCGCTGCTGGCCGAACCATCCAGCGTGACCAGGCTGCCGGCGGAAACCGTCTGCGGCGCGCCGGCGTCGGCGGTGGGCGGCTGGTTGGGCGGCGCGGTCACGGTGACGGTGGTGAGGGCCGCGTCGCTGCGGTGCAGACCGTCGGTGATGGTCAGCGTGAAGGTCAGCACGCCTGCTGTGGAGGGAGCAGTGAATGTGGGGCTTACGGTCGCTGCCCCGCTCAGGGTAACGGTAACACCGCCCGTTTGCTGCCAGTCGTAGGCCAAGCCATCGCCGACCGCATCCAGGGAGGCGGAACCATCCAGGGTAACGAGGGCCCCCGTGGTCACCGTCTGCGGCGCGCCGGCGTCGGCGGTGGGGGAAAGGCGGTTGGGGCAGCCGGCCGGCGGGGTCGTTTTGAAGTTGCCGTAATCCACGGAACTGGAAACCGAATCGCCACTGCCGGGACCGGTGCCGGCCGGGCCGTCGGCCGCGCCCCACCAGTTGTCGGTGGCCGTCTTGAGCGGGCCGTACAACTCAACGGAGAT
>DAOTWV010000201.1:0-12661 GCA_034435695.1 Anaerolineales bacterium | reverse complement strand
GCGTTCCGGCCATACGTGGATGGCTATTCCTTCACCAACAGCGGCCCTAGCCTGACGCCGTCTAACGCTTCCTCCTCAAATTATCTGGCAGAGGTACAGTTACCGCACGGAGCAACCATCACGCGCTTTACCTTTTACTGGACAGACGGGGCTACGCTTAACGGTGCCGCCAGTCTTTACCGTATCAATCTGGATGGAACCGAATCGATTATGGCCAGCGCTGCGACATCTGGGGGCGGTCCCGGAAGTGGTACCACCAGTTCATCCAGCGACACCGCGATTTCGTACCCAACGGTTGATAATTCCCAGTATGCCTACTACGTGTGGCTGACTCTGCCCGTGGATGCCGACGGGGCTGTAGAGGCACACGGCGTTGTCATCGAATACACCATCGACCGCCCGTACTGATGCACCGCCCGGAGAGGGCCGGCTGCGGCCGGCTGTCTCCCGTTCTCACAAAGGAGCACACCTCTATGAAACGCATATCTCGCACTCTGGTTTTTCTCGTCGCGGCGGCCGTGCTGCTCTTCGGTGCAGCGGTTGCGCTGGCGCAAACCGGCGGCGTCTACGGCCTGACGTGGCACACGATAGATGGGGGCGGCGGTTCGGTTGGCGGCGGCAGTTATACGCTCTCCGGCACTGCCGGCCAGCCGGATGACGGCACGGTCAGCGGCGGCGCGTATACCCTGACAGGCGGCTTCTGGAGCGGCGTCACCGGGGCTGCTCCCACGCCCACGCCAACAACGACGCCGCCCACGCCCACGCCAACAACGACACCACCCACTCCAACGCCAACAACGACACCCCCCACGCCCACGCCAACAACGACACCGCCACCATCAGGTACGCAGTTCATCTACCTGCCGCTGGTCATCCGCTAACTTTTATCCACAGGTCCTCCTCGCGGGTGATGTCTTCCCCCGCGAGGGGGGATGCCGTTTGTTGTCATTGGGAGTAAATCCACCCAGAAGAAAACGGGGCTCAAACGGAAAGAAACCCAGGGCAAATGTCGTTGCGAACACATTCGCTGCGCTCAGTATAAACTCCGCGAAGCGGTGTGTGGCAATCTCCTCGCAGACTGGGAAAGCGCTTCAACACCTGGCAATGTAGCGCAAGGCTTCGCCTTGTGCGGACAGGCCGAAGGCCTGTCCTACGATACCGACTGCAAGCGCTGGCAGGCAGCGCCGAGCACCGCAACAGTGCGTACCGGGGCCAGCAACCGTGTCTCGATACGCTGCGCTACTCGACAACCGTGTCTCGCTACGCTACCGGCGCTTTGCGTGTTCGCGTGACAAGTGTTCCAAAGCCCCGGATTTCTTCACAAATTACGCCGATTTTTTGCTTTCTTCGTGAACATTCGTGAGCATTCGTGAACATTCGTGGAAATTCAGTGAAATTGGAGGATAAACTCATGTCTGTACGAAAACGAGTATCCCGCATCTTTGGCCGACATCCGGCATGGATGTTGAGCATCGTGCTGGGGCTGGCGCTGGCGGCCCTCGCCGTGACCGCGCCCTCGATGGCGCACGGTCTCAATCTGGCCTCTGCGCCTGCCGGCACGGCCTTCACCTATCAGGGGCGGCTGGAGCGGCCACCCCCGCCAAACACGGGCAGGTGCCCGGCTGGTGGCTGATTGTCGGCGCGGTGCTGGTCGTCGGCGCGGGACTGGAACGGCGCAAGTCGTAACCTGCTCGTCCCCCTGCTGAGAGGGTACGACACAGAATGGTTGCGGAGACAGGGGCACTCTCCCCCTGTCTCCCTTCCGCGTGCCTGGGCAGTGGTTTCCTGGTCGAATTTCGAGATTCCCACACCAGGGAAGTCATTCCCCAGCTGAGCACACCGAAGCGCTCAGGCTTTACCTATCGAAATTGTGTTACCTATCGAAATTGTGTATCGAAAGGGTACCATCGAAATAGTAACGGTCACTCGCGTCCAACGAAGTTGCTCTCAGTAACGAGGGGGCGTAGCCCATGCTCCGCGCCGTATCCGGGACCCCCATCAAATCCAGGATGGTCGGGAAAATGTTACGATGGCTGGCTGGATACGTGGTATCCAGCGCCTGCGAAACCTCACCGATGAGAATCAAAGGCACAGTGGCTTCCTGATGGGTGTAATTACAATGCAGCCAGTCAACCCCTCCCTCAAATAGCGTTTGCCCGTGGTCGGATGTGTACATGACGTAGGTTTCCTCATCCGTGATAGCCCCTTCATCCGGGAACAAGTGCTCGAAAAACGCATTGACGTTGAAAAGTACTCCGTTGTCGTATGCATTGACGACCAGTTCGGGATAACTTCGGTAATCTTCATCGGGAGGCGTGGGTAACCAGACGCCATAATCGGCCGGATAGGAATGCTCGTAGAGAAAATGCACCCCGCGCTTGTTCAAGACGATAAAATTTCCCACCGATTGGCCGACAATCTCTCTGATGGACTCGGCTGCCGCGAAATCTCGCTCCAGTTCATCCCCTAACGCGCTGGCCGTAACCCAATGGTCTACGGCCTCCAAATCAGACGTCGAAAGACCGTTCCACAGGTAGTTGGTCTGCGCATCGAAGTAATACGTGGTGTAGCCCATCGCTTTGGCATAGTGAAATATCGTGGGTTTGGTTGCTATCACTTCCTGGCTACTCGCATCGATGGGCGCGCCCGTGATAAGCAAAGCATTGGACAACGGGCTGCAGGTTGCGCCTGAAGATGCAATGCCCCAGTTATGAAAATTGCCTCTCTGTGCCAGCGTTTCCAGATAAGGCGTCGTTGGCCGCTCATAGCCATTGACGCTCAGGTGGTCTGCCCGGATGCTCTCATCGATTATCAACACGATATTGTTGTCCGGAACGTTTTTCACTGGAACATAGACTTTTTCGCGCACCGGAATGTGAGCGTTGGAGAACACTGCCTCGGTCGTTGTATAGAAAAAGCGGATAACGGACGGCCCCGGGTTCAATGCCAGCGGTGCATAGTGGATGAGCGTCCCCATGCCAATAAATGCCAGAAGAACGCCAGAGAACGTTTTGCCAACCTTCCCCTGCGCAGCCGGCTCTGGCATGGCAAACAGCAAAACGAGATACACCCCAACGGGCAGCACACTCCACATATCGAAAAACAGACCTGCCGAGGTACTCCATAAATCCGCGGATGATGCCAGCGCCGTATGCACATCCACCGTGGACATGAAACGATGAAACGCATTCCAGTAGCCGTACTGGCCGGTCACAGCCGCGGCAAAAAGCAATGCATACAGCACTCTGAATTTGCGCGTTGCGGTAAACGAAGCCCAAAGAAAGAAAAAGAACAGGAAAAACCCTGCCATAGTGCTCAAAATGCCAGCAAGGTAACCCGGCAGGGGACGCCCGGACGAAAAAGCCAGGTACGTTCCCTGGGGAGAGTCAAGGTGCACTTCTTCAAACACATAAAATGCCAGTGCGAACAATACCGCACCCCAAAAGGGACGGTTGCGGAAAAGACCAGAAAATCTGTTTTCAAAATACATCTTCATGCTCCTCGATTACACAGAAACAAAGGAGGGAACGTCACCACTTTTTCGACGCCCCATCTGTAAACAAAGGGTTGCCCGGTGAATGAAATCGTGTATACTGGAACAAAGCCGCCCCAGGAGGGCACCATGCACAAACTTTTCAGCATCCTGCAAGAACGATTTTCTCCCATCCAGCCGCTTCCCGCCGGCGTGTACACACGCACGCTGGATACGCAGCCACCACGCCGCCTGGACCTGCGCCTGGAACCCGATGGCAGTGGTATCGCCATCCTCGACGCCTCCACCGTACTGCACCTCAACCCCACCGCCGCAGAATATGCCTATCACATCATCCGGGGAGATAACCCAGAGGTCACGGCCTCCGTCATCAGCCACCGCTACCGGATATCCCGCAAACAGGCACGTCAGGATTTCCTCGCCTTCCAGGAGCAATTGCACACCCTGCTGGAAACTCCCGACCTGGCCCCAGACCTGTACCTGGGAACCGAAAGCCTCCCGCCTTACGAAAATTTGAGCGCCCCTCTGCGGCTGGATTGCGCCCTCACTTACCGCCTGCCGGCAAATACCCCGCCCGAATATGCCCCTACCGGCCGTGTGAAGCGTGAACTCGAAACCGACGAATGGAAGGCCATTCTGCAGAAAGCCTGGCAGGCCGGCATACCGCACATCGTATTCACCGGTGGAGAACCCACGCTGCGCGACGACCTGCCCGAACTCATCGCCTGCGCCGGGGAAAACGGACAGGTCACCGGCCTGTGCAGCCTGGGGCTACGGTTGAGCGACCCACCCTACCGCCATACCCTGCTGCAAACCGGCCTTGACCACTTGCTCTTCCTGCTCCAACCCGAAACCCCGGCATCCTGGCACGCGCTGGAGACCATTTTACCCGAAGACCTGTTCACCACGGTACATCTGACCCTGACTCCAGACAACGTTTCTGCGGCTGAAGACTACCTGCGCCGCCTGGCTTCGCTATCCATCAACGGGCTTTCGTTGAGCGCGGCTACCCCGGAAGTACACCCCGTACTCACCACTCTGAGCGACCTGGCCGCCAACCTGGGCATGGACTTGATTTGGGATGTCCCCGTGCCCTATGGCGCGGCCAACCCCATTGCGCTGGAACACCCCCCGGATGCGCGCACCCTGGAAGGCGCCGGACGCGCCTGGTTGTACGTCGAACCCGATGGGGACGTGCTCCCCGCCCAGGGCATCAACCGCGTGTTAGGGAACCTGTTGCAAGATTCTTGGGAAGACCTGCAAACTTGAATGCCTTATGGACGACTTACATCCCCCCGTTGCCCCTGTTCACCCCTACCTGCGCGCTTTGTTGCGCGTGTGGAATAACACCGATTTGCTGGTGTACACTGCCCTGGGGCTGACTCTGCTGCTGACAGCCATAGGCGCATTACTGGAGGTGTGGAGCGATTTTCTCATCCCCTGGCTTCAGGGAATGGCCACCCTGGACGCGCTGGAAGTGTTAGACCACCTGCTGCTCGTCTCGATGCTGGCGGAAATTTTGCAAATGGTCAAAATTTCGCTCACCCAGCGGCGGTTGTTCAGCGAACCGTTTCTCATCGTCGGGTTGATTTCCGTGGTACGCCGCATTCTCATCATCACCGCGGAGGGCACGCGCTACTTCAACGCCCAACGGGAAACGCACTTTCTGATGCTCATGCTGGAACTTGTCATTCTCGGCGGGTTGCTGGTAGCCCTGGTAGGCGGCATTCAACGCTTGCGCCAGCAACGGCTGGAGGAAGCGCGCCGGTTACGTTCCGAAAAGCGTGAACATCCCGCAGATACGCCATCGCTGGCAGAGTTGCTTTCCGGGCGCTGATGGAATGGCATACGCGTTACGTCGAACAAGCCGGGTGGACGCGGCAGATACGCGCCTACCTGTTATCCGGCTACGGATTTCCGCAGGCGCGACGGGTCCTGGAGGTGGGCTGCGGTACGGGCGCGGTTTTGGCGGATACCCCCCTGCCACCAGGTTGCCGCGCCTTTGGGGTGGACATCGCCCGCCCTGCCCTTTCCACGGCTATGCGCAAGGCACCACAGGCCATCTACGCCCAGGGAGACGCGCTGCATTTGCCCTTCCCTGCCCACACTTTCGACCTGACTTTTTGCCATTTTTTGTTGCTGTGGCTGCCTGACCCGCTCCAGGCCCTGCGGGAGATGCGTCGCGTCACTCGCAGGGGCGGATACGTGCTTGCTTTTGCCGAGCCGGATTACGGCGGCCGCATAGACTACCCTCCAGCACTGGCCGAGGCCGCCCGCTGGCAAACTCGTTCCCTGGAGGCCCAGGGAGCAGACCCACAGACAGGGCGCAAATTACCCGGTTGGTTTCGACGCGCTGGCCTGACTCTGGAGGGGTGGGGCATTTTGGGAGCGCAGCAAACCCCACCGGGGGGGCAAAGAGAAGACTCTGAGTGGCGCATCTTTCAAGAGGATATGCGGCACCTCCCCCAGGGGCCAGAAGAATCCCAAATCATCCGCTGGAAGAAAATCGCAGCACGCGCCCGCCAACAAGGGGAACGCGTGCTGTTCGTGCCCGTTTTTTACGCCTGGGGACGCAAAGCGTAGGGGGAATTTCAGTACCCCGATGGGTTTTGCGATTGCCAGCGCCAGGCATCGGCGCACATGGCATCCAAACCGCGCTCTGCCTGCCAGTGCAATTCTTCACGCGCGCGCGAGGGGTCAGCGTAACTGATGGCCACATCACCCGGACGACGCGCCACAATGCGATAGGGGATTTCCTGCCCGCTGGCCTGTTCGAAGGCCTGTACTACCTCCAGGACGCTGTAGCCGCGCCCGGTGCCCAGGTTGTAGGCACGCACACCGGGGGAATCTTTCAGTTTTTCCAGGGCGCGCAGATGCCCAAGAGCCAAATCCACCACGTGGATGTAGTCGCGCACGCCAGTGCCATCGGGGGTGGGGTAGTCATTCCCGAAAACCTGCAGGTACGGCAGTTTGCCCACGGCAACTTGTGTGATGTAGGGAAAGAGGTTGTTGGGGATGCCGTTGGGGTCTTCGCCAATTTGCCCGCTGGGGTGTGCCCCCACCGGATTGAAGTAGCGCAACAAGATGACGTTCCACTCCGGGTCGGCAGTGTGCAGGTCGGTGAGGATGTCTTCAATCATCAGTTTCGAGCGCCCGTAGGGGTTAGTCGCCGAGCGCGGCATGTCCTCGGTAAGGGGCGGCTGGTTACGGTCGCCGTAAACGGTAGCCGAGGAACTGAAGACGATGTCCTTGACCTGGTGCTCTGCCATCACATCGCACAGGTTGAGGGTGCCGGTGATGTTGTTGTGATAGTAGCGCAGGGGTTCGCGCACCGATTCGCCGACGGCCTTCAAGCCCGCGAAGTGAATGACGGCCTCCGGTTTTTCGATATCGAACATAAACTGTAACGCATCGCGGTCAAGCAAATCGGCCTCGTAAAAAGCCACACTTTTGCCAGTGATGGCCTTCACCCGATGCAGAGATTCCACTTTACTGTTGCTCAAATTATCCACCACGATGACTTCGTGGCCTGCGTTGAGCAATTCCACGCAGGTATGGCTGCCGATGTATCCGGCGCCACCGGTAACGAGAATGCGCATCCAATGCCTCCTGGAATGTGCTGCGAGGGAAACAGCACGAAAATTCGTATCGAAGGCACATTGTACCAAAAAAGGCCCTCGGCACCCAGCGCTTTTTTTGGGATTCGGGGTGCGGGTTGAAAACTTGCCGCAGGGGGCACTAAAGATATGCTGGTCAGTAGAACGCTGATAACGCTGGTGCCGCTGATATCCGCTGGTTGTGGTGGTTTTCGCTGCTTCGTTAGTCGTATCTGCGAGAATCTGCGTCAAATCTGCGATATCTGCGTTCCGTTGTGCCAGGCCATACTGCGATTTACCCAACGTATCTCCCTCGACGTTGGGAATCACAACAGGCAAGCGGGAGGAAACCTGCCATCAGGCCTCTTGTACGCTTACATTTTGACGCGTGGGCACCAGCAAATAGAAGGTGCTCCCCTGCCCCAGTTTGCTTTCCACCCACACGCGCCCTCCGTGGCGCTCAGCAATCGATTTGACGATAGCCAGGCCCAAACCAGTACCCCGCTCCTGGATATGCCCCCTGCGCGCCACACGGTAGAACCGTTCAAACAGGCGCGCCTGGTCTACTGGCGCAATCCCAATGCCGTTGTCGGCTACGGCCATGAGCACGTTGTTCTCTCGAATTTCCACGCGCACCTCTACCCACCCTTCGGGCTCGGTGTACTTGATAGCATTTTCCACCAGATTGTGCAGCGCCTGTTGCAGCAAGGCACGGTCTGCCTCAATAGCAGGTAATCCACCTTGAGGCAGGCGAGTACGCAGGGTAATGCGCTTGTGCTCAGCACGCAGTTGCAAGCCCTCAACTACGTTATCCACCACGTCTTGCAGGGGGACTTTTTCTATCAGCAACCCCACGCCAGCCTCGATGCGTCCCAGGTCCAACAGGTTGTTCACCAAACGCGACATACTTTCGATGCCCTTGGTGATTTTGCGTACGTAGGTGGTCTGCTGCTCGTTCAAATCGCCAACCATGGCCAGCATGGTGGTGTAGCCTCTAATCAACGTCAGCGGAGAGCGCAGGTCGTGACTCACGGTGGAAACGAATTCCGACTTCAGCGCATCCAGTTCTTTGAAGTGGGTGATGTCCCGCAGGACACACACCCGTCCTAAGCGCCGGGATTGCATGGCAATAGGAGAAGCAATCGCCAGGTAAACACGCCCGTCTGGCAAGGCCACCTCCGCCGACTGCCGTTCCTCAACGGAAGAGTGCAACAAGGCTACCAGGTCTGGTGGTTGCAGGAACTGGTCAATGGGCACACCAGAGAAAATCTCGTCGCTGAGCGCCAAAACCCGCCGTGCGACGGGATTGGCCAGCAGCAGTCGGTTACGGTGGTCGGTCACCAGCACGGGGTCTGGGGTGGAATCCAGGATAGCAGCCAGTCGTTGGCGTCCAACTTCAGAATGCAGGAAAAGACGTGCATTGGAGGCCGCCAACGCAGCCTGACCGGCAAGTGTGGCAAAGAAGTGCACTTCCTCTTGAGAGAAGACGTGCCCCTCGTCGTACGCCACCCACAAAACACCGTAATACAGTTTTTCATAGTGCAACGCTACCGCAAGTAACGCTCCAGGAACACGCGCCTCTGGCGGGAATTTCAAAATAGACAACCGTCCCGGACTGGAAAGTACGATTTGCGATTGTCTGCGCGCCAGTTCCATAATTTGATAGTCCAGGTAGGTGTACTCTTTACTCGAATCACCCAGCCCAAAAGAAGTCGGCAAGGCGGTAATTTCACTATCCCAATCTGGCAAGAGAGAGGGCTTCAGCACCACCCGCGCCGCGCTGGCACCCATCTCCAAAGCCGCCTGCAGAACGGGGCGCATGGCCTCTTCCACGTTCAGCGTCGAAGCCACCCCCTGACTGGCCTTCAACAGGCGGTTGAGTTCATCCATGCGGGCTTTCAGACTGCGGCGCATTTCCTCGAAGGCCAGGCGCAATTCCCCAATTTCATCTACTGCATCCACCTGCAAAGAGCGTTCCAGATTGCCCGTAGCGATGTAATTTGCTTCTTTCCCCAGGGTGCGCAATGAGGCCGTAAACTGCCGCAACACAACGCGCAACGTCAAAGCCATTGCCGCTGAGAACATGAACAACATCAACAACAGGGGGGCTGCAATCTGTAATGCCAGTTCCTGCGTGCGCTGCAAGGGCACCCAGACAGCAACCGTCCAGGGGCGGCCGCGCGCCCGTCCATCGAGCACCAGGCGACGCGTCCCATCGGGGGCTACCATTTCCTGGATAGCCCCTCCCCCCTGCAACTCCAGCGGATAGGGCATCATCAAGGAAGTATGCGTGGTACGGTACAGCACCATCCCGTTTTCATCCAACAAAAAGGCTTCTCCCCCCAGGCTGGAAATATCATCGAATGCGCTGAACACCGGCCGCACAAAGGGGTTTGCCTGCAAATTGGTACGGCCTATCAAGACGCCATCCACCGATTCATCGGGGGCAAACAAGGCTGCCACGAAAGAAACACGCGCGGCAGTCTCGCCTCGCTCTGGAGGAATGGCATACGATTGAATCGCCACCCCCTGCAATGCCAGGTCTATGGCCAAGGCCTCATCCAGCGGGGCGCTGGCACGGTCGTAGGTTGGCGCGGGAAAGGCTGCCACGGTATTGCCAGAGGAATCCAGCAAAATCAAATCGGTAAAAAACGGCACACTGCGGATATCGTTTTCCAGCGTTGCTCGCGCCGCGGTCGGGTCTCCCGCATGCAGACGGCTATCCTGCCCCCACTCCAATAACAGGGATTGCCCCGTCTCCAGGAAAAAAGGAATGCGCTCAGTAGCGATATCCACTACCCCGCGCATTCGCTCTTCCAGGGCATTGCGCGCTGAACGCTCGGCCACCGCCCAGTTTCCGGCAATCAACAGGGTGACCAGGAAGGCCACCAACAACCCCAGCCAGTAGAAAAAGCGCAATCCCAGGCTACGCTCTGCCGGGGAGGGTTGCCATGGGGCACGCGCCCCCCAACCCCGCACCTTGAGCGAAGCCACTGTCTCGGCCACTACGCCTGCCACCAGCAGCATTCCCCCCACGCCCAACAGGGCGGCCGGCAAATTGGAAACCACGTAGTCCATCCGCGTCACCAGGTCGGCATCCGACAGGGTGAGCGTATCGAAAAAATAGGCCGGAAGATACACTCCCGTCAAAAGCAATGCCGCCACCATTGGATGGCGCAACAGGCGGTAAAACCGGGTGCGATAGTTCTGGCGCAAAAAGAACCCCAGCATCGCCCCCATTGCCGCCATCTCCATCGGGAAGAAGAGCGTATGCCGGTCCCACAGGCCAATAATGCCCCCGGAGATTGCCGCCAATGTGGCAGCAGATAACGGCCCAAACAAGCCAGCCGCCAGGAACCAGGGAACAGCCGCAAAAAGCATCAGCACCGGCCCCCGTGGAGAAACCGGCCGCCCTGGGAACGGCAGCCCCCCCAGGGCGGGCAGGCGGAACCCCAACATACATGCCCCCAGCACCGCGCCCGCCGCGAGAATCCCCACCACGCGCAAGCGATGGCGCACGGGGGCATTCCACCTCCGGCCACTCCACAAGAGGTACAGAATGCCCGCTCCCCAGGCAGCCAGCAACAACCATCCGACTGGGCTGGAAGGCCATTCAACGTAAGGGAATTCGGTGCTTAGTGGCAGAATGAAATTCATCGGATAGAGAGGTGCAAGAAACGTACCAGAGCCTTTACTCGAAGGTAATTGTCTCCAGTGTCCGGCTATCTGCATCCGCGTACACGCCGCGACGATGCGGGGGCAGCATACGCGCCAATACACACATGGCCTCGTCTGTCATCTGACGCAATTGGGCTCGATTGGGCCGCCCTCCGGGGACTTCTTTGAAGCGAAATGGTTTGCCAAAGCGCACCTGTGCTCCAGGGCTGCGCCAACGGGACATGCCTCGCAAGGCGGGGAAACCTTCCGTACCTTCCAGCGCGACAGGGACGATGGGAACACCAGTACGTGCGGCTATGAAGGCTATGCCTTCCTTGGCGCGCTGCAAAGCCGGGCTGCGCGTACCTTCGGGGGCTATCAACACCAGTTCGCCGGCATGCAACACCTGCATCGCCATGCGCAAGGCACGCCGGTCTACTTCACCGCGGCGCACGGGAATGACGCCCCACAGGCGTGGCAGAATGCCCACCAGTGGGTAATCATACACTTCGATTTTGGCCATCGGCACAATCTGACGCGGCACGACATGCATGACCACAATTGGGTCAATGAACGCGATATGGTTGATGAGCAACAATGCCGGGCCGCGGCGCGGGACGTTTTCCAATCCCTCGACGGAATCCAGTTTGGCCAGCAGGGTAAAGCCAATCGCCCTCAACAAGGCGCGCAACACCCTGCGACGCACGGCATAGCGCGCATGCTCGTACTGCTGCCAGGGGACATCTCCTGCATTGTGACGGAACAAGTGTTGTAGCGAAAGACGGTTATCCACGAGAGAGGCACAACTCCTTGACGCGCGCCAGTACTGCAGCCACATCCATGTTGTCCGAGTTGATGATGACGGCATCTCTGGCAGGGCGCAGAGGGGCCACCGAGCGGGTAGAATCCAGTTCATCCCGGCGGCGCATGGCTGCGGTGATTTCCTCCAGGGAGGCCTGTACTCCGCGCGCCTGCAACTCGGCAAAGCGCCGACGCGCTCGCTCTTCTACGGAAGCATCCAGGTAAATCTTCAACCCTGCTTCGGGCAGCACCACCGTGCCGATATCCCGTCCGACCATGACGACGCGCCCGCGCAGCCCAATGCGGCGTTGCTGCTCTGTCAGGGCGGCACGCACCCCAGGGTAAGCCGCCACCACAGAAACCTTGCGCTCCACTGCCGGGCGCCGAATCTCCCAGGTGACATCCTGCCCATTGACCAGCACATCCGCCGTGCGGCCATCGTCTTTGCTGGGGGGCTGCACATCAATGCGCGCCGTCTCTGCCAGGGCGGTCACCGCACCCTCATCGGATACATCCACATCCTGATGCAATGCAAGCCAGGTGACAGCGCGGTACATCACACCAGTATCGAAATACAAATAGCCAAGTTCACGAGCCAGTTTATAGCCCAGGGTAGATTTTCCAGAAGCCGCCGGGCCATCAATAGCAATAATTTCAGGAATGGTCATAGGTTCCAAAGCAAAGTAAAACGCAGCCGCTTTACAAAGACAGCCGTTTGTTACGGAGTGAGAGGTTCTGCAGCATCGGCAGGAGGCTGCTGGGAAACAGGAACAGCCACCCCGCCGGGAAACAGGTCGCCGCGCAGCCACAAGGTCACATGGTCTACCTGGGCAGGCATTTCGCCAAAAATGAACCAGCGCGTGGCATTGGGAGGCAGCGTCCCGCTCCAGGCAGGTAGCACCTGCCAGGCAAAGGCCTGCCCCCGGTAAACCATCTGCGTATCAGGGGAAGCGGCTTGTTCTGGCATGATAACCGCGGGAGACAGCGCCATGGCTGCCACATCAGAATCCGAGGCCAGCGTCAGGCTAAAATCCTTCAATGCCCAGACCAGAGCGGGAGAATCCACATCCAGACGCACTTGCAGCGCGTCCCGCCGGCCATTGGCATATTCCGC
>DAOTWV010000200.1:0-14964 GCA_034435695.1 Anaerolineales bacterium | reverse complement strand
CATGGGTAAGCAGAAATTTGAGCGCACGAAGCCGCACCTGAACGTGGGTACGATGGGGCACATCGACCACGGGAAGACGACCCTGACGGCGGCCATCACGAAGGTGGCGGCCATGATGGGGAAGGCGGAATACAAAGCCTACGACCAGATTGACAATGCCCCGGAAGAAAAAGAACGCGGCATTACCATCAACATTGCGCACGTGGAATACGAAACGGAAAAACGCCACTATGCGCACGTGGACATGCCTGGGCACCGTGACTACATCAAGAACATGATTACGGGTGCAGCGCAGGTGGATGGTGCCATTCTGGTGGTAGCAGCGCCGGACGGCCCGATGCCGCAGACGCGCGAACACGTACTGCTGGCACGCCAGGTGGAAGTGCCGAGCATCGTGGTGTTCATGAACAAGACCGACCAGATGGACGACCCGGAACTGCTGGAGTTGGTCGAGTTGGAACTGCGCGAGTTGCTGAACGAGTACGGGTTCCCCGGTGATGAGACGCCGATTGTGAAGGGTTCGGCGTTGCAGGCGCTGGAGAGCGATAGCACGGACATCAACGCGCCGGAATATGCGCCGATTGTGGAACTGCTGCGCGTGATTGACGAGTACATTCCGGAACCGCAGCGTGACGTGGACAAGCCGTTCATGATGCCGATTGAAGACGTGTTCAGCATCAAGGGGCGTGGCACGGTGGTGACCGGTCGTATCGAGCGCGGCGTGGTACGCCTGGGTGACCCGGTGGAAATCGTGGGTCTGCGTGATGAAATCATGACCTCGGTGGTGACGGGCATCGAAATGTTCCACAAGTCGCTGGACGAAGGTATGGCCGGTGACAATGCGGGCATTCTGCTGCGCGGTATCGACCGTGACGAGGTGGAACGCGGTATGGTGCTGGCGAAACCGAAGAGCATCACCCCGCACAAGCACTTCATGGCCGAGGTTTACGTGCTGCGCAAGGAAGAAGGCGGCCGCCACAAGCCGTTCTTCAGCGGCTACCGTCCGCAGTTCTACATCCGCACGATGGACGTGACGGGAACCATCAAACTGCCGGAAGGCGTGGAGATGGTGATGCCTGGCGACAACGTGAACATGGAAGTGGAACTGATTGTGCCCGTGGCGCTGGAACAGGGTTCGAAGTTCGCCATCCGCGAAGGCGGCCTGACCGTCGGCGCTGGTGTCATCACCAAGATTTTGGACTGACCCCCCCTTCCCCACGGCGATAGACAAGAAAACATCGAGGGCGCCTGTGTGCGCCCTCGATATTCCAAACGAATTGCTGGTAGGTTGACTTATGGCTTCGAAAAAAGGTGTTCGCCCGGTGATTACTCTGGCGTGTACGGAGTGTAAAGAACGCAACTACACTACCGAGAAAAACCGCCGCAATGACCCAGGGCGTCTGGAATTGAAAAAATACTGCTCCCGCTGCCGCAAGCACACGCTGCACCGGGAAACCAAATAGCAAGTAACGGCGACGGGGGCCCGTCTGCGGGTTCCCGTCTCAACGGTTGCCCACCTCCCACTTATGTAGGCCAGTAGCTCAATTTGGCAGAGCACCGGTCTCCAAAACCGGGGGCTGGGGGTTCGAGTCCCTCCTGGCCTGCCTACACCCGAAAAAACGCCGTTATCCAAGCGGCGTTTTTTTGAGTATTCTTCCCGCTCTTTTGGGACATCATTCCGTAAGGAGAAACCTGTGGCTAAAGGTTCTAAAAACGTCACCAAAAAACAGCCTAACGCCGTTGTGCGCCTGTATCGTGAAACGGTGGGCGAATTGCGCAAAGTCAGTTGGCCAACCCCGCGTGAAACGCGCAGCCTGTCCATCGTGGTACTGGTCGTGCTGGTGGTCATGAGCCTGTTCATGGGAGTTTTGGATACCCTGCTTACCAAACTGGTAGCCTTGCTGGTATAACCCCGCTTTTCTCTTGCGAGAAGCGCCCGGCGATGTGATTGCAGGCAGGTTGTACGGGCAGAACGCATTCTGGAGATACGCATGTTTGAAGATAATTTCCCGCCCGACGCCATAGAAAACCCCCTGGAAGATTCTCTCTCGGGAGAAGAAGAAGATTCCATCGAAGTCAACGTAGACGCGTTGCTGGAATCGGTTGCCCGTGGAGAATCCACACAGGAGGAAGGCGATAGCCGCGCCTGGTATGTCGTACATTGTTACTCAGGGTATGAGAACAAGGTGCGGCACAACCTCGAGCAACGCATCGAGAGCATGGGCATGAAAGACAAGATTTTCGATGTCATCGTGCCCACCGAAGAAGAGGTTGAAGTCAAAGATGGCAAGCGGCGCACAGTGGAACGCCGCGTCTTTCCAGGGTACATCCTTGTCAACATGATTTTGACAGAGGAATCCTGGTACGTGGTGCGCAATACCCCTGGTGTGACTGGCTTTGTGGGCATGGGCAACGAACCTACGCCCCTGCGCCCGGAAGAAGTAGCCCAAATCATCCGTCGCATGGAAGCCGATGCGCCACGCATCAAAGTTTCCTTCCGCCTGGGCGACCGCGTCCGCATTGTGGATGGCCCCTTCAATGACTTCCGGGGTACGGTTGCCGAAGTGGACATGGAACGTTCCAAAGTGCGCGTCATGGTCAACTTCTTTGGGCGCGAAACTCCTGTAGAACTGGATTTCTTACAGGTCGAAAAAGCGTAACCCTCGGCCAGCAGGCTGAGTTTTACCAACCTTATTTTGTGGGAGGGCATGCTGCCCGTTACCACCACGAAGGAGTGTTACTGTGGCAAAGAAACTTAAAGCAGTCGTTCGTTTGCAAATTGAAGCCGGGAAGGCCAATCCCGCTCCCCCGATTGGCCCCGCTCTGGCCGGGCATGGCATCAATCTGATGGCCTTCTGCAAGGAATACAACGCCCGCACCTCCAACCGCATGGGCGAGATTATTCCTGCAGAAATCAGCATTTACACCGATGGTTCCTTCAAATTCATCTTGAAGACCCCACCGGCTGCTGTGCTGCTCAAGAAGGCCGCTGGTATCGAAAAAGGTTCCTCCGAACCGCATCGCGAAAAGGTCGGCAAAGTCACGCGAGCGCAAATTCGCGAAATCGCCGAAACCAAGATGAAAGACCTGAACGCGGTGGACATCGAAGGCGCTATGCGCCAGATTGAAGGCACTGCCCGCAACATGGGCATCGAAGTGGTTGACTGATACCTCGTGGGAGGGTGCCTGGCACCCGCTTGCACCACAAAGGAGTGATTATGCCTAAGCACGGTAAAAAATATCTCGAAGCACTGGCAAAAATTGACCGTAACCGCAACTACACCCCCGAAGAGGCTATTGCTTTGGCAAAAGAAACCTCGACGGTCAAATTCGATGCTACGGTCGAAGTACACATGCGTTTGGGGGTTGACCCCCGTCATGCCGACCAGCAGGTGCGTGATGTCGTTTCCCTGCCCCACGGCACCGGGAAACAGGTGCGCGTGATGGTCTTTGCCCAGGGTGAAGGTGCTACCCTGGCACGCGAAGCCGGCGCCGATTACGTCGCCGATGACGATGAAACCCTGAAGAAAATTCAGGGCGGCTGGACCGATTTCGATGTGGCGGTTGCTACCCCCGATATGATGGGCAAAATCGGCCGCCTGGGGCGCATCCTCGGCCCGCGTGGCTTGATGCCCAACCCCAAGGCCGGTACCGTTGTCCCCGCGCAGGATATCCCCCGTGTCGTCCAGGAAGTCAAAGCGGGACGCGTGGAATTCCGCGTGGACAAAACCGCCAACCTGCATGTGCCCATTGGTAAGGTTTCCTTCACCCAGGAACAACTGGTGGAAAACCTGGCTGCTTTGATGGGCGCAGTCAAGAAGGCGCGTCCGGCTGCGGCCAAGGGTGCGTACATCCGCAAAGTGGTCATCACCACCTCCATGGGGCCGGGCATCAAGGTTGACGTCGCTCGCGCCCAATCCATGGAAGCCTGAGTTTGTCAGTATCACGGGGCAGGCAAGCCCTGCCCCGTTTCCAACTGAATATCCCCCCTGGGGAACGTTTTGCCAGAGACAGCAGGTGCCGCAAGGCTTAATTCCCTGCCGAGGCGAAGACGGCTGGAATTTTTCTGTCCTTTCTGGGCAGTGTGAGTCTTTGTCTGTGTCTCTGGCGGACAAAGACTTTTTTGTTGAAAGGAGGTGATAAGCCTTTGGCTATCTCAAAGCAGCGCAAGGTTGAAATCCTGGCGCAATACAAAGAATGGCTGGAACGCAGTCAGGGCGCGGTACTCATGGAGTACATTGGCCTGGATTCCAAAGCCATCGAACAATTGCGTCGCCAGGTGCGCGAAGCCGGTGGTGAGTTCCATGTGGTCAAAAACACGCTCGGCAAGCGAGTTTTTGATGAACTGGAAATTTCCTTCCCCGATGATGTGTACATCGGCAGCACTGGTATCGCTTTTGCCTTTACCGATGTGCCCCCGGTTGCCAAGACCATCGTGGACTTTGCCAAAGAACATGATGTCGTCAAAGTCAAAGCCGGTATCCTGGATGGACGTCCGGTGAGCACCGATGAGGTCAAGGCGTTGGCCGACCTGCCGCCGTTGCCTGTCATGCGCGCCCAATTGCTGGGTACCATCATGGCGCCGGCCAGCAAGTTGGTACGCACTCTGGCGGAACCCGGCCGCGGTTTGGCGGCTGTCGTCAAAGCCTACTCGGAAAAAGAGTAACCCTTTTTTACCCATACCCTTTACAAACTAATCTCAAGGAGAATTTCAAAAATGGCTGATTTGCAGAACCTGGTTGATGCTCTGAGCGAACTGACCGTCCTCGAGGCGGCTGAACTCGTCAAGATGCTGGAAGAAAAATGGGGCGTTTCCGCTGCTGCCCCTGTGGCTGCTGTGGCGGTTGCTGGTGGCGCGGCTGGCGCTGCTGAACCCGAAGAAGAAAAGACGGAATTCGATGTCATCCTCAAGGACCACGGCCCCAAGAAGATTGACGTCATCAAAGCCATCCGCCAACTGACCAGCCTGGGCCTGAAGGACGCCAAGGAAATGGCCGAGACCGCCGGCGCCAAGATTCTCGAAGGTGTCAGCAAGGACGCGGCCAACGACGCCAAGGCCAAACTGGAAGCCGCTGGCGCGGTTGTGGAACTCGCCTGAGGCGTATTCCTCCCCCGCATACAACACAAAACGGGCTGTCTGCATCGCAGGCAGCCCGTTTTGGCCTTTTCTGGTACGATTACAATTTGGGGAGCACGATGTCCTGTTGTTTCTGGTACTTCCCTTTTTTGTCCGCGTAGGACACTTCGCACTCCTCATCTGCCTCGAAGAAAAGCACCTGTGCGATGCCCTCATTGGCATAGATTTTTGCCGGCAGGGGCGTTGTATTCGAAATTTCCAATGTCACATACCC
Organism: Anaerolineales bacterium; assembly: GCA_034435695.1. Classification (GTDB taxonomy): domain Bacteria; phylum Chloroflexota; class Anaerolineae; order Anaerolineales; family DRKV01; genus DRKV01. Next base: position 9,613 of record DAOTWV010000200.1, on the reverse strand, counting down.
CTCCCACTCCGGCTCGAAGGGCGTGACATTGACGATGATGCCGCAACGGGCATAGGTGGATTTCCCCAGGCACACGGTCAGCACCCCGCGCGGGATGCGAAAGTACTCGATGGTGCGCGCCAACGCAAAAGAATTGGGGGGAATAACGCACACATCACCCTTGAAATCCACCATGCTTTTTTCGTCGAAATTTTTGGGGTCCACAACGGCAGAATACACGTTGGTGAAGATTTTGAATTCATCAGCCACGCGTATGTCGTAGCCGTATGAGGAAACGCCGTAGGAAATCACTCCCTGGCGTACCTGTTCAGCAGTGAACGGCTCAATCATGCCGTGTTCCAGCGCCATTTTGCGAATCCAGTGGTCGGGTTTCAGTCCCATGAGTACCTCCGAAAATCAGGGTGATGTAGATACAGGATAGGTGAAAAAGGTGCGCACACCGGCCTGGATGCGAATTTCCTGCCGGTGCAGGCCATTGGCTATGAATTCTACCCGATACTGCCCGGCAGGCAAATTCCACAGGGCGAAATTCTCCTGGCGGTCGGGAGCGGGCAGTGCATTTTGTTGCACATAGGTTTGCAGGTAAATAGTCGCGGCATCGGGCGAATCGAGCGGGATGAGGCTGATGTGTACCCCTGGGATGGGGAGGCCCTCAGGGGTGGTGATGCGCCCCGCGAGGGCGCCGTTTCCCTCATCGGGAACCAGCCACAACTCTGGATTGCTGCTGTACACATAGGCGTTCTTCCCCAGGCGCACTTCGAAATGCAAGTGCGGGCCGTCTGCCGAGCCGCTCATCCCCACTTCTCCCAGCACATCTCCGGCGGCAACTTTCTCACCGGTGTGCACCGCGATGGTGGAGAGATGGCCGTAGAGGGTGAAGACGGGAGTGTGCCAGCCGGGAAAATGATGTTCGATGACGACAGCATTGCCGTAAAACCCCGCCCACGGCGATAACTGGGCGGCATCGTCACTGCCTGCAAAGCGCACCACACCCTCCGCCGCGGCCAGCACAGGCGTGCCAATGGGATTTTCGAATTCCACGCCGTGGTGAATCTCCCGCTGCCCGTTCATATCGGTACCAAAACGATAGTTGGGAGAGATGCGCCGGTTGGCATCTGGAGGAAGAGGCACCTGCAGGGGAAAGAGCACTGGTGAAAGCGTTGGAGATGCCGTCACCGTGGCGGTGGGGAGCGGTGTGCTGGTGGGGCCTGGCGTGACAGATGGGGTGGGCGAGGCCGGTATGGGTTCCGCTCGCGGTGCAGGGGATGTGGAGACTGCCGTCTCTCTACGCGCGGGGGGCGCAGGCTGGCAGGCCGTTCCCAGAATCAACACGAACAATAAGGCTAGAGCCGTCAGGCGAGACATGGCGGAAAGGGAAAAGCCCCTCCAGATGGAGGGGCCAGAGCCTAAAACTGTGCCAGCGCCGGGCCGCCCCGGTCTTGCAAGGCCGTGCGCACGCGCTCCATCAGGATGGCTGCACGGTCTTCGAGGGAGGTCAGTTCGTCCATGAGCGTACCGGCGGCATGCTGGTCATCCAGGCTGGTCAGGTTGATGCGCACGTTGAGGCTTGCACCGCTCAGGGCGGCCTTGCTCAAGGCTGCGGCCGTACCTGCATCGGTGATGGCATTTGTGTTGCCAAGTTCGGCGACCTGGGCTACCAGGTCCAGCACGTCCACTACCATGTGCGCCACACCCAGAGGAACTTTGGCAGCCTGTAAAGTGGCCTCCTGGATGGCTTGTTTGCGGCGGTTTTGCTCTTCTGAGGTGCCTTTGGGCATTTTGAAGGCTGCCATAACCCCTTCAAAGGCTGCCGCATCCTCCTGGACGGCCTGGGTGAGGGCGGCACGTTTTTCCTCGGCCTCCTCGATAATCTGCCACATACGCTCTTTGACATCGGCGTATTTCTTGCGTCCCACGGTCAGACGCGCCACCATCGCCACCAGCGCAGCGGCCATCGCACCGGCATGAGCGGCCGCGGAGCCGCCGCCGGGCGCGGGAGCACTGGAAGCCAGGTCATCCAAAAAGGCATATTCCCTGGGCTGGATGCTGGTCTCGCCACTGCTCAGCGCAGCGTACAGACGCGTTTCCAGCACCTGTTCCTTCTCGAACTGGTCGAGTTGGGTGTACCACACGGCGGCATCGGTCAGGGCGTCCTGAGGCGTCAGGCCGACCAATTCGCAGTGATGGATGCCCACACCGTAGCGCGCCGCCTCACGGCGGATGAATTCCACCACGCGGGCGATGGGCGTTTTGCGGTAGTTTGTCAGGTTCATGGATACCTGAGCGCGCCCCTCCACCAGCATCCCCAGCGCCTTGACGTAGCGCAGGCCGCCCGAAGAATGCCGCACAGCGCGGGCAATTTTATCGGCGATGCTCTTGTCTTCGGTGGTCAGGTACACGTTGAAAGCAATCAGGGGGGCGCGTGCACCGATAACGGTTGCGCCGGCCGGCCCGACGCGTGCCGGCCCGAAATCGGGGGTGCGCGCCGGGTTGGTGCCGATTTCCTCCTTGAGCGCCTCGTATTGCCCGCGTCGGATGTTCTCCAGGTTGACGCGTTCGGGGCGAGTAGCGGCTTCCTCGTACAGGTAGACGGGAATTTCCAGTTCTTCGCCCACGCGTTTTCCCAGACGGCGCGCCATTTCCACGCACTCCACCATCTTGACCCCGCTGATGGGGACGAAAGGCACCACATCCGTTGCGCCGATGCGGGGATGTTCCCCCTCATGCACATTCAGGTCAATCAACTCCGCGGCTTTGGCTATTCCGCGAAAAGCGGCCTCTTCCACGGCTTCCGGCGTGCCCACGTAGGTAATGACGCTGCGGTTGTGGTCGCCATCGGAGTGTTTATCGAGAATTACGACGCCTTCCACCGAGGTAATGGCCTCCATGATAGCCTGAATCACCTCCGGGCGGCGTCCCTCAGAGAAGTTGGGAATGCATTCGACAAGTCGGTTCATGGTTTTCTTCCAGGAAGGGTTGCAGGATTACGGAAAAATTATACCCCACAGGCTGGCCGCCACGAGCGCGCCGCACAGCGAGGCCAGCAGGTTCACAGCGTCGTTGTTCAGCCACGCCAGGCCGCGCACCCGTTCCGTTGGGGTGCCGCAGGTGTGCCGGGGGTGATGTTCTGTTTCGGTTGCGCAACGGGGACAGCGATACATGCCTTGAAGCGTGGCACCCAGCAGGGAATCGAGCAGGGAGCCGGCCACGCCTCCCAGGGTGACGGCAGCCCCCAGGGAAAACGCGTCCCCCGCGGGGGCGTACAGCCCGGCCAGCCCCCCCAGCAGCGCAGCCCCTCCCAGGGTTGCCAGCGTTCCCAGGGGGGTGATTCCCCCGGATGTGCCGCGTTCCACCACTTTGCCGGTGGTTATCAGGCGTGGCCTGGCCTTGCTGAGTACTCCCGCCTCGGTGGCCCAGGTATCTGCATTGACAGCCGCCAGTGCCCCCGCTGCGGCTGCCCACGGCCACGAAACCTGCGGCCATGCCGCGTGCACGAGCACGCACAAACCCAGCACTCCCCCATTGGAGAGCACTTGCATGGCGTCGCGTTGACTGCCCTTGGCAAATTTTTCGTGGAGCATGTGCTTGCGGCGCTGAAAAAGCCGGGAAAGTCCGCTGGAGGTCAAGAAAAATGCCAGCAACAGGGTAGCCCAGGCGATGCCCCCTGCCCCAAAGACCAGCGCTCCCAGGATAGCGGCTGCCCAACCCCCACTGCTGCTCAACGCCCCAGCGCGCCATGCTCCCCATGCCACTCCTGTGCCGAGCACTATTCCCGCGAGAATTTGCACAAATTGTGGATAACTTGCCATTTTTTCAGTTTTTTTTGTGGAAAATGTGGTGCCAACTTGTGGATAAATGGGGATAATGTGGGATATGCTGTGGAAATGTGGGATTTTGTGGGATTCACAGCGCGCGTGAAAGCAACAACAACCCCGCCCCAAGCAACCCCAAGTTGGTGAGCAGGGCGATGCTCCAAAAAAAATAAGCCAGGGCCGTATCGCGGCGATACAAAAATTGGCCGCTTGCCCAGTCCACCAGGGCGAAGAAAGTCCCCAGGATGGGGAACAATACCAGGCTGCCTGAGGGGATGGGGGGGCGCGGCAGGATACCGGCAGTGAAGCCCAGGGATACCTGGGTGGTGCGTCCCATGCCCCAAAAGGCGAGCAACCACACGGCAATGACTGCTGTCAGCGTACTCAGCCACAGGATGCGGGTAGGGCGGGCGTGCCAGGCCTGCCCCAGCCAGTCGCCGGGGTGAATATCCCGCGTTGGCAGAGGGGAAACTGAACCGAGTTCGTTGAGCGCGCTGAAAGTTTTCAGAAAGTCTTGCGGGCTTTGAGGCGAAATGACAAAAGCCCCCTGGGCGGTGGCGATGAACAGTGCCCCTTTGCGTTGTGCAGCCAGATATTCGACCTGTCCATGTTGCGGGTCGCGTCGCCAGGCCCGTCCCAGCCATGCCCCTGGCAGGCGTACCAACGGGGACGGTGGTGGCGCGGGAAGGTCTTCCAGGGGCGCTATCCACAGGATGTCGTAGGTGGAAATGGCGACTTCGCGCAAGCCCCAGTGTATTACCAGCCCATCCCGGCTGAGCAGGTAAAACGCGCCCTGCAGTGCGCGAAACGCATAGCCCAACCCCAACATGAGCACACCGAACAGCAGTGCCCAGGGGCCATGCTGGCTGAGTTGTTGGGTTAGCGGGCTGCGGGCGCTTTGCCATACCTGCCACAAAAAGGCAGCCGTGATGACAGAAAGCAGCGCGCCTAGAAAAATTATGCCGCTGCGTTGGGGAGGAAGGTATTCATAGGAATCCACGCTGCAATTGTACCGCACCGTGGAGAGGCTACCCGCGCTTTGGAAAGCCAGGGGGTACGCAAGGTGTGTGTGCCATCCCGCTGGAGAGGTGGGACGCGGATGTAACGCTGTTCACCAAACATCGGTAGGACGTAACTGCTCAGCCGGGGAATCAACTCCCCGGCTGAGAACCCAAAGCCGGGGAAACCCGACTGCCTGGCGCCAGCCGGATTGTTCCGTCCTTGGCCAATCAGCCCGACGATTTATTGTCGGGTGTGGGTGGCTTTTCGCTGGAACATGTAAGCCCCCTTTTGCATACAGAAAAGGGGGCTTACTGTGCATCAGTGGCTATGTTGTCTGTGAGAGGAAAATGATGTGCTGTCAGTCGCCTGCCACGGGCAGAGATTGCATCACAGGCCGAAACTTGTAACCATATACCAGCAAACCGCGCTCATCGCCATCCGAGCGCAAGCGGCGAGTAACCATTTCCACCGGCATACCGATTTTCACTTCCTGGTCGCCCAGGTCGGTCAACTGTGCCGTAAGGATGGGGCCTTCTTCCAATTTTATGAGCGCCACGGTGTAAGGGGCGCTGTCCTCGTAGCCGGCAGGGGGATTGTACACTGTGGTGAAAGAATACACCTCGCCGCGCCCGCTGAACTGGAAGGTCGTTTTGGCCTCCTGATTGCACTCCGGGCACACGTCCCGGGGCGGGAAAATCTTTGCCTCGCAATGCGGGCATACTTCGCCCATCAGGGCATACCGTTGTTTTTTCAATCGCCAGTGACGAGGAATTTCCATAAGACTTTACTCCTTGAACCGTGGAATACGCCGCACAGTGTAGCGGAGGGAAACTATCAGAACCTATCAGGCTGCAGGTCAGGCTTGCAGTCGGGTGAGGACATGGGTAACTGCGGTGGATGCCTGGCCTCCCAGGGCTTGAGTCACGCCCCAGCGGGGGGAGGCAACCTGATTGGGGCCGGCCTGCTCGCGCAGTTGCAGGGCGGCTTCCACGACCTGATAGAGGCCGGTAGCCCCACCGGGGTTCCCGCGCGCCTTCAAGCCTCCAAAAGTAGCCACCGGAAGGCGACCTTGCAGGCTGCATTCTTGTGCCAGTCGCCAACCCTCGCCGCGCGGGGCAAATCCGGCTGCCTCCAGCGAAAGCACCGCCGTGATGGAGGTGTGGTCGTACAGTTCGAAGAAATCGGCATCCTGGGGATTGATTCCTGCTTGTGCGCAGGCGCGTTGCATGGAAAGACGCGCCGCGTAGAAATCCAGCATATCCGGACGGTCATGGAGCGCCAGCCGGTCTGTTGCCAGTGCAGAGCCGGCGACCTGTACCAGAGGGTGAGGGTATTTGGGCGGCAGTAAATCCCGACGTGCCAGCAGGACGGCGGCTGCACCGTCCGCCCAGGGGGCAATGTCGAACATATTGAGCGGTTCAACCGTGATGGCCGCGTTTTCGTACACTTCGGGGCGGATGGCCTTGCGGAACATGGCGTTGGGGTTTCCCACCGCGTTGGCATGGGCAATCAGAGGCAGGGCGGCAAAGGCGCTGCGCGGCGCGCCGCTTTCGTACAGGTAGCGGCGCATCAGCAAAGCAGCCTGGGCTTCCAGCGTCATCCCGTGTACGGCTTCGTAGTCGCCATCGGTGGCGCTGGCCAGGGCTGCATCGGTGGTGTTGCCAATCTGGTCGCTGATTTTTTCCACGCCAACGGCGAGGGCCACATCCACCAGACCCGATTTGACGGCCAGATATGCCTGCCGCAAGGCTGCTGCACCCGAAGCGCCGGCGGCCTCGATGGTGTAGGCTTCGATGCCGGTCAACCCGGCGAAATCGGCAAGCAACGCACCCAGGTGTGCCTGGCTGCTGAGTTGGTCGGCCAGCATGTTGCCCACGAAGAGCGCCTGCGGGCGCAGGTAGCCGCTGTCTTCGATGGCCTGTGCCATGGCATAGTAGGCCAGTTCCCGCAGGGAGGTATCCCAATGTTCTCCAACGGGGGTTTGTCCGATGCCTGCGATGATGATATCGGTCATGGTTCGTCCTTATTTCATCACAATCTTGCCGCGCAGGCGGGCGTAAGTGGCGTAATCGATTTCGGTGCGGCGGTTGATGTAATCCATCGTGCGCGGAGCGAGTTCCTGCCGGCCGCGGATTTTCTCGGTGACGTGGATGTCGAAGGCGTCCGAGCCCGCACCGGAGCCGAAAGAGGTCACCAGGATGCGGTCGCCCGGTTCGGCGATATCCAGCACGGCGCTCAGGCCGATGATGGCTGCACCGGAGTAAGTGTTGCCAATCATAGGCACCAGCAGACCGGGGGCGATTTGTTCTTTGGTGAAGCCCAGTTTGGCTGCCGCGCGCTGCGGGAATTTGGCGTTGGGTTGGTGGAAGACGGCGTAGCGGTAGTCGCTTGGGGTGGTGCCCAGGGCTTCCATCAGGCGGGTGGCGGCGTTCATGATGTGGTGGAAGTAGGCCGGTTCGCCGGTGAAGCGCTGTCCGTGTTCGGGGTATTTCTGGTAGGCGCGCCGCCAGAAATCGGGGGTGTCGGTGACGTAGGAGTAGGATGCCTCGATGCGCGCCAGGGCTTCTTCTGCCGGGCCGAGGATGTAGGCTGCGCCGCCAGCCGCCGCGGTGTATTCCAATGCGTCACCGGGCTTGCCCTGGGCGGTGTCCATGCCGATGGCAAGGGCGTAATCGGCCATTTGGGAGCCGACGAAGCCCATCGCGGCGACCATGGCTTCGGTGCCGGCCTTGCAGGCGAATTCCCAGTCGCCGGCCTGGATGTGCGGCACCGCGCCGATGGCTTCGGCCACCAGGGTGGAAGTGGGTTTGACGGCGTAGGGGTGCGATTCCGAGCCAACCCACACGGCGCGCAGTTGGTCGGCGCGGATTTGGGCGCGTGCCAGGGCGTTGCGCGCCGCTTCGATGGACATGGTGGCCACGTCTTCATCCGGGCCGGGGACGGATTTTTCCTTGATGGGCAGGCTGCCTGCGCCGCCGCGCCACACGCGGGCGATTTCCGTTGCTGGCAGGCGGTAGCGGGGGACGTAGGCTCCGTAGCCGATGATGCCTACGGGGCGGGAGGGGCGGAGGAGGATGTTTTCGGTCATAGTCGGGTAGTCTGTTGGTCTGTTAGTCTTTTAGTCGATTAGTCTGTTGGTCTGTTAGTCTGTTAGTCTGTTGGTCTGTTAGTCTTTTAGTCGATTAGTCTGTTGGTCAGGTAGTCTTTTAGTCTGGTAGTCGCTTGGTCTGGTAGTCGATTAGTCTTTTGGTCGATTAGTCGCCTGGTCTGCTGGTCTGTTGGTCGGGTAGTCAGGTACAGGGTACGTTGTACGTGGTACAGGGTACGTGGTACAGGGTACAGGGTACAAGGTACGGTCTACCGTCCACAGTCTATCGTCTGCAGTCCGCATTCTGCATTCATCACTCTGCATTCAAAATCTCCCGCGCGCGGTCAATGCGCACCACACCTTCGGCGACCATGCGGGAGGCGACGCGCTCGATGTCTTCACCCGTAGCGCCGGCGGCGATGGCGACCTGCCGGGCGTGCAAACTCATGTGGCCGCGCTGGATGCCTTCGGTTGCCAGGGCGCGCAGGGCGGCCAGGTTTTGCGCCAGGCCAACGGAGACAGCAATTTCGGCCAGGTCGGCAGCGGTGCGTACGCCCATCAGTTTGAGGGCCGCCTGCGCCGCCGGGTGGACGCGCGTTGCGCCGCCCACGATGCCGACTGCCATCGGCATTTCCAGCGTACCGGTCAAATTGCCATCGGCGTCCTTGCACCAGGTACTCAGGGATGTGTAGCGCCCGGAGCGGGCTGCGTAGGCGTGTGCCCCGGCCTCGATGGCGCGCCAGTCGTTGCCGGTTGCCACCACGACAGCGTCCACGCCGTTCATGATGCCCTTGTTGTGCGTGGCTGCCCGATACGGGTCGGCGGCTGCGAAAGCCCAGGCGGCGATGATACCATCGCGTACCTGCTCACCGCTGAAATCGTCGAAGGCCAGGTCGGCGGTGCGGATGGTGACGCGGGCGCGCGCCAGACGGCGGTCGGCCAGGTTGGAGAGGATGCGCAGATGCACGCGTCCGCCGGTGATGGCCTCCAACCGGGGGGCAAGTTTTTCGCAGGCGGTGTTGATGGCATTGGCGCCCATGGCATCGCGCACATCGTAAATCAGGTGCGCCACCAGGAAGGGGCCGATGGGCGAATCTTCGATGAGGCGCACTTCCAGGTCTACCGGGCCGCCGCCCAGGTCGCGCAAAATGGGGTCGTACGCGGCGGCTTCGGCAAGGAGTTCCTGGCGGTGTTCCAGCAGGCGCAGACGGGCGCTGTGGGGTTCGGGCAGGTCGAGAATTTGCATCTGCCCAATCATGTGCGGGGGCGTGCAATGGGCAGTGAAGCCGCCCGTCGGGCGCGCCAGTTTTGCCATGAACGAGGCGCCCGCCACGATGGAGGGTTCCTCCACCACCATGGGGATGAGCACCTCGCGTCCGTTGATGATGAAGTTCAGCGCCAGCCCCAGGGGCAGGGCGTAGCGTCCAACCACGTTTTCAATCATGTGGTCGGCCTGTTCGGAAAGCAGGCCGGGTTCGCCACTCAGGGCTGCCAGTTCCTCTGGGGAAAGCAGCCCCTCCAAACAAGCGCGTCTTTCTTCCAGGGTGCGGTTGTAAAATCCGGGGATGCGAGATGTGCGCATTGTGGTTTCTCCGGGTGAAAAAGTGATGAATGGATTGTTGTAACTGCTCAGCCCACCCGCCGGGGAATCAATTCCCCGGCTGAGGACACCAAAGTCGGGTAAACCCGACTGCATGGCGCCAGCCGGATT
>DAOTWV010000199.1:0-5808 GCA_034435695.1 Anaerolineales bacterium | reverse complement strand
GGGTGCTGCTGCGCCAGGCGCGCCCTTACGTGCAATTTTCGGTGCGGGCGCTGTTCGGCGCGCCGCTGCTGGCGCTGGGGGCTGGGCTGGGGCTTGGCCTCCAGGTGTGGATGTCGCTGCCGCTCTCCTGGGGGAGCATAACACAAAAAACGCTGGGCTTCATCGGTGGGTATACTCTCATCCTCCTGCTGCTGGAACCCCGGCAGATTTCCTACTGGCTGCGGGAGGGAAAACGCCTCTTATTGGAGAAAACCGCCCCATGAAATCATTTCGCAAACACATTATCACTCTGCGACGAAGAATTAACAAGCGAAAAACTTTTCACCCGCGCCCAGATGATGTCTTCCTGGTTTCGTACCCGCGTTCCGGCAATACCTGGGTACGCTTCTTGCTGGCGAATCTGCTGAACTTTCCGCACCGAGAACCGGTGGATTTTCATACCGTGCATGATATCATCCCGGATTTGGAAATCCGGGCACAATGGCCGCACATCCGTCAAATGCATCCTCCGCGTATTATCAAGAGCCATGCTCCTTACCGTCCGGATTTTCAGCGCGTGATTTACCTGCTGCGCGACGGAAGGGATGTGTACACTTCCTACTACAATTACCTGCAAGGACAGGGCAAACAGCCCGGCACACTGGCAGAAATGATTCGAGATGCAGATTGTCTCCCCTACGGGGCATGGTATGCCCATGTCAGTGGATGGTGTTCCTATGCTGCAACACTTGACTTCCTCCTGGTACGTTTTGAAGATTTACGCTCTACCCCTTTGATAGAACTGCAACGGATGGCAGCGTTTATTGGTCTGTCAGTCAGTAAGGCACAACTGCATTGGGCTGTAGAACAATCATCGTTGGAAAACATGAAACGGTTGGAAGTTGAGCGCGGGCGTCCTTACGGCAGGTCAACGTACGACTTCGTGCGGCAAGGACGTTCTGGTGGGTGGCGCACTCACTTCAACGAAGACTGTAAGGCGGCTTTCAAGGCACGCGAAAATAATGTTTTGCTCGAACTCGGTTACGCGAATACACTGGAGTGGTAAAGAAGGATGTCTGTTTTTTTTACAAAAAAGCACCATTTTCAAACAACGGCTCAAAGGCACACCTTAGCCTTTCTGGCAGGGCTGGTTGTTCTCATATCATTAGCCATTCTATGGAAAGATTTTCGGGTTGATGACGCTTATATTACATACCGATACGCATCTAATCTGGCACACGGATATGGGCCAGTCTTCAATATCGGCGAACGCGTAGAGGGTTACACTAGCGTTGTATGGATGTGGCTCATGGGAGGAGTCGCTATCTGGAATGGCAATTTATTACTGGCATCTAAAATTTTAGGATTGATACTGGGGGGTGTGGTGTTGTGGGGAATGATGCGCATTACACTACTATTCCATGTCCATTGGATATCTTACACTTTTGCCGCTCTACTTTTGGGAACATCTTTGCCTTTCATTTTGTACCTGAATAGTGGCTTAGAGACCGTGCTTTTTGCCTGCATAATAACACTTGGCACTTATGGATACACCCTGTTTATCCACAAACATCACCCATCCACCGTATACACTTTAGCGCTGGGACTATTTTGGGGATTTGGTGTTCTCGTGCGTCCAGAAGTTTGGCTCTTTGGTCCCGTGTTCTACTTTATCTCAGAATCGCTATTGATATACCATCATCGGGTACAGAGGCAACAGTGGGACATTCGGTCACTTCTCTTTCGGATGTTCAGTTTTCTTGCCGGATTTTGCGTTGTGGCCGGCCTGCATCTTTTGTGGAGGTGGTCATTTTACGGAAGTTTGTTGCCAAACACCTATGTGGCAAAGATGGGAAGCATGGCTTTGACGAACCGATTGAGGCATGGCACTCACTATCTCCTACAATCTCTTCATAATACCCCTGCGCTTCTTTTACTTGTTGCGTCCTGGATGTTGGCCGGCAAAACCATTTGGAAACGTTCCGAATGGCTCCTGCTAAATAGCATTGTGTTGGTGGCTCTGGCCGCGGTAGTGCTGGAAGGAGGCGACTGGATGCCCGGCACTCGTTTCATGGTACATTTCCTGCCAATCATATTTCTCCTGTTTACAATCAGTGCATCCATCCGCCTACAAGGCGCATCGAATGCCCCCTTGCGTTCCCGCATGGTGTCCGCAGGGTTGATTGCCCTATTGTTAAACGTCTTGCCACATGTTACCCAACGGCCCAAAATCGAAGATTATCTCCACAATCTCCAATACCGGACAGTAATGGCCACATGGTTGGTTAACACGGCCCCCAAAAATGCCACCATCGCCTACGGAGACATGGGTATTGTGCCGTACACAATGATGGATACCCGTTTCGTCGATGTCTTCGGGTTGACGGATAAAACCGTTGCCCGCCACAAGAAGGAATCGCAGACCGTCGCTACTTACGTATTAGGACAAAAGCCAGATATCATACTGATGGTAGCAATTGATGCCGAATACCCTGTAAAGCCACAAAACATACGAGACCTGGCATTTGCTCATCCTTATAAACCGTTAGCAGTCTCTGGAGAGTTTTGGCAGCAATATCGCTTTGTACGCTCTTTTCCATCATTCGCTCAGAACTCGCCCTGGCTTGAGCGTGCCAGAACCATACTGGTGTTTGAGCGCATATCAGACAAAAAACCATAGCCGAGATTATGACAAGCGTAAAACAGTCATTCGTCTCGAGTTTAGCCGCTTACCTGGATAAATGGCTCTCCCCCCCTATCTTTATCTTGGCCCCGCCCCGCTCTGGCTCGACATTCCTCTTTGAGTGTCTACGCCGTGCTGAAAACGTTCTCGCTCCCCAACAGGAAAGCGACCACGTCTGGTGGCGTCTCTTCCCTTACCGTCCTCCCGATTTCAACGACTTTGTCTCCGCTGAGAAGGCTACACCAGAAAATATACACGCCCTGAGAAGACAATTACTTGCATCCGCCTTGCGCGTCAATTTTTCAGGACATCTCTTAGCCTGGCACACTCTGACATCGTTATTGGCTCACCCACATCGCTACCGTCTTCTGGATAAAACCATTGCCAACTGCTTTCATTTAGAATTTCTGCAACGCGCCTATCCAACAGGACGCTATATTTTTCTGGTACGCGACCCTCGCGCCACCATCAGCAGCATGATAGAAGGTTGGGAACATGTAGAAATGATGGGAAAACCGCAACTAGACGCTCTCATTCCACCAGGTTCCCGTATTACCCATTGGAACTACCCTGCCCCACCGGGGTGGCAGGAACAAACAACCCGTCCCTTGGTTGAAATTTGTGCCTGGAGTTGGCGACAACACATTGAATACGCCCTCTCTTTTGTAGAAACACACCCTGAGGCTACAGTTTGGCTTCGCTATGAAGATTTGTTCACAGAGCCTCTGAAAGTCATCCAAAAAGCGAGCGCTCAACTCGACCTACGTCTATCCTCCGTTGCCCTGGAATATGCCACTCGTAGGCCATTCAGCCGCACCACTATTTCTGCTCCATCTAAAGAAAAGTGGCGGCGGATACACAAAGACGAAATCGAACACGTTCTTCCAACTATACGGCCTCTTGCCGCCCGCATCGGTTACGAAATATGAACATTCTCCAAATCAGCACTCTATCCCACCGTGGCGGAGCGGCCCGTGTAATGTATCGGCTACACCAGGATTTTCGCCACCAAGGACATCACTCTATCATAGCAGCACGCTCTGTACAACACCCAGAAATAGATGTGTATGCCCTGGCTGATTTAACTCTCCCTTCCAACCACATTTTACGTCGTGTCATTACGGCTCTCGACTGGCGCATGGAACGTAAATTTGCCATCGCCGGGTTGCATCCTGTTCCCCAAGCATTACTACAACACTCCATTCTGAATCAGAGCGAAGTTGTACATCTCCACAATTTACATGGTTATTACTTCAATTACGGTGCGCTGGATGCTCTCGCCACCCGTAAGCCCGTGGTGTGGACCCTGCACGATATGTGGGCATTTACCGGCCATTGTGCTTATGCTTACGATTGTACTCGCTGGCAAAGTGGATGCGGAAATTGTCCCCTGCTACAAGGGAAAGGGCGTGCGTTGGTAGAACCAGCCGCCCCATTGATAGATTGCACTGCCGCCGCATGGCGCAAAAAACGTGCTGTTTATCGGCGCACTCCCCTGGAAGTAGTCGCACCATCTCGGTGGTTGCAAAGGTTGGCCCAAGCCAGTATCATTGGTCAAGGTCGCATTATTCATCACATTCCAAACGGGATAGACTTGGAAATCTTCAAACCCTGTGAGCAAGTCAAAGCCCGCCATCAGTGGAATATCCCATTAAACAAACTGGTTATTCTGTTTTCCGCCGAAAAAACCAGCAATCCCCGCAAAGGTTTCGCTTTCTTGCGGGAGGCTCTCATGCAGTTGCCTAATCGACAAAATATTGTCTTACTGGTAATGGGAGCAGGAAAGGACACAGATTTCCCTGGTTTTCATGTCATACATCTGGGTTACCTAAAAGACGAGTACACCCAAGCAGCAGCATATAACGCCGCTGACCTGATGGTTTTCCCTTCCCTGGCAGATAATCAACCCCTGGGCATTCTTGAATCTCTGGCATGTGGAACGCCGGTTGTGGCTTTCAACACGGGAGGCATCCCTGAGATGGTACGACATATGGAAACCGGCTATCTGGCGCACTACAAGGACACCTATGATTTGTGCCGCGGTATCCAGACATTGGGAGAAAATCCAACACGGTTACATGAAATGCGCGCCCAGTGCCGGCGGGTAGCCCAGGCCGAATATGCCCTGAGCCTTCAAGCCCAACGGTATCTATCTTTGTACGAGCAGGCCATAGACTCTTACCGACACGACAAATGACATCTGTTTCATCCTTTCTCCCTCGCATCTCCATCATCACCCCCTCCTACAATCAGGCGGATTTTCTCGAAGCGACCATCCAGTCCGTCCTGGCGCAGGATTACCCCAACGTCGAGTACATCATCGTGGACGGCGGCTCGACCGACGGCAGCGCCGACATCATCCACCGTTACGCAGACCGCCTGTCCTGGTGGGTTTCGGAACCCGACCAGGGGCAGGCTGACGCTATCCGCAAGGGGCTGGCGCATGCCACCGGCGAGGTGCTGGTCTGGCTCAATTCGGATGATGTCTACCTTTCGGGGAACGTGCTCTCCCGCGTGGCCGCCTGTTTCCGGGAAAATCCACAGGTAGCGGTGGTCACAGGAGAGGGGCAATACATTGACAGGCGCGGGCAGGTCATCCGGAAAATCCACATCAAACCCTGGCACCTGACCTTTGAAGCGCTGCGCCACCGCAATGGAGTTTTACAACCAGCGACCTTCATCCGCCGCAGCGCGCTGGAACGGGTGCATCTGGATACCAGTTTGCACTACGCCTTTGACTGGGACCTGTGGATTCAACTCGCTCAACAAGGCGCATGGCTGCACGTACCGGAAGCCTGGGCCGGGTACCGCTGGTGGGGGGAGAACAAGACCGCCCGCGGCGACTCGCACCGCACATACGAGCAGGCCGAGGTCATCCGGCGTTACGTGGGCGCACGTACCTGGCAGTACGCCGTCCTGCGCCTGTTCGCGGCCCTGTACGCCGCCGCCGAGCGCCTGCCGGCGGGTGCGGAAGCCCCCATCAAAGGCGCGGTCAAGACCGTTTCGCGTGCCCTGAGCAAAATCACCCGCCGTAAAATCCCCGTGGTATGAACATTTCGGTTTACATCACCTCCTACAACCAGAAAGACCTGCTGCCAGAGGCCATCGAGAGCGTGCTGGCGCAAACCCTGCGCCCGCAGCAGGTC
>DAOTWV010000198.1:0-12876 GCA_034435695.1 Anaerolineales bacterium | reverse complement strand
TGCCGCGGCGGCTCGACGCGGCTTTGCACAACTGGCGAGCAGTTGTGCTACGTACCGGCGACATGAATGCCGCCCTACGAACACCGGTTTTGGATTGCGGCGCGGTACAACTGGCCAGCAGTTGTGTTACGTGTTGCGGGTTCACCCGCAACGACAAAATCGCGGCGCATCAGCGTCAGGCCGTTTCCATGATTACACTTTTGGAGAGTTTTCATGTCCACAAAAGCCGCATTGCTTGCCCATCTCAAAGAAAGCCGCCAAAAACTGGCCGATTTGGTGAGTGCAATTCCCCCTGAAGAAAAGATTTACCCGGAGTGGCGCGTCAAGGAACTGCTGGCGCATTTCGCCGGCTGGGATGACGCCGTGCTGATTGCGCTGCGCGCCTTCCTGAACGGCAGCGAGCCAATTGTGGTTGCGCCGCGCGGCGCAGATGACTACAACGCCCGTACCGTTGAGGAACGCAGCCCGTTACCCCTGGAACACATTATCCGGGAATGGCAACTCAACCGCGAGTTGCTTCTCAACCTGATTTCGCAAGTGCCAGAGGAAAAACTGCAGGCCACCGTTGTGTATCCCTGGGGCGAGGAGGGCGTTCTCTACACGCTCCTTGAGAGCCAGGCACAACACGAAGAGTACCACTATGCCGAAATTCAGGCCGCGCGCGCCCCATGAGCACAGCCGGTGGATGGTTCAGAGCGCTACGGGCACAGGGATATCCCTGTGCCTTTTTTCTTGACTCTTCGCTCAAAGCACGGTAGAATACGGCGCATTATGCGCCAAAATACCCACAGGATGCAAAAATGCCCAGAGACCGCCGCATAAGACGAACGCGAAAATTACTACAGACCGCCCTTGTGACGTTGATTTTAGAGCGCGGCTACCGCAACATCACTATCCAGGATGTCGCCGAACAGGCCGATATCGGGTACCGCACTTTTTTCCGGCACTATGACAGCCTGGACGCCTTGCTGACCGATACCGCCCAGGCCGTGATGGATGAACTCGACCAACGTCTGGATATCTATGCGCCACCCAACAGCGATGTGCGCACGGAAATGAGCGAGAAAGGCCGCAAACTCTTCGATTTCGTGCGCGAGCAGGAAGCCGTCTTCCGGGTTTTGCTGCTGGATGATGGCGCACGTTTCATTTTGCAACCTCTCCTGCAACGCGCCCGGCAGCGCGTGGAACGCGCTCTGGCAGCGTTGCCTTCCTCCCCGCTGCCCCATCCCATCGTCGCCAACCACCTCATCATCAGCACCCTGGCGCTCATGCGCTGGTGGCTGGAATTCGATTTTCCCTACTCCAGCGAACGCATGGGACAGATTTTCCGAGATTTGATTGTGCTTCCCGTGCAGTGGATGTACACCACTACCGACTCCCAATCAGGCGAAACTCCGGCATGACAGACAAACCACTTATCGAACTCAAAAACGTGGTCAAAACGTATACCAGCCCGGCAGGAGATTATCCCGCGCTCAAAGGGCTGGACCTGCAAATTTACCCCGGTGAATTCCTTGGCATTCTGGGTAAATCCGGAGCAGGCAAATCCACACTGCTCAACATGATAACTGGTGTTGACCACATTACCTCCGGCGAGGTGCTGGTACACACCAACGGCGAAACGGTTTCGGTGCATACCCTGAGCGAAAATGCCATGGCTGTGTGGCGCGGACGCACGATTGGCGTAGTGTACCAGTCCTTCCAGTTACTCCCCATGCTCACCCTCATCGAAAACGTCATGCTACCCATTGACCTGTGCGGTGAATATCACCCCCGTATCAGCCGCGAACGCGCCATGGAACTGCTCACCCTGGTCGAACTGGAGGCGCACGCCCACAAAATTCCGGCTTTCATCTCCGGAGGGCAGAAACAACGGGTTGCCATCGCCCGCGCCCTGGCAAATGACCCACCCATCATCGTAGCCGACGAACCCACCGGCAGCCTGGATTCCGTCACCGCCGACCATATCTTCGCTCTCTTCGAAAAACTGGTGCAGGCCGGAAAAACCATTGTCATGGTCACGCATGACCATGGCCTGATGCCGCGCTTTACGCGGTACAAATTGCTTGCCGATGGCATGTGGGTAGATGAGGAGGAGGCCGCATGAAACCGCAACCCCTCATCCAGATGCGGCAGGTAGTGAAGACCTTCGTCAACGCCGCGGGAACCTTCACGGCCCTCAAGGGCATAGACCTGGACATTTACCCCGGCGAGTTTGTCGCCATCGTGGGAAAATCGGGCAGCGGGAAGTCCACCCTGCTCAACATGCTCACCGGCATCGACCACCCCACATCCGGGCTGGTACAGGTCAATGGCGTGGACATCTATGCTATGAGCGAAAGCGAGCGTTCCCTGTGGCGCGGGAAAAACCTGGGAATCGTCTTCCAGTTTTTCCAGTTGCTCCCCATGCTCACGCTGCACGAAAACGTCATGCTTCCCATGGATTACGTCGGACAATACGCCTTCGATGAGCGTCCGCAGCGCGCCATGGAACTCATCCGCATGGTGGGGCTGGAAAAGCAGGCCTACAAACTGCCCATGGCCGTCTCCACCGGGCAGCAACAAAGTGCGGCCATTGCGCGCGCCCTGGCCAATGACCCGCCCATCATCGTGGCCGATGAACCCACCGGCAACCTGGATTCGCGCTCCGCCGCCCACATCATCGATATCTTCCAGGAACTTTCCAATCAGGGCAAAACCATCGTCATGGTCACCCATGACCCATCGCTGACACGGCGCACCTCCCGCACGGTCATCATCTCCGATGGAGAACTGATTGACGAGGCTGTCGCCCAGGCGTTACCCATGCTTACCCACGCGCAAATGCGCGCCGTCATGGACAGGGCACGCAACATCACCATCCAGCCCGGCCAACCCATCATCCAGCAATCCGCCCCTGTGGATACGTTCTACATCATTGCCGAGGGCGAAGTGGATGTGGTCTTACAGGGGCGCAAACAGGAAGATGTGCTGCTGGCACGACTGCAACGCGGCGATTTCTTTGGCGAAATCGAATTGACGCGCGGCGGGAAAGCCATTGCCTCCGTCCGTGCCGCCCAAACTCCCGTCCGGCTGCTGGCCCTCTCGCGGGCAGATTTCAACTGGTTGATGGAAACTTCCCCCCTCACCTCGGAAGCCATTACCCGCACAGTGCAGAATCGTCTGCAAACGAACCGGCAACAAGACCGCCGCAAGCGGCCACGCATCTTTCGCCGCTAAAGGTTTTCTCTACGCCACTTTCTCACATCACATTTTTGTCTTATGCGACCACGCTGGAAGAAAGTCATCTCCGATTTATGGGATAACAAAGCCCGCACCCTGCTGGTTGTCTTCTCCATCGCCGTGGGGGTGCTGGCTATTGGCGTCATCACGGGCGCCTATGTCATCATAGACGCCGACATGAGCGTCAGTTACGCGGCACATAACCCGGCAAACCTGGAGTTTCGCACCGAAGATTTCGATGACGACTTGCTGGATGCCGCGCGCCACTACAAAAACGTCGCGCAAGCCGAGGGGCACCGCGTCGCCTCCCTGGACGTGCGCACTTCCCCTGATGAGGCCTGGCGCAAACTGGACATCCACGCCCTGCCAGACCTCAAAAAGAACACCATCAACTTGCTGCGTCCACTGGAAGGCAGCGTTGTGCCCCACCGGGGAGAAATCGTGCTCGAAAAAGACGCCCGCGACAAACTTGGCGTGCGCGTCGGCGACGTCATCCAGGTGCGTCTGCCCGATGACAACATCAAAGCCCTGACCGTCGTGGGGGTAGCCCTCGACCCGGCCACCAGCGCAGCAGATTTCCTGGCCTCGCCCCTGGGGTACATTGATTTCGATACCCTGCCTGACTTGCACCTGCCACAGACCTACAACCGTCTGTACGTCACCCTCATCCAGGGGCAAGACGATGAAACCATACTGCGCGCCAATCTCTCCCGCATCAAGGACAAAATCGAACGCAGCGGATACCGCGTAGGGTTTACGCGCCACTCCAAAACCCACGAACATCCCCTGGCGTCCATCGTCAACGCCGTGCTGGGCATTTTGCTCGCCCTGGGGGTGCTGATTGTCTTCCTCTCCAGTTCCTTGATTGCCAACACCCTGAGCGCCCTCTTGCAACAGCACATGCGCCACATCGGAGTGATGAAACTGGTCGGCGGGCAAGACCGGCAGATTTTGGGCTTATACCTGGCGCTCATGTTTACCTTTGGTTTCCTGGCGTTGGTGATTGCCGTCCCGATAGGGGGGCAGGGCGCCTATGGCCTGGCGCTCTTCATTGCCAACAACATCGGCTTCTCGCTTCAGGGCTACCGCCTCGTTCCTCTGGCTTTTGCCGTGCAAATCGCTATCGGTCTGCTCGTACCCCTGGCAGCCGGGTTGTGGCCGGTGCTTCAGGGTACGCGCGTCACCGTGCTGCAGGCTATCAGCGGCAACATCTCGCTGGAGCAGGCAGCCGAACAAGGGCTGTTCGACCGTCTGTTGCTGCGTGCCACACAAGGGCTGGCGCGCCGCGGCATCCACACCCCGCGCCCGGTGCTGATTTCCCTGCGCAACACCTTCCGCAACAAACGCCGACTGGCGCTCACCCTCTTTACCCTCACAATGGGCGGGGCAATTTTCATCTCGGTCTTCAACGTGCGGCTCAGTTTGCACCGCTTCGTTCAGCAAGTGGGCAACTACTTCCTGGCCGACGTCTCAGTCACATTCGAGCAGCCCTACCGTATCAACAAGGTACGCAACTACGCTTTGCAAATCCCCGGTGTGCAGGCCGTGGAAGGCTGGGCATTCGATAACGCCGAAATTCTGTACCCCGATGGCACGCTGGCCGATAACCTCAACATCCTGGCTCCGCCCGCCAACAGCACCCTGGTTTCCCCTATCATGGTGGCTGGCCGCTGGATGCGCCCGGATGACGTGCGTAAAATCGTCATCAGTGAAAGCATCCTGGATTACTACCCCAATCTACAGGTCGGCGATTACATCCCGCTCAAAATAGACGGGCGCGAAGAATCCTGGCAGGTGGTGGGCATCTTCAAATTCGTCTCCCTGGAAGGCTCCCTGGGATACACACCCTACGAATACCTGGCACGCGAACAAAACCGCGCCAACCGCGCCTACTCCTACCGCATCGTCACCGCCCAGCACGACCGTCCACACCAGGAAATGATGCGCAAGCAGGTAGATGCCTACTTCCGCGCCCGCGGTTTTGCCGTCAGCGAAACCACCGCCGGGCTGGCCAGTATGGACGATGCCTCCGAAAGCCTGGACATCCTGGTCACCTTCCTGCTCATCATGGCGCTGCTCACCGCCTCCGTCGGCTCCATGGGGCTCACCGGCACGATGGGGATGAACGTCCTGGAGCGCACCCGCGAAATCGGCATCATGCGCGCCATCGGCGGCACGGACGGGCGCATCATGGGCATCGTAATAACCGAAGGGCTGTTCATCGGCCTGATTTCATGGGCGCTGGGTGCACTTCTCGCTGTTCCCTTCTCCTACATCCTGTCGGGCATCGTCAGCCGGGCAATCTTCAGCACCCCCATCGAAGTCATCTTCACCCCCAGCGGCTTTGGCCTGTGGCTGCTGCTGGTCATCATCCTTTCTACCCTGGCAAGCGTCGTACCGGCACGCAACGCTGCGCACCTCACCATCCGCGAAGTGCTGGCATACGAATAACCACACACTCTCAAAGGTGAACCATGAAAAAGAAACTGTGGATACCTCTCTCCCTTGTAATTTTCCTGCTCCTGAGTGGATGCAAAACCGCCCAAAACGCCCCCGTAGTGGAAACCCCCATAGCGGATACCGTATCCCCCGCGCAGGTCATCGCCGAAGGGCACATCGTTCCCGCACGGGATGTATGGCTCTCCCCCGGCGCACGCGGCCCCGTCGTGGAGATTCTGGTCTCGGAGGGGGATACCGTCACACAGGGACAACCTCTATTGCGTCTCGGTGATAGCGAACAGGCGCAAGCCGCCCTGGAAGCCGCCCGCGCCGAACTGACAACTGCACAACAGGCCTACGATGCCTTCATGCGTAATGCCGACCAGGCCAAAGCCCAGGCATGGCAGGCCTACATGCAGGCTCAGACAGCCCGCGCTCAGGCGCAATCCGCCTGGGATGCACTGGACGAACAAGCACTCCAGGACGATATTGACCAGACCCTCTCGGATGTACGCGCCCGCGAAAAAGACCTGCAAGACGCCCAGGACACCTTCAACCGCTACGCCGACCTGGACAAAAACAACCCCAACCGCAAGCAGGCCAAAACAGACCTGGACAAGGCCATCAATGATTACAACGCCGCCGTGGAGGCCTGGCTGGCCGCCCAACAGGCGCTAGACGGCCCGCGGGCTGCCCTGGATGCCGCCCTGGCGGCTGAGGCAGAAGCCAAACGCGTATACGATGACATTCTCGCCAACGGATACGACAGCGAACAAAAAGCCCTGCTGGAGGCGCGTCTCAACGCGGCAAAGGCGCAGGTCAGCAACGCTGAATACGCGCTCAGCCAATACACGCTCAGCGCGCCTTTCGATGGCGTGGTTACCCGCATCAACGTCGAACTCGGTCAACGCATCGGCCCTGAGGTGCTGGCCATCCAACTGGCAGATTTCAGCACCTGGTATATTGAAACCAGTGACCTGACCGAATTGGAAGTGGTGAACGTTTCTGAGGGGCAGCAGGCCGACATCAGCGTGGACGCTCTGCCAGACCTGACCCTGACAGGTACAGTCACCAAAATTGCCCCCGTCTACACCCCAAAGGGCGGCGATATCCTCTACACCGTCACCCTGAAACTCCCCAAAGGAGACCCGGCCCTGCGCTGGGGGATGACCGTCGAAATCACCTTCCAGAGCAATGGGCAATAACCCAGGGAAAAAGGCCTCCGGAGCACGACATCCGGAGGCCTTTGCGGTATAATTCGCCCCCGTTCCACTGCGCACCCAACGCAGCAGAAATTTGCGGAAGCGTTCATGCTTCCGCAATGAGTTTTATGGAGGCTCTCATGCACTTTTGGCTGGAAACCCTTGGATATCTCGGCTCCTTACTGGTTGCTATTTCCCTGATGATGCGTTCCCTGCTGCGGCTGCGGCTCATCAACCTGGCAGGGGCACTTACATTCGTCCTGTACGGCCTGCTCATCCGGGCATATCCTGTGGCGTTCATGAACGCCTTGATTGTCGGCATAGACGTGTACTATCTCCTGCAGATGTGGCGGCAACGCGAGTACTTTACTTTCCTGGAAGTCGCCCCCGACGACCGTTACCTGGGACATTTCCTGGCGTTCCACGCTGAGGAAATCCAGCGCTTTCAACCGGGGTTCACCTACGCGCCCGATGACAATCTCATGGTCTTTTTCGTGCTGCGCAACATGATTCCTGCTGGCCTGTTCATCGCCCGCCGGCGCCCCGATGCCCCGGAGACGGCCGTCGTTTTGCTGGATTTCGTCATACCCGGCTATCGCGACTTGCGAATTGGGCGGTATGTGTACCAGGAAAACGCCCGCTATTTTCAAACACGCGGCATTCAGCGCCTCGTCTCATCCCCAGGCACCACAGACCACTCACAGTATCTGGAAAAGATGGGCTACACGCCTCAGGCGGGTAATTGCTATAGTCTCTCGCTCTCTTCCATCTGAGACAAGCCCCCCATGGGAATCAAAAAAATCCGCCGTTTCCGGCGGATTTTTTTCAGGTAGCGGGGGCAGGACTCGAACCTGCGACCTTCGGGTTATGAGCCCGACGAGCTGCCACTGCTCCACCCCGCAACGTTATCCAGGCGGGCGGTATTCTAGCACGCCTGAGTACTTTCGTCAAGGGGTTTCTCCAAAAAAGAGCGCATACCAGTATTCCCAGTTTTCGTGGTGCTCTGGTGCGTCCGGCAATGCCGGTACCGGCGTGGGGGTGCTTTGCTCTGCTGGCAGCGGGACAACCAGGACATCCCCAGGGCGCACCATACGCTCTTGTTCGTAAGCGTTCTGCAATACCGCGGCATCCGAGGTAGCGTAGGCCACCTGGGTTTGCAACGCCACCTTCGTGCTCTCCAGGGCGGCCAGTTGCGTAGCAACCTGCTCATGCTCCCGGCGCAGGCGGTTAAGTTCCGCAATACGGGCGTTGAAATCTCCCAACACCAAGACCAGCACAACTAACCCTACGACAATCAGGAGATACTTTGCATTACGCTTCATGCTTCGATGATACCGCGTCTCATCCCTCCTGACAACCGAATCAAAAAAGCCTCCCTGGGGGAGGCTTTCTGGTGCCGAAGGTGGGAGTCGAACCCACACTCCCGAAATGGGAACTGCGCCCTGAACGCAGCGCGTCTGCCTATTCCGCCACTTCGGCATGCGCAGGGTATTGTACTCGGAAATTGCTTTTTGTCAACCCTACAGCGGAAAATTTCTCCCACTTTTTTTCGCCCACGGCAATCGGCAGCCAGTGTTACCACTGCCAACACATAACAGAAACTGGTTTGATACTTGCAACCAGAAGAAGCATCGTACAATGAACATCCCCAGGCATGCTATAATTTGTGCGAGGGTATCCCACAATGAATTTCTACGCACAACTCCTAACCATTCTGACCACGCCACCCGGCAACCTGGTGTACCATCTGGTGATTGCTTTTTCCGTGGCGTGGGCTTTTCAGGGTGCGCTAATCGCCTGGCGTACCCAGCCATCCCCCCAGGAACGCCGCCTGCTTACGGGCTTAGGTGTGCTCCTGGGGTTACGGTTGCTTCTCTTTGCCGGAGCCATCGTCAACGCACAGGGATGGATTGCATCTCCTGTCCTGCTCCCCGCGCTGGACAGGATGGTCACCATTGTGGGAATAATCGCCATCGTGTGGATGTGGGCCTACCCCGAACCGGCACGCCAGGTAGACGCAGCCACCGTCCTGGTGGGGATGTTCGCGGGAGTTGTCTTCCTCCTCAACCTCACCTGGGGAGCATCCAGCCAGACCACAGCATACAACCAGACTGGTTTCGACATGGGCTGGGAAATTTTCGCCCTCGGGCTGCTGATAACCGGCGCGTTTTCTCTTATCGTCCGCCGCCCCAATCAGTGGGACATCGGACTGGGGATGCTTGCCCTCAGCATGGCAGGGCACGTGGCACACCTGCTTGTCCCCATCCCCCAAAGTGACCTGCCGGGAGCCGTCCGCCTGGCACAAATTGCAGCCTATCCCCTGTTGCTTACGCTTCCACAGCGCTTTGTCAGCCAGCGGCCGCGCATGCTTACCCGCCAATGGCAGGAAGAAAGTCGGGCGCACATGACTGCCACCATCGAAGACTGGTTCGCCCTGCAACACGACCTGCCAGCAGAAAAACAGTACCGCCTGTTGTCCCGCTTCCTTGCACGCCTGCTGGAAGCCTCTGTGGTCAGCATTCTGCTCCCTACCGCAGAAGAAACCTGGAGCATAGCCTGTACGTACAACGCCGAGGAAGACGCTTTCCACCAGGGCGGGAACCTGTCCCGCCAGGAAATTCCCATCCTGCACAACGCCCTGAAACGCAAGCGCCCGCTCCGCCTGCCAGCCAGCAGCACTTCCGTTGACTTGCAAACGCTGGGACGCACCCTGCGGCAGCCCACAGGACATCTGCTTGCTGTCCCCGTTACCGATACAGGCCACAACCTGCAATGGGGCGTGGTTTTGCTCTCCAAAGAACACAGTTGGAGTCAGGAAGCCCAAACCCTCCTGGTGCAAATCGCCCAAACCCTGGGCATTCTGCAACACACCCGCGCCCAGGCCGCCCAAAGCGAAACCCTGCAGGCTCGTTTGCAAGAAGCAGAAAATCAAAGCACACGCCTGAAGAAAGAACTGCAACGCTTGAAAGACGCCCTGGAGGAGACCCAAAAAGCCCGGCCTCAAGATTCAACTCCCCAGGCCGACCTGGAACCCCTGCTGGAAGCCCAGGAAGCCGCGCAAACGCTGATTGCACAACTGCAAGACGAGAACCGCCAATTGCAGGCACAACTGGCCACCCTCAAGGGCACCCCTCCCTCTGGCAACGGGCAAATCAGCCAGGTGGAAAAAGAATTACGCGCTGCCCTGAGCGAAGTAGCCCGCTTGCAACAACTGCTTTCCGAATCCGACCGCCGTGCCCTGCTGGCGCAAAAAAGCGAACCGGTTGCCGATGAACAACGCGCCGCACTCACCAACATCGCTCAAGAATTACGTCAGCCGATGTCCTCCATCCTGGGGTATACCGACCTCCTGCTGGGTGAATCCGTGGGCATCCTGGGGGCCTTGCAGCGCAAATTCCTGGAACGCATCAAGGCTTCCATCGAGCGCATGGGGGCGCTCATCGAAGACCTGATTGAAGTGGTCACCGTGGGCAAGCCCCCCGAATCCATTGCCAACCAGCGGGTTGCGCTCAGCAAAGTGGTGGACAAGGCCCTGGCCACAACCAGCAACCTGATGCGCGAGAAAAACGTCGCTTTGCGGTTAGACCTGCCGCAGGAATTGCCCATCGTGGCGGCCAACCAGGATTCGCTGCAACAGGCGCTCATCCATCTGCTACAAAACGCCACCAGCGCCACCCCAGCGGAGGGCGAAGTCACCTTCCGCATTCGCCTGGAACAAGAAACCCCCGATGACCCCGGCTTTGTCCTGCTGCAAATCAGCGACCAGGGCGGGGGGATTGCTCCTGACGATATGCCACGCGTCTTTTCCCGCCTGTACCGCACAGAAAACGCCCCCATCCCCGGCCTGGGGGATACTGGAGTCGGCCTGGCAGTCGCCAAATCCCTGGTGGAATCCATCGGCGGGCGCATCTGGGTGGATAGCGAAGAAAACGTTGGCTCGACATTCAGCATCCTGCTGCCCTTGAAAGAGACCCCCCAACGCGCTTCCTGAGTGGTTCCTCATGCCCAAATCTCCTCCTCGTCCCGCTGGATGGCTCTTTGCCCTGCTCTCTGCGCTACTCGTCCTGGGTAGCGCCTACCTTGCCTTGCATGAGAACCGTGCCTTCCAGGCGCAGGCATCTATACCAACCACGCCGCCGCTTACTTTTCCTACCCCCGTACTGCTGACACCCGGACAACCCACGCCCGTCTCCCCTCCCAGTGCCCCAACCGAAACCCTGGCGCCCCCTGCCTCCTGTATGCCTCCCGAAGGATGGACAGCCATCCCCGTGCAAACCGGAGACACGCTGGAAAGCCTTGCCGTGCAGTATGGCACCACCCTGCAGGCGCTTACGGAGGCCAACTGTCTGCGCAGCGACCGCCTGCCAGCCGGCGCACTGCTATACGTTCCCGGTACGCCCCCCACTCCGATGGCTGCCCAATGCGGGCCGCCGCCCGGCTGGGTTTTTTACACTGTGAAGCCCGGTGAGAACCTGTTCCGCATCGGGCTGGCCTTTGGCGTGAACGTCACCACCATGCAGGCAGCCAACTGCATGGGCAACAGCACATACATCCGCGCCGGGCAGCGTCTGTACGTGCCCAACGTCCCCACACGCACCCCTCCGCCGGCCACCGCCACCCGCACACCGCATCCCACAGCCACCTTTTCTCCCACGCCGGTATTCACGCCTACCCCCCTCCCGACTATCCCAGCCACCCCCACCACAACCTTTACGCCGGTGTACACCTCTACCCCATTCCCCACCGCGACCAGCGCCATCACATCCACCCTGACGCCCACACCACCGCCGCCCACCGCGACTCCGCCGCCCCCCACCCCCACTGCGACTTTTACGGTCTCGCCAACAACACCTGCTGGAACCCCAACCAGTGCACCAACGTCCACTCCCACATGGACACCCACTCCCACCCCGACGCTCTTCCTGCTGCCCACCCCCACCCCGTGAAAACCGGCGCCCTGCTCATTGGGCTGGCATTGCTAGCCCTGGGGTGTACGCTGCCATTCCTGTACGCCCCCCTCTCCGCGCCCGATTCCGCTCCCATCATGGTGGCGAACCGCGGGCCGCTCATAACCATCCCGGCCAACGCCACCGCCACAGCAACCCCCTTCCGGCCTCTGGCGATTACCCCTACCCTGCTGCCCACCCCATACATCTCCCCATCCCAAACTATCACGCCGACCATTGCCCAACCCTGGGGGAACTACCCTGGCCCCATTGTATGGCCTTCCGTGCAAATTCCGCCCCCCGCAGAGGTGCTGACTCAGCCCACAGGACAGGTAAACATCCTGATTCTCGGCTCCGACCAACGCCCCTACGAGGGCGGCTTCCGCACCGATACCATCATCCTGCTCACGGTGGATACCATCCAGCAAACCGTCCACCTGACTTCATTTCCCCGCGACCTGTACGTCTACATCCCCGGATGGACGATGCAGCGCATCAATACCGCCATGGCCTGGGGGGGCTTCGACGCCCTGGCGCAAACCTTCGAGTACAATTTTGGCGTGCGCCCCGACCACTACGTGCGCATCAACCTGTTCGCCTTTCAGAACGTGGTGGATAGTTTGGGCGGCATCGACGTGTACGTGGCTGCTCCGCTCAGTGACCATCGCGACGGCTACGGAACGTACAGCGTGCCCGCTGGTCTGGTGCACATGGACGGGGAAACCGCACTGTGGTACGTGCGCTCGCGCTACACCAGCAGTGATTTCGACCGCACCCGCCGCCAGCAGGAAGTTTTGCAAGCCGTGTTTTACCGCCTGCTGAGTCTGAACGGCATCCA
Organism: Anaerolineales bacterium; assembly: GCA_034435695.1. Classification (GTDB taxonomy): domain Bacteria; phylum Chloroflexota; class Anaerolineae; order Anaerolineales; family DRKV01; genus DRKV01. The sequence continues at coordinate 229 of DAOTWV010000198.1, read as the reverse complement.
GCGCGCCCCGGAATTGTTTGCCCTGTACCAGCAGAACGTCTTCACCGACCTGAGCCTGGCCGATATCCAGGCGCTGCTCCCCACAGCAAAAGCCGTAGGAGAAAGCGGGAATATTCAGTCGTTCTTCATTGGCCCGCAGCAGGTGACGCCCTACACCGTGCCTGCCAGCGGGGCGCAGGTGCTGCTCCCCATCCGCGAGGCTGTGCTGGAGGTAATGCGGCAGGCGATG
>DAOTWV010000197.1:0-7604 GCA_034435695.1 Anaerolineales bacterium | reverse complement strand
CGTTACGTCGAAGAACACCCCGCCCCGCGCTACCTGCTGCTGACCGAGTGCTCGATGGGCGACAACGTGGCCGCCGTCCACCGCGACAAGGAATTCCTGCGCCTGTGCACCGTGCGCTGCCCGCACATGAACCAGATTACGCTGGAAAACACCCTCGAAGCCCTGCGCGACCTGAAATACGAAGTCCACGTGCCGGAAGATGTGCGCGTGCGCGCCCTGACCGCCGTGGAGCGCATGCTGGCGGTGGGATGACAGACGACGGCCACGGAATGGCACGGAATGCGCACGGAATGCAGAATGGTGAATGGAGAATGCAGAATGATGAATGCAGAATGCCGACCAGGCGACTACCAGCCACGGAAAGGCACGGAATGCGCACGGAATGCAGAATGCTGACGGTGGAGCGTACCCTGTACCACGTACCACGTACCACGTACCACGTACCACGTACCAGACTACCAGACTAAACGACCAGGCGACTACCAGCCACGGAATGGCACGGAAACGCACGGATTATCTGACCAGACGACCAGGCGACTACCAGCCACGGAATGGCACGGAAACGCACGGACTATCTGACCAGACGACCAGGCGACTATCAGACTAAACGACTACCAGACTAAACGACCAATGCACACCTCAGACGTCCTCATCATCGGCTCCGGAATCGCCGGGGCCACCGCCGCCCTGCAACTGGCGCAAAACCCCGACCTGCGCATCACCCTGCTGACCCGCGCCGCCGACCCGCACGAATCCAACACGCGCTACGCCCAGGGCGGCATCGTCAGCCGCGGGCCGGACGACGACCCCGACCTGCTGGTGGCCGATATCCTCAACGCTGGCGCCGGCGCCACCCGCCCCGAAGCCGCCCGTCTGCTGGCCGAGCAGGCCCCCGCCCTGGTGGACGAAATCCTGCTGCAACGCGCCCGTGTGCCCTTCGACCGTGAACCGGACGGGGCGCTGGCCTGGGGCAAGGAAGCCGCCCACTCCCGCCGCCGCATCCTGCACGTGGGCGACGGCACCGGCAAGGCCATCATCGTCAGTCTGCTCAATGCCTTGCGGGGATACCCCAACATGACCATCCTGACGCAGGTCACCGCGGTAGACCTGATTACCTTCCCGCATCACGCCCGCGACCCGCTGGCCGCCTACCAGCCTATCCGCTGCTACGGGGCCTACGGCTTCGACCAGCGTGAGCGCACCGTGCACCGCTACCTGGCGCCCTTCACCATCCTGGCCACCGGCGGGCTGGGACGCATCTACCGCAACACCACCAACCCGCCCGGCGCGCGCGGCGACGGCCTGGCCATGGCGCACCGCGCCGGGGCGCGCATCGTCAACGCCGAGTACGTCCAGTTCCACCCCACCGCGCTGGCCGTGCCGGGCGCGGAAGGATTCCTGATTAGCGAAGCGGTGCGTGGCGAAGGCGGCGTGCTGCTCACCCCCGAAGGCCGTCCCTTCATGGCCGATTACGACCCGCAATGGAAAGACCTGGCCCCGCGCGACGTGGTGGCGCGTGCCATCCATCACCAGATGGAAACCAACGGGTACACGCACGTCCTGCTCGACATCGCCAGCCACATGCCTGCTGACGCCATCCGCGAGCGTTTTCCCAACATCTACCAGACCTGCCTGCAGGCTGGCGTGGACATCACCGCTGAGCCGATTCCGGTGGTGCCGGCGGCGCACTACTTCTGTGGCGGCGTGCTGGTAGACCTGAATGGACGTTCCAGCATCGAAAACCTGTACGCGGTCGGCGAAGTCAGTTGCACCGGATTGCACGGCGCAAACCGTCTGGCTTCGACATCGCTGCTGGAAGGGTTGACCTGGGGGTACCGCGCCGCCCTGGAGATTGCCTCCCGCCTGAAAGGGGGCACGGACTCCCTTCCGGTGGATTCGATTCCCCCCTGGGATGAGAGCGGTCTGACGGCGGAACCGGACCCCGCGCTCATCCAGGGTGACATGCAGACCATCCAGAACATCATGTGGCACTACGTCGGGCTGGTACGCAACGGAGACCGGCTTTCGCGCGCCATCCGTGAACTGCGCCACCTGTGGAACGAAATCGAGACCTTCTACCGCACCACGCGCCTGAGCGATGGGCTGATTGGTTTGCGCAACGCTGTGGAGGCCGCGCTGGTGGTGGCGCAGGCCGCGCGGCACAACCCGCGTTCGCGCGGCGCGCACTTCCGCGCCGACAGCGCCGGACACGAGGGCGAGAACTGGTATTGATTTTGGTTCCTGGTGTGTCGCGGGGAAGATGGCCTCAGTACGGGATGGCTTTACCTGAGCACTCGAAGAGCGAATTTTGTTTCATCCCTTTTATCCCTTTCATCCCTTTCATCCCTTTCATCTGTGGTCTAATAAGCGCCACACGCCGGCCATGTACCCTGCCCCCAGAGCGGCCAGGATGCCTTTCGATGCCCACTGCGAAAGGCCGATGACCGGCGCCAGCAGCAGAAGGACATCCAGCAAATCCACGCTGGTAGGCCAGGTTTGGGCGTTCAGGTTGTAGAGCAGCGCCTGCAAAACCTGTACCGGTACGTCCAGCAACACGAACATGACTGCAACAACCTTCAAGAAACGGCGCACTCGTTCATCGAGATGCCCAAAGCGTAGTACAAGCAGCGTCAGCAACGCGACGGCCTGAGTCAACATCAACCCGCCTAGCGCGTATCCCACTTTGCCCGCCAGGGAGAAAGTGCGCACATTGGCTATGTTGCAGCCCACACAAAACCCGTGCGGTTTGATGCGCACCAGGTAGAACATGGCTGTCGAGTTACCGAGCAGGCGCGCCACCAGCGTATGCCCGCATTCGTGGACGGTCAAAAAGAGCAGGATGAACAGGGGGACAGCCGGGATGAGCAGGAGAGGCCGCCAGCGTTTCATCATCAGAACAGGAAGGTAATCAGCGCCAGGAGGGCAAAGGGGATGCCAAAGCCCAGGGCGAAGTTCAGCCGGCGGTTATCGGAGCGGGTGAGGGCGTGGCCGGCCTGCTCGAAGGATTGCCAGGCGAGGGCGCTTCCGCCGATGGCCGCGCCCCATAGCAGCAGGGTAGGCCAGGAGATTCTTTCGGGCAGCGCGGGGAGCGCCGCGCCCGCTATCCAGGCGATGACCAGCCCCAGGGCGACGCCCCACATCTGGCGGCGGCGTTGTTCCCGATTGCCATGCAACATGTCATAGGGGTTTTTCTGATGTTCTGGCATGAGGTTATCCAAAGCGGCCGGTAACGTAATCTTCCGTGCGCTTGTCTGATGGGTTGGTGAAGATGACATCCGTCTTGTCGAACTCGATGACCGTGCCGGAGCGGCTTTCTTTGCTGGCCAGCATCATCATGGCGGTGTAATCGGATACGCGCGCCGCTTGTTGCATGTTGTGGGTGACAATGATGATGGTGTAATTTTGCTTCAGTTCGTGCATCAATTCTTCGATTTTCAAGGTCGCAATCGGGTCCAGTGCCGAAGCGGGTTCATCCATCAAAATGACTTCGGGCTGGACAGCGATGGCGCGGGCAATGCACAAACGCTGTTGCTGACCACCAGAAATGGACAGGCCAGACTGGTGCAGTTTGTCCTTGACTTCGTCCCATAGGGCGGCCTGTCGGAGACTGCGTTCTACGATTTCGTCCAGGATACTTTTCGAGCGGATGCGGTACAGACGCGGCCCGTAAGCGACGTTATCGTAGATGCTCATGGGGAAGGGGTTGGGGCGTTGGAAAACCATGCCGATGCGGCGGCGGATATCCACCACATCGCGTCGGGGGGCGTAGATATCTTCCCCGTCGAGGGTGATTTCCCCTTCGATGTGAAAATTGGGAACCAGGTCATTCATGCGGTTGATGGAGCGTAGCAGGGTGCTCTTTCCGCAGCCTGATGGGCCGATGATGGCGGTAATTTTGTTCTCGAAAGCCTGCATGGAGACGTCCGTCAATGCCTGAAATTCTCCGTAGAAGACGGAGACATTGCGGATATCTACCTTGACGTTGAGATTTTGTTCCGGCATGGTTGGGGGCACTCCTGTAATTGAAAGTGGCAGTTATGCATGAAGGTTTTTTGGGGAGCGAAGGGCTTATCCATAGCGCTGGCGGCGGCGTCTTGCCAGCCAGAGGCGGGCGGCGATGTTGAGCAGCAAGACGAAAAGCATCAACACCAGGGCGACAGCCCATGCCTGCTGGACACGCTCCGGGTAGGGTTGCTGGGCGTATTTCCACAAGGTGAGGGGCAAGGCGTCTGTGGGTTGTTCGAGTATCAGCGTAAGGGTTTGGCCAATGCCCTGTTTGTACGTAATGCCCTGGCGAATGTAGTTGAAGATTTCGTAATGGTCATTGCCCAGGGCGGTGAAAATCAGGGGGGCTGTCTCGCCGGCTGCCCGGGCAATTGCCAGCATGATGCCCGTGACGATGCCCTCGGCTGCGGCGGGCAAGACGACCGTGATGGCGGCTTTCCATTCTGGGGTGCCCAGGGCCAGCGCGCCCTCCCGTAATTCGCTGGGTACCAGTTTGAGCATTTCTTCTGCAGAGCGCAAGATGACCGGCAGCATAATGATGGCTAAAACCGCGCTACCGGCCAGGGCAGAGTAGTGTTTTTGTGTAACGACGATGATGGCATAACCAAACAGGCCGATAACGATAGAGGGCATACCAGCAAGCAGGTCGGTGCTGAAGCGTAAAGCGGTTGCCAGAGGGGTATTGGGATGTTGCAGCAAGTAAAACGCAGCCAACAGGGCTGGAGGAATAGAGAACAAGGAAGCGAATGAAACCATGATGGCTGAGCCTTCGATGGCGTGCAGCACCCCGCCGCCTGGCGCGCCCATAGCCTGGGGCAGATGGATGAACAAATCCAGATTAATGTATGCCCCGCCCTTGATGATGACGTAAATGGTAACCCAAAACAGGGGGATGATGGCCAAAAGCGTTGCCAACCCTGTGAGAGATAACATGACAACGTTTGTGATTTTTCGCCGTCTGTCCAGGCGTTGCATGTCGAGGTGCGCGAAAATGTCTTGATTCATGCTTTTTTACCTCGCGGTTATTCTGCGATTGACGCGCCATACAAGCCAGCGGGAAAACGTGTTCAAAATGAACGTGATGACAAAGAGCACCACTCCGATTTCGATTAACGCTGCCGTGTGTACGGTGCTTACGGCTTCAGCGAATTCGTTGGCAATGATGCTGGCCATGGTGTAGCCGGGGCGTAGAATGGAGAATCCGCCTCCGGTGGTGTTTCCAATGACCATGGTGACTGCCATGGTTTCGCCAATCGCGCGCCCCAGCCCTAAAATGATGGCCCCCAGGATGCCAGAAAGACCAGAGGGAATCAAAACTCTCCAGGTGGTTTCCCATTGTGTAGCCCCCAGCGCCAGGGATGCCTCCCGTTGGGAGCGGGGAATTGCCAGCAAGACATCTCTGGTGACCGCGGTAATGGTGGGGGTAATCATCAGGACCAGGATAAGCGCGGCCCCCAACCGGCTCAATCCAGAATCTGGAATGGTGCCTCCAAAAAAAATCTCCAGGCCAGGCAATGTGCCTAACGTGGCTGCCAGGATTTTTCCAATGGGGACAACGACTACAGGGAGGAAAACGTAAATACCCCACAGGCCGTATACCACGCTGGGTACGGCGGCCAACATCTCGACCATGTAATTGAGCAATTGCCGCAGGTTGGGAGGGGCAAGTTCGGCCAGGTAGATTGCAACGGCAATGCTGAAGGGGGTGGCAATGAGGAGAGCGATAAAGGAAGTAATCAGAGAGCCGTAAATAGCAGGCCAGGCGTGGAATTTATCCAGGACGGGGTTCCAGGAAGGGGGCGCCCAGGGAGAAACGAAATCCCAACCAGTGCTGGCTCTGGAAGGAGCAGAATCGACCCAGATTTTCCATCCTATCCAGAAGACCAGTATAGCGATAAGCGTTGCGGCTACCCATAACAGGGTATCCCAGATACTATCGCCGTGGCGCAGAAAGGCGCTGAAAGAAAACCTGCGGGAAAACTTTTTTTTGGGTGAAGTGCCGGAAACCGCCATGTTTTCTCCTACGCTGATGAAGGGCGTTTTTCGCGGGATACGCGGTGCCCACAGGTATGCTGCAGGCACCGCGCTGATATACGTTTATGGGGAAGGGTGAGGCTATGCTAGGGGAGTACCTTTTCCCCATTGCCACATGTTACTTGTTGTAATTTTGCCACGACAAGTTCACGGACGGCGTCGGGCAAGGTCGCGTACCCGAGGTCGGCGGCTTTTTGGGCAGCAGCCGAGTCGCTGATGCTCCACTGGATGTAATCGAGCAGAGCCTTGGTCTTGGCGCAATCGGGGTTTTCCTTCATGTGGATGACGAGGTAAGTGTACCCCATAATTGGCCAGGATTTTTCTCCAGGGGCATTGACGATTTTTGTGGTCAGGCGTTCATCGAAAGCGTTTGCAAAGGCGGCCATGGCGTCTTGCATGGTTTCCGCGTTGGCCGTTACCCGGTTACCTGCCTGATTGAGCATATCGGCAAAGGGAATGTTATTGGATTTGGCATACGATAATTCGACATAGCCAATGCTGTAGGGAGTAGACTGCACTGCCTGAGCCACACCAGGATTACCTTTACCACCGATACCCTGTCCAGCGGCATCGGCAGGCCATTCCACGGCCTTGCCTACCCCAACCGTATCCACCCATTCCTGGCTGACGGCACCGAGATACGAGGTGAAGATTTCCGTCGTACCGGAGCCGTCGGAGCGGTGGGCAACAAAAATGGGGTTTCCTGGTAACTGGATGTCAGGGTTGAGGGCTGTAATGGCCGGGTCATTCCAGGTGGTAATTGTACCCATAAAAATACCTGCCATGGTTGGCCCATCGAGTACCAGGTTGTCTGCCTCTGGGATATTGTAAATAGGAACCACTGCTCCAGCCAGTATGGGGAGCATTTGCAGGTCGGGCATCAGGGCGTATTGTTCTTCCTTCAGCAGGGAATCGGAGCCGGCAAAATCTACCGTACCGTCCAGGATGGCTTTTTGCCCACCGCCAGAGCCAATTCCCTGATAGTTCAGGGTGACAGCAGGCTCTACCGATTTATACATTTGAATCCACTCGGTGTATACGGGCAAGGGAAAGGTTGCCCCGGCCCCGTTCAGGGTAATGGGAGCATTGTTTCCGGTTGGCGTTGCAGACTGACCACCACAGGCAGCCAGCAACATGCTGAAGACCAACATCAGAGCCAACAGGAACCAGACTTTTTTACGCATATTTTCTCCTTAGAAATCTCCTTGGGCAAAATTGGTGAAACTTGAAATTGCCTTGGATGGTCTCCCGGCATGTAGTCGGGGAAGAGCGAAAGGCACAAAAAAAATATCATGGGATGGTTAACGCATCTGCAACAAGTTGTTAATAACCGGTTAAGGCACGCGTAAGGATAAGAACCTATCCGAAAATTCCCTACGGGGGGTACTGCGAGGCGGCATAACTGCCGACCTGTGCCCCGCAGGGATAAGCAGTCTCCTGGCGGTCTGAGGGGGATTGCTTCGCCCCTGCGGGGCTACCAAGAAACTTAATTGCTGTCATAGCGAGGAGATTGCTTCACTCCGCTGCGCTTCGTTCGCAATGACACTTGCCGAGGGTTTCTTCCT
>DAOTWV010000196.1:0-17044 GCA_034435695.1 Anaerolineales bacterium | reverse complement strand
TGGCGCAACTGCTGGCCAGTTGCGCATTCGGACAACTGACAAGCAGTTGTCCTACGGTGTCACTGCAAATGGCATTTTTCGGATAGGTACTAAGTAACAACTCAACCACCCACACCCGACGATAAATCGTCGTGCGGCTCGGCCAAAGCCGTTACTTTTTGCACACACCATCTGACGATGCTCAGGGGAGGTGACGGCTATGCCGACCTACAGTAACAATCCGCGTCCCGCTTATGCAGGGGGGGACAACTGACAGGCAGTTGTCCTACGGGGAGTTTTCGGACAGGTTCGATATCAGTGCTCCCCGCCGCCCCTGAAAAAGGGTAGCCGTTACGCCTTCGCGGTACAATACACCTGAGGCCATCTCCAGCCACACCACAACTGCCTGCTATCCCCGGCAGTCATAACCAGATACCGCGTCTCCTTCAGCCTATGCACACCCCTCTCCATTGCCAGGTTGGCCCCTACCGCATCGCGTATGAGCGTCAGGGAAGCGGCGCTCCTGTCGTATTGCTGCACGGCATCACCACCTATCGCTTCCTGTGGTGGCCGCTGATACCTACCCTCAGCCAGTATTACGATGTGATTGCGCTCGACTTGCTGGGCTGTGGGGATTCGGATAAGCCCCTGGAGGTGAGTTACGCCCTCAGGGAACACGCCACCCGCCTGAAGGAATTCCTGGATTCCCTGGGGGTGTCGCGCTGTCATCTGGTCGGGCACGACCTGGGGGGCGGCATCGCCCAGATTTTCGCCGTCCGCCACCCAGAAATGCTGCACTCGCTCTCCCTGCTCAACACGGTAGGCTACGATTTCTGGCCGGTGCAGCCTATAACGGCTATGCGCACCCCCATCATCCGCCAACTGGCAATGGCCAGCCTGGACATCGGCATGCTGCGCCTGATTGTGCACCGCGGCATGCACCACAAAGACCGCCTCACCGAAGATTTGATGGAGCGCTTTCAATACCCGCTGCGCACCTCCGAAGGGCGGCGCGCCTTTTTGCATTTCGCCCGCTGCCTCGATAACCGTGACCTGACGGGCGTCCTGCCCCAACTACGCCGCCTGCCCACACCCGCCCTCATCCTGCGCGGGGAAAAAGACATTTACCTGAGTGCAGCCATTGCCGAAAAACTGCACACCGACCTGCCCAACAGCCGCCTTATCCGTGTTCCGGATGCGGGGCATTTCATCCAGTTCGATGCACCAGAGACCTGCGTCACCCACCTGTTGGGTTTTTTCAAGGAAGTCACCCATGACTGAAGACATGCTGCACGCCAAAATTCTGGTACTCGAAGAAGAAAACGCGCTGCTGGCTGAACACGCCGAAGACCTGCTGCTTCTGGGGTCGGTAGCCGAGGAAATTGACGCCCTGGAAGAGGAAGGCGCTATTTTGGAGACTGCGCTGGAGCGCATCGCCATTTTGAAAGACCTGCCCCTGGCGGGGTGCTACACCCTGGAACCAGAACCCACCCCCCTGGCGCTCTATTCCCTGTGGCATCAACACCCCCCACAGACTTCCCTGGAAGTGGACACCCGCTGGTGGAAGACACACCCCAAAGGCAAGGCCTGGCTGGGGAGGAGCACCGACGCCCCCATCCGTCTGCACCTGGATGCTCCTGCCAACTCTCTGGAACACATCATCCTCATTCCGGTGGGCAATCAATGGTGTCCCGCGGGACTGTTCGTGTTCGCCAGCACAGGACACTCCCGGCGAAAATTGCGCGCCATGCTGCCTCTGCTGGAACGCGTCAGCAACATGACTGCCCGCCGGATGGAGAACCTGACCCTGCTGCGAATGCAACGGGCATTCAATGCCCAACTGGAGCAGCGCGTTGCCGAGCGCACCACAGCCCTGGAACGCAGCCTGCAACGCCTGCGCACGCTGCACACACTGGATGAGGCCATTCTGAGCGCAAAATCGCCATCCGATGTGGCTCTCACGGCGCTGGAGCGTTTGCGCGTCCTGCTTTCCTGCCAGCGCATCAGCATAGCCCATTTTGCCAGAGAGAGAAACGAAGTCCACATTTTGGGGGAATGGACAGCAGGCACCCCTCCTCTCGTGGATGGTGTGCGCGTCCCGTGGGAAGAGTATCAGGTAGCCCCGGAAGTATTGCAGGGACAGGTGCATACCGTACCAGACGTACAAAAAATGGATGCTCCCCCTCCTGTGATTCGACACCTGGTGGGGAAGAAAATCTTTGCCTACTTCAACGTGCCGCTGATTGTCGAGCAACGCGTTATCGGGGCGCTGAATGTGGGGTATGCACAGCCGGAGGCCTTCACCCAGGAACACCTGGACACAGCCCGTGAAGTGGCGGCGACCCTGGCGATTGCCATCCACCAGGCACGCCTGCGCACGGAAATCGAAGCCTACGCCCGCACGCTGGAGCAGCGCGTGGCCGAGCGCACCGCCGAACTGGAACGCATGGTGGCGCTGATGGCCGGGCGCGAAGTGCGCATGGCGGAGTTAAAGGAAGTTATCCGGCAGTTGCAGGAACAATTGCGCGATGCGGGATTGACCCCCTGCGCCACAGACCCCCTGGGGACTATCGAGACGCTTTGATGGCTTCGAAGTGAGGCAGCATGCGCGCCACGACGTGTTCCCAGGTGCAAAAACGCTCGACGTGCTGCCGTCCTGCCTGCCCCATGTGAAATGCCAGTTGCGGGTCACTGCACAACCGCAGTAAGGCCGCGGCCAGTGCGCCGGGACGTTGCTGCGGCACGACAAAGCCGCTTTTCCCCGGCAGGATGATTTCACTGGCGGCATCCCCCTCTACGCCGACGCATGGCAGGCCATACGCCATCGCCTCCAGCAGCACATCGCCCCAGGTCTCCAGGCGCGAAGGCAGCACGAAGACATCGGCCTGCGAGTACAACCCCTGGATGACGCTGCGATTCCAGGTTGGGGCTATCACCTCCACGCCTTCGAGGGGGAGCGCCGAGGCGCTTTTAGGGAAATTGGTCATCAGTTTCAAACGCACATCCGGGATTTGCTCTCGCAGGCGGGCAAAGGCCAGCAAGAGGACATCCCCCCCTTTGCGGTAAAAATCCTTCCCAATGAAAAACAGGTTACGCGGCGGGCGCGGCACACGTCGTATCTCCGGCAAATGCTTGAAGTTGACGCCGCCGCCCACCACGGTGATTTTTTCGGGGGCAATGGCGTAATCGTTTATCAGCGATTCGCGCACCAGTGCACTGCGCACGAAGACATGGCGGGCGCGCTGGTAGGCGCGGCGCTCCAGGGCTATCCACTCGTGCAATTCCTGCGAAGAAAAAGGAGAACGCTCACGCACATTCCGCTGCGCCGAAAGCCATGCCGTGTAATCCGTGTAGATGTATCCGGGGATGGCGGGCTGCTCCCACAAGGTGTCGAAGAGCACGCCAATCTGCATCACTGCCGCCGGTGCAGGGGAAAGGGTACCCAGCCAGTGCGCTGCCCGTTTACTGCGTGCCCGAAACGCAGGCACATTCTGGTAAAAGCGGGCTTTCCACAACGTCGGGTTGTAATGAAAAACGCGCGCCGCGTTGCGCCAGCGCGCGAAATTTCGCAAAGTTGCATCGAAAACGCCTGCTATGGGGATATGCCGTGCCAGTTGCTGCAAGAAAACACCATACTTGACGTATGCCCCCGGCTCGGAAGAAACATCTCCCACCAGGGTAACAGCAAGCGAAAAGCGCTCATCCATATTGGGGATTATACCCCAACATTTACTGGCTGGTGCTCATGCTCTCCAACAAAGCCTGCGCCTGGTGCTTGCCCTCTTCGTCCTGTGTCATCCCGATGTACAGGGTCAAATCGGCAGCCGCCTCATCATTGCGTCCCAGTTGAATGAGCGCCACGGCGCGGTTGAAATAGGGTGCAGGGGCATCGGCATCCAGTTCGATGCAGCGGGTGAAATCGGCAATGGCTTCTTCGGGCTTTTCCTGGTTCATGTACAGCACACCGCGGTTGAAGTACGCGGCCATCAGGCGGTCATCCAGTTCTATGGCGTGATTGTAATCCTGCTCCGCCAGGTCGAACATCTCCAGGCGGGCATAGGCCTGGCCGCGGTTGACATACGTGGGCGCGTAGGAAGAGTCGATTTTGATAGCCTCGCTGAAATCGTCCACTGCGGAGGCCGGGCGGCCAGTGGACAGGTAAGTGGTGCCGCGCGAAGCAAAGAATTCCGCCCGGTGGGGGTTGATGCTGATTGCTTTGTCGAAATCGGCCAATGCATCGGCGGCTTCTCCCAACTCGGCGTGAATCAAACCGCGGTAGTAGTAGGCTTCGGCAGCCCCTTCGGGGTCAGCGGAAATGGCGACATTGAGGGCCTGGATGGCGCCTTCCACATCCCCGCCGCGGGCACGTTCCAGCCCCAGGGCAACGAAATCATCTGCGGGAGAGGCCGCATTGGCAGGAGCAGCGGCCTGTCCACTCTGCCAGGCGCGGTACCCAAACCAGGCGCCCAACACCAGGAAGAGCGCGGAAAGACCCAACAAAATAAAAACCAAACGACGATTATGGCTCATGTGTATGAAGACTCCTCGAAAATGGGCAGTGTGCGCCACAAGACACACACCGCCCAGGGAATGTCACAACCAGAGAGGCGCAGTTCCTTCTGGTGCAGTAAACGTACCGCAGGGCAGGGCGAGGGACACGCCCTCCCCTACCCTGCATGAACCAGGGGTTATTTCTTACGGGCAACCAGGATGGCACCAGCACCCAGCGCGATGCCCACAATCAGGGAAATCGCCGCCAACAGCCAGGGGGGATTCCCGGATGGGGTGCGCACGGGGTTGGCCGGTTCCACGGTTTCGGCGGGCGCAGCCGGCTGCGGTGCGGTCTCGCCGCCCTGGGAGGCCAGTTGCTCCTTCAGGTTGGAGATTTCCGCCTGGGCAGCAGTCAAGTCAGCCGCCGCGGTCTTGCCTTCCACCGCATCGTGCACCAACTGATTCATCAGGTTGATGTGGTCGTCGTTGGTCACGATTTCGCCGTAGGTCGCCACCACCTGGTCGGTCCAGAAGGCGGTATCGGTCATGTTCTGGTGGCAGCCCATGCACAGACCGACACGCTCCATGCGGTCGCGCTGCTCGGCGCTGAGCGGGCCAGAACCCGGCCAGTGAGAACCAACGGTCATCAACTGCTCGCCCGTTTCAGGGTCAACGATTTGCGCCCAATCATGCCCCAGGTCGGGGATGCCGGGGGCCTGTACCTGGGCGTTGCTGGTCAGCAGATTGCCTTCCGCATCCACCAGTTCGACGTACAGGTCCTGGTCGTTGCCCTTCATGTACTCACCGCCATTGATGCCATAGCCGAGCGCCTTGGGGTCGTTGTGGCACGATTCACAGGTGCGCGCTTTGCGGCCAGCAGTGTGCGGCTGGGCGGGGGCCATATCCAGGCCGAGTTGGCCTTCGGCACCGCCGCCTTCTTCGTTGGCGGGCGTGCGGCCAATCACGTTGTGCGCCACGTTCTGCCCATCCGGGCCAATGACGGTGTACACCACCTGGCAGCCAGGGATGAGCGGGGTGACGCGCCCTTCGCCGTTGACACCCAGGATGGGGTTCTCCCAGCGCAGGTAGGCGCGGCCCTCGGAAATCTTACCGGGGGTCTTCAGGCTCATATCGCCCTGACCAGCGGCGAAACTGTTGCCAACGGCCACCCAGTCGGTGCCGCTCTTGCCATCGGAGTAGTCGGCGGTCACGTGGCAGCCGTAACACTGCGGCGCCCAGTTGGAGTGGCAGGCATAGCACTCCATGTTGTCCATGTGGGTGCTGACCTTGTCCATGGCCACTTCTGCGTCGGGGGATTCCCAGGTGCCCTTTTGCTTGATGTCCTTCAGCACGGGTACGAAGTAGTCGCGCCCGGTAGCCGAGTGCAGGATGACCTGGTCGCCGCGGCGGACGACGTTCCCAAAGGGGTTGCCGCGCGCCGTGAGCAGGTAGCCGTCTTCGGGGTCATACACCGTACCGTTGAGCAGGTTGGCGGGCAACTGGTTGGTGACGCCGCGCCCCTCGCTGCTGATTTGCCCAAAGGCTTCTTCGCCATAGCCCAGCGGCAGTTCCCACGGATAGGCATCCGGCGTACCGTGGCAGTCGGCACACTCGATTTCGACCTGCCCCAGGGTTGTGCCGGGAATGTTGCCATCGCCGTGCATCTCGATGCTGGTGTGGCAGTCCTGGCAGAGCATACCGCCTTCGGGGTTTTCGGGGCGGCTTTCCTGGGAGTGGTGCAGGTCGTCGGCGATGTAGAGGTACTGCTTGGTGTGCAGTTTGGGCTGCTTGCCGCCCTGTTCATCGAAGGGCGTGCCGTAGGGGAACTCCATGATGCCCTCGTAACTCACGCCGATGCGCTTACCGCGGTTGTGGCAGGAGTTACAGGTTTCCACGGGGATGCCATTACGGGCTTCGCGCGTGCCCTGGATTTCGTGCACCAGCGGATGGCCGGGCTGGTCGGTGGGGATGGTGGGGTCGCCGCCCTCGTAGTAGCCCTCGTTGCTGTAGGGCATGTGGCAAGCCGAGCAGCCCATCCCGCGCCAGTCACCACGCTTGGAGCGCGGCGGCGTGCCCACGTGGCAACGCTGACACTGGTTGACCTGATAGGTAAACGCGGCCAGCGAGGGGTCTTGCACGATTTCATCCACAGTGGGGACGGGCAATTTGTCCAGGTGAGCGGGGAACTGGTCGGGGAAAGCAGCCACCATGGCTTCCATGTACTGCTTGTACGCATCGGTGCCGAAGATGGGGGTTGCGCCGTCTTCGTCATCCAGCGTGTAGTTGCCGTATTTCACGGTGCGGCCTTCGCCATACTTGCCCTGTACACCCCAGGCCCACAGGTTCCCCTGGATTTTGCCAGCCTCGGTGTTCATCAGCGAGCGGATGAGGGCGTAGTTGTAATCCGTGTGGCATTTGCCGCAGGTCTTGTCGGCCACCCAGGGGCTGCCGGGGTCTGGGTAGAATTCTCCCGTATCGCCGCCGTGGGCCGCGGCCACAGCCTCGGCATCATCCGGCGTACCGGTCACACTGGGGTCACCGGCATGACAGGTGGTGCATTCCCCTTGCGCCATGATTTGCTTCATCATGGCCGATTCGGGGTCACGGATGTTTTCAATCCCCTGATGGCAGGAGAGACAACCTTCCTGCCCTTCCTGCAATGCAGGGGCGGCGTGTTGGGTTGCCGGTGCGGCGGCATTGGGGGCCGCCAATGCCGCGGTGGTGAGCAACGCCACGCCGAGTAAAGCCAGAACAACTGCAAAGGTTTTCTTCATTGGTGCATCTCCTCAAACTTCTGACAGGTGTCAGACTGCAACGCGGAGCATTCCCGGTTTTCCGCGCTGCCCCCCTGGGGAAACAGCATTACGTGCATGTTTTGGAACGGGGCACCTCCTTTCCTTGAACCTGGGTTGCGGATAATCGAGTTGCAGTCCGCAAGCCAAAGGCTCGCCTTACGAGGGGACAGATAAGTAGTCCGCAACTGGGGTTTCCTTAGACGGACAAAAAGACGCGCCTATAGCGCGACGATGCGCCTGGATTATAGATGAGTGGGGGATTAAAAAAATCACCCCGCGGGGTGATTCTTTCAGAGGGGCAGGATTGCCCGACGGCTGGGAGCCGCGACAGGGTTACGAAAGCCAATCAAAATTCGCGTACGTCCGCGCCATCCGCGTACCACTTATGCAACGGGGGGACAACTGGCAAGCAGTTGTCCTGCGGTGTATTTTCGGGAAGGTTCTGCGTGCTTCCTGGTCAAAGCCCATGCCGGACTGCCCAGATGGCGGCCTGGGTGCGGTCGGAGACGTGCAGTTTTTCGAAGATGTGACGCACGTGCGTCTTGACGGTATTGCGCGAGACGTACAGCGTCTCTGCAATTTGCTGATTGTTCAGGCCGCGGGCAATCAGCGCCAACACGCGTATTTCCTGCTCTGTCAGGTCGGCCAGTTCTTCCGGTTCGGTGCGTATCTCGCGGGCGGCTTCATCCAGCACGCGCTGCAACATGCGCTCATCCAGCAGGTTTTCTCCCGAAAGCACGGTTTGCAGCAGTTCTGGCAGGCGCTCCGGCTCAAGGTCCTTGGTCAGGTAACCGGCTGCCCCAGCCATTACAGCCTGGCTGAGGTATTCCAGGTTGGCGTAGGTGGTCAGGATGACCACGACCGTGCCGGGACTGCAGGCCTTGATTTCTCGCAAGGCTTGCAAACCGTCCATACCGGGCATACGGATATCCAGCAGCGCCAGGTCGGGCTGCAAGGCGCAGGCCTGTTCCACGGCCTGCACCCCATCGGCCACAGCGGCCACCACCTCGAAGCCGGCAGAGCGTAACAGCGTACTCAGGCCGGAGCGTACGATTCCATGGTCATCGGCAATCAGGATACGGGGGGAAGTCATGGGGTAAATTCCTCTTCCAATTGCAAGGGTAAGGTGATTTCGATGCGTGTGCCTGCCCCAGGCGCACTGTGAACGCGGCACACCCCGCCCACGAGATAGGCGCGTTCGCGCATGCTGGTCAAGCCAATGGATTGCCGGGAATCTGGCAATGCCTGGGGTTCAAAGCCGCGTCCATCATCCTGCACGGTGATGTGCAATCGGTCGTCGGCGCGCACACGCAGGGAGACGTTGTGTGCCTGCGCATGTTTGCGGATGTTGGCCAGGGCTTCCTGCAGGATGCGAAAAGCCGTCATCTCGATGGCTTCGTCCATTGGGGGCAGGTCTTCCGGCAGGTCGAGGTGTACCTGCCATTGCCCCAGTTCGGCGTTCTCTCGGGTGGTTTCCCGCAGGGCAGTGAGCAGTCCCAGGTCGTCCAACAGCGTGGGGCGCAGTCCCTGCAACAAACGGCGGGCTTCCCGAATGGCCTGAGTCAGTTGTTCTCTGCCCTTTTGCAGCGCCTCTCCGGCCAGTTCCGGGGCTTGTTGCTGCCAGGCTGCGAAGTTACTCAGGCAGAGACGCACGCCCACCAGGTCTTGAATCAGGCCATCATGCAAGTCGTAGGCCACCATTTTGCGCTCCTCTTCCTGGGCGCGGATGGTGGTCTGCAGGAGGCGCGCCAGGCGCTGGCGGTGTTCGGCCAGGCGCTCGTACAGCAGCACGTTTTCCAGGGCAACCGATGCCTGTACGCTCAGGGTGGCAAACAGGTTGTGCATCACCACCTGCTGCAAATCGGGGTCTGTTCCCCAGGCCAGCAGGTACCAGGTATCGGGAGCACTGAGCGGCAGGCAGGCGCAATAGACGGTGACCTGCCCCACGCGCATGCTGCACGCCTGCTGCTGTGTGCGGGCTTCGCGCCGCAAGGTTTCCAGGGTTTCATCCGACAATGCCGGCGGCAGCGATGCACTTTGGGAAACCAGACGGCAACGTTCATCGGCGCGGCACACCTGCAGCGCCGCGCCCGCCACGGGGAGCAGGGAGGCGATGGCTTCGAGTACCGCCTGTTGTGCAGGTTGCCGTTCCAGACTGGCGGTCATGCGCCGTCCGGCTTCGTTCAACCCCGTCAGTTGCGCGATATGCTTCTGCAGCAAGCGCGCCATGCGGTTGAATTCCTGTGTCAACTGGCCGATTTCGTCCTCACCAGGGATGGGGAGAGGGCGGTATTCGGCGCGCCGGGCAAAGGCGCGTACCCCCTCCTGCAGGGCTTCGATGGGACGCGTGAACCGCGTCGCCAGGGTGAAGGCCGAGAAAACCGAAAAGAGAATGGCGGCGGCAAGGATGCCCCCCGCGGTCAGACGAAAGGAACGCACAGGAGCGTAGAGGGTATCCTGCGCTTCCACGCGTACGACCATCCAGGTTTGGGTTCCTTCGCTGCCAGTGACATGGATGGGGGCAAACACCAGGGTGGCCTCGCCGCTTTGGGCTACGCCCACACGCCCCGAAAGCACGCGCTGCACCACATCGGGGGGAAAATCGCGCTGCAGGCGGTAGCCAGTATCCAGGTCACGCGGGCTTCCCCAGCGGCGCGCCTCCTGGGGGTGCATCAGGTAGTAGCCCTGAGAATCCACCAGCAGGGTGTCGTAGGCGGGAGCGTGGTCTTCCAGAAAGCGCAAGAAAGAATCGGCAAAGACGTTGATAATCACGATACCGGCACGCTCCCCCAGGTAATCCACCGGCATGGCATAGCGGATGACGGGGGTATGCGGTATTTCCACCTGCCCATGCTCGCGGTTGAGGTCCAGCGGGGAAACGTACAGCGCTCCGGGAGGCAGGGCTATGGTCTCGGTAAAGTAGTAGCGGTCGGATTTATCCTGCAATTGGTCCCAGGGGATGATGTGTGCCTGCTGCCCATCGGAATCCACGCGCACGACCTCTTGCCCGGAGGCATCCAGGAAGCGTACCTGGTAGTAGTGCGGGTGGGTGGCGGCAAAGGTGTAGTATTCGCGCGCCAGTTCCTGGCGGTAGCGCAGGATGTTACGCTGCTCATCGAAGCGTTGGGCTTCGAGCAGGCGGCGCAGGTCATCCAGGGTGGCGAGGTAGAGCACATCGTTCTCGACGTTGTCGAGAAAATCACGCACCTGGGAAGCACGCCGCAAGGTATCGGCATGGGAGGCTTCGAGGGCGCGTTCCCGGATGATTTTGCTGGTAATCCAGTTGCCGTACAGGGTCGTCCCCAACAGGGGGAGCAGCACAGCCAGCAAAAACGCGGCCATCAGACGGCCGCGTACGGTTTTGAAGAAGCGCGGAAAGGAGAAGGGGGTCATGCGTCGGACTGGTCGGAGGCGGGAGAGCCAGCATCGGGGCTGGTGTGGGAGGAAGTGGCTTCCGTTTTTGCGGCATCGGAGAGCAGTGCGCCGGTGTCGCTGGAACGGTACAGGCAGACCTGGTTCTTGCCGCGGCGCTTGGCCTCGTACAGAGCGACATCGGCCAGGTTGAGCAACGTGGGGGCTTCCTGGGCATGCCGGGGAGCGCCGGCCACACCCATCGAGATGGTGATTTTCTCTCTGGGCGGTTTCTCCGGCGCGGCATCCGCGCAGATATCGGCCACGATGGGCTGCATCTGGGCTTCTACGGCGGCACGGATGCGCTCGGCAACCCGATAGGCGTCCGCCGGCAGGGCACGCGGCAGGATGATGGCAAATTCTTCTCCGCCATAACGCGCCACCATGTCCACGCGGCGCAGGTGGCTGCGCATGACTATCGCCAGGGATTTGAGTACCCGGTCGCCGGCAGGGTGTCCAAAAGTATCATTGAAAGACTTGAAATCGTCAATATCCACCATCACCAAAGCCACGGGTTCCTGGTAGCGGGCGGCGCGGCCGACTTCCTCTTCCAGGCGCAGGTTGAATTGCCGGCGGTTGTACAGGCCCGTGAGCGCATCCGTCACGGCCAGCGCCTGCTGCTCGGCAAAGGCACGGGCGTTCTCCAACGCCACACCAAACTGCGCGGCCAGCGATTCCAGCAAATCGCGTTCATCCTCGCCAAAATGGCGAGGCGCATCCATCGCACAGAGCATCAACAGGCCGGCAAACTGGCGGTGGGTGTACACTCGTGCCAGCAGTATGCTGGAAACGCCGTCGGCTCCCAGCCATACTGCCTCGGGAATGCCCATGCTGCGCAGCCAGCGCCGCAGGTCGGGGACATAACTGGTCATGCCAAAGTGCTGGATGTGTTCACCAGAGGCATCTTCCAGGGGGGGCAATCGCAGTGCGTGGTATGCCTCGCTCAGCCCGCGGCTGGCCTGCATTTCGAAATCTCGACGCTCCGTGTTCCAGGCATAAAAGGCCGCGGCGGGCACATCGAAGGCGCTGCACAGGAAGTTCACCGTAGAATCCAGCAGGGCCTGCAGACTCAATTGGCTGCTCATCAGGCGCATGGCATCCAGCAAGACGTGTAACTGGCTGTTGGCGCGGCGCAACTGGCGTTCTGCCAGCACACGGGCGGAAATATCGCGGGTGCTACACACCAGGCCAGCGACCTTGCCGTGGGCGTCCCTCAGGGAGGCAATGCGCAAGTTCAGCCAGCGTTCCTGCATGGGCGCATGACAGGGGATGTCTTCGGTGTAGGTTTCGCGTTCCCCTGCCAGCAGGGAGCGCAAAATTGGCTCCCATTTGCGGCGCATCTCTGGCGTCATGGCATGCAACACGTTCCGTCCCAGGGCCTTGTCTCCGACCAGTTCCGGAGCGCCATTTTGGCGGGCAAACTCGTCCCAGGCGGCATTGACGGTGGTGATGCACAAATTGGAATCCAGGGTAAAAATCACATCTCCGGTCTGGTCGAGCACGGCCTCGAAATAGGCGCGGCGCTGTTCCACCTGCTGGTAGAGGCTTGCGTTTTGAATGGCAATGGCTGCTCTGGCAGCCAGTGCTTCGAGCAAATTCAGGTGTTCATGCGTAAAGGCATCCAGTTCACGGCTTTCCACGGAAATGACGCCCGCCACCCGCCCCTGGATGTGCAAGGGAACCACAATGGCCGAGCGCAAGCCGGCGTCAGTGGCCAGATAACGCCGGTCTTTGCGTACATCACCAACCACCACGGGGACTCCCGTGCGCAGCACCCAGCCGCTCAAGCCGCTATACACCGAAAAGCGGTTGCGCCGGGGCGGGAAAACTACCCCTTTGCCAGCCGCGATTTCCAGGTCATTGCCCTTTTGCAGGAGCACGGCCACCTGGTCTGCGTTCAATTTTTTGTGGATGTGCTCCACGATGATTTCCAGGCTGTCCTGCATGCGCAAGGTGGTTAGCGCATGGTCGATTTCGTACAGGATGCGCACCTTCTGCAATTCACGCTGCAAACTACGTTCAGTGCGCAGGGTTTCGCTCTGGTCGTAAATCAGGGCCACCACGCCGGTAGGCCGTCCCTCGGCGTTCAGGGAGGGCAAAAGATAGGTCAGTTGCGGCATCCACTGCTCATGTTCCAGCACAGGGGCCGGCAACTGAATAAGGTAACGGTGCAAACGCGTGGAAAGCACCACGGCCTGGCCAGTTTGCAAGACCAGTTGGAAGGCCGCCAGGCGTCCGGCATCCAGCAATTCCGGGAAAGCCTCCGGCAGGGGGACATCCAGGACGGCATCGGCGCGTTCTTCGAGGTAGGCGCGCAGCCATTGATTGAGGTAGCGCACCCGCAGGTCTTCCCCGGCAATGAGCACCCCGAAGGGGAGCATGTCCAGCAAATCGCCTGACAATCCCGTGGTCATTCCTTTTCTCCTATCAGGCGTAAAAACAGGCGTACTACTTCAGGGTCGAAGTGTATTCCAGATTGTTCCATGATGAACCGGCAGGCTTTTTCCCGCGGCCACGCCTTGCGGTAGGGACGGTCGGAGCGCAGGGCATCCCACACATCCACGATGGCAAACAGGCGCGCCGCCAGGGGGATTTGCTCTCCGCGCAACCCCTGAGGGTAGCCGCTGCCATCCCATTTTTCATGGTGGCAATAGGGAATGTCTATCGCGGGTCCCAGGAATTCGATTTCACGCAGCAAATTGTAAGCATACACCGGGTGCATGCGCATGATTTGCCACTCCTCATCGGTAAGCGGGCCGGGTTTGTGCAAAATGGAATCGGGGATGCCCATTTTGCCGATATCGTGCAACAAGGCACCCCACCGCACATACGTCAATTGCTCTGCATCGAAGCCCATCAGGCCAGCCAGTTGTACGGTCATGTCGGTCACCCGGTCGCTGTGCCCTTTGGTTTCGTTATCGCGCAATTCGAGCGCTTTGGCCCAGCCCTCGATGGTTGCGTCGTAGGCTATGCGTAGTTCGGTATTGGCACGCTCCAGACCGCTGAACATTTCGGACATATCCACGGCCATGGCCGTGACGCGCCCCAAAATCTCCGAAAATTCCACCCAGTACGAATCCGGCTGAAACACCTGGTGCGAGAGGCACACCAGCATGCCGCGTGCAGTACCCTTGACAATCAAGGGAATACTGGCACAGGTGCGAAAACCGGCCTGGCGCAGGGGACGATACAGGCCGCCGGATATCTGCTGGGCCTGCAAATCCAGCACGATGCGCACCTGCCGGGAAAGCGGTTCGTTCAGGGGGTACACATCCCACGCACCGGGGGGGGCAGGAGGCAACCCGCTGTGCGCCACCATTTTCAAACGACGCTCAGGGGCAGAAAACAGGTACACTGCTGCAGCATCCACGTCAAGTTGCTTTTGGGCTTCGTCGAGCAGCACGGCCAGCGAGAGACTGAGGTCCATGCTGGCGTTTACGGTTGCCGTGACCTGACTGAGAGACATCAAGCGCGCCACCTGCTGTTTTGTGCGACGACGCAGATACGCACGCTGCCCTGCGATGCCGGCCATCTGCACCAGGGTATCCAGCAGGCGCAGGTCATCCTCGTTCAGCCGGCGGTGCGGCGGCGCGGCCAGCAAGAAGAGCGCGGAAAACGCACCATGCGGCACGAAAAGCGGCACCATCAAGGCGTCCATGAGCGCATCTTCGGATGTCTCCATTTCCGGGGGCGGGGCTGCGCCCAGCAGCGCCTCGTGCCGCACGCGGCGCACCATGCGAGGCTTGCCGGCCTGAATCACCTGTCCGGCCAGAGAGGTTTCCAGGGGAAAGGCACGCTGGCGGGAATCTTCCAGTGTGTGGAAACAACGCAGGTGGGCAATCTCCAGAAAGGCTCGCCCCTGGCGCAGAAGGAGCACCGCTCCGCAGGGTACATCCAGGACATCCATGGCGCTTTCCAGCGTCAACCCCAACACGCCCATGGCATCTTCGGCCTCCCGCAGACGCTGGCTGGCCACATGCAGGGCATCCAGTTCCCGCAGGCGTTGCAAACTCTCGCGCTGCAGGCGCCAGGCATGAATCTGCGCCCCCAGTTGCTCGGAAAGTAACGCCAGTGCATGCACGTCGGCCGCGTTCACAACCCAGGGTTCAGAAAAGGCGGCAAATAACACTGCCAGCAGGCGTTCCTGGCTGCGCAAGGGAAAGACAGCCAGCGTGTGCGCCTCTCCAGCGGGCAAAGGAAACCAGGCAGGCTGCTCTCCCGCGGGCCACACGACAGCCGCCTGCAAGTCGGAAAGGTACTCCCTGGGCAGGGTAGGAGGCACCTGAGAAAACAAATCCACTGGCTGGGCAGCCCCGATGACGGCTTCTTCTTCATCATCCGCATCCAGGGCATAGAGGAGCAAACTTTTGGTCTCAAAGACATGTTGTGCGGCCTGTGCTGTCAGGTCGTATACGTCCGTAATGCGCTGCGTGCCCGCCAGTTGTACGCCCAGGTCGCGCAAATGGGTCAGTGTTTTGAGACGCTTCTGTTCACGGCGCTGGGCTTCGGCGTTTTCTATGGCTATGGCAATTTGCTGCCCCAGGGTCTCAAGGAAGTCCTGTACTCCGCCGCTGATGAGCCGCTCCGGGTGGGCGCTTTCCATGTTGAGCACGCCATAGAGCCTGCCCGCCTCGCTGATGATGGGTACCGCCCCCTCGGCGCGCGTGCGCGGGTCAATGGGCAGGTAAGTGCTCTCGCGGGAAACATCCAAACTGAAAAAGGAACGCCGCTGCAATGCCACCTGCCCGACAATGCCATCGCCAATAGCCAGATTCGTCTGGGTGGCACCAGCAGGCCAGTTGTGTGCGGCGCGCAAGACCAGGCGCTCTCCTTCGAGCAGGAAGACCTCCGCGTGCAGGGCATCGAAGAGTTCCGCCACACGTTCCACCAGGGTTTGCAGAACGGCATCCACGTCGTTGCGCAAAATCAGGCGGTCGAGTTCATGCAGGGTTTCCAGTTCCCGAATGCGCAGCCGCAGTTCCTCCTCGGCAACCTGCCGGTCACGCACATCCTGCACGGCAACAATCATGCCGGTTACCTTATCCCTATCGTAGAGCGGCTGCACCAGGCCAGATTGGGGAACGGTTTCGCCGCTCGCAGAAGGGAAGATGTAGCGGTGAAAACGCCAGGAAAGCGTCATGGGGGCGGAAAACTCGAGGGCGTAGGAGATGATATCGGCAATGCCGCGCTCCTTCATATCGGGAAAGACTTCCAGCAGCGGTCGTCCCTCCACTTCATCCGGTTTCCGCCCGGTCCATTCGGCCAACCAGGGGTTCCACTGTCTGATGCGCAAATCGGTATCCAGCGTAAAAAATCCAAACATGGCATCTCACACAGACATGGCTTGTTGCAGCACATCCAGGGCAACGGTATCCAGCAGCACAAGCAGATAGCCGCTCGTCTCTACCTGGGAAATGGTGAAGTGCGTGTGCACCAGGACGACGTAATTGCCGGATGGCAGTTCCTCCAGCCACAGGTGCAGCAGGGCGGACAAACTGGCCTGGCAAATCTGCGGCATGGAATACCGCAGGCGCATACCAACCAGGTTCCCCAGGGTGCCCAGAAAACTGTTCAATACGATATTGCCGATTTCCAACATGGCCTCATGGTCGGAAGTGGTCAACTGACGCAGGGCGCCGTGTCCACCCAGCAGCAAATCCACCAGGGCCGCCGCGTGCTCGTGCGAAAACAGGAGGTAGGCCTTCCCGAAGAATCTTCCCTGGAAATCTTGCTGCACAGCAAACACGTCGGGGGGCAGGATGTCGTGCAGCCTCTCCGAGGCCTGGCCGGGGATGAGTACATACGCCTGCGGCACGCGCAAGAGGACGCGTCGGCTCACCAGCGCCGAGAGCGCAGCCGCTGCCCTGCCAAACCCGATGTTGATGTGCTCTACCAGGGCATCCAATTGGGTTGCGTTCCATTCTCCCATGGTTTTCCTTTCATGCAGGCAACTACTCCTGTTTTTTGCTGTCCGGCGGTTGGAAACCGCGGCGACGATTGCAAAACCTGCCTTCGCAGGGTAGAAATTAGTCGCCGAAGGGCGACTTCGCGGGCGTTGCTGCGACTTCAGTCGCCGGGGCTGAGTAGTTACTCATGCAGATTACCATTCCTGTAAAGTTGCGGCATGCCCCGGAGGCCTGGAGGTTGCTTCGGCCTTGTGGAGTACGGGCGCAGCAACGGCTACACGCCCCGCCACTGCAGAATACAACAGTCCGCAACAGTAAACTAACTGCTCAGCCCACCCGCCGGAATTCCCCGGCTGAGGACACCAAAGTCGGCTAAGAACCTATCCGAAAATTTCTCCCAGGCGTGTCACCGCGAGCAAAGCGAAGCGGTCTCCTTCGTTGGCGGTACAACTGCTCGCCAGT